>CAZPYK010000012.1:0-27145 GCA_964590755.1 uncultured Ruminococcus sp. | reverse complement strand
TTTGACATACCGCCCACTGCTTTTGAAAACGGTTTTTACTTTGGCAACTCACAAAAATAATACAATGATCTGTTTTATAATGTCACAAGACGCGGGGCAAACGACAAGTGATCGGCTGAGATAAGTTCAAATACAATGTCCTCAAATACAAATGCACTTCTGCTGACATATTCACTGTGAATATGCCCGAAATAGCACCGTGAAATATTATATGCATGCAATACATCAACGATATCTCTTGCCACACTGCCGTTCCATACCGGCGGGAAGTGTAAGAATGCTATGATCGGGAGATCGGTGCAAGATTGAGCCTTGATCTTTACGGCATATTCAAGACTTGCTTTCAGACGGCCCGCCTCGCGCGCACATATTTTGCTCCAGTCGACATTCCCCACCGCCTTTTGTGACGATTCATCCAAGAACCAACCGCGCGAACCGCAAATCACCGCACCGTCAACAAGATATGCGTTATTATAAAGTATATTCAAGGTTGAAAAATTATTCTCGGCGAAAAAGGCAGTCATCTTTGATGCCGTAGTCCACCAAAAATCGTGATTGCCCTTTCCTATATATTTTCTCCCCGGCAAAGAATCGATTAATTCAAGGTCGCGCAGAGCCTCTTCCAGATTCATTGCCCACGATATGTCGCCGGGGATGACTATGTCATCCGAATCCGTCAATAGGGCACGCCAGTTTCGCTCCAAGCGTTCACGATAATTGGCCCAGCGCTTGCCGAATACATCCATGGACTTGGATCTTTCATCAGCTCCGGGCAGATGCAGATCGGCTATTACATACAAAGACATATCGGACGTTCCTCGCTTTCGGCGGAAAAAGAATGCATAGTAATCATTTTCACGGCAATAATATCAATATACCGCAATCGGAGGCGGTATATGCTAAAAAACGAAAGGTGTGTTTAAAAATGGAAGAAAAGCTCAATGAAAAACGTGAATGCTGCACCTGCAAGCACATTGACGGCATAGTGTGTGATGTCAAGAACTGTGTTCATCACACCGGTGAATGCTACTGTACGGCAAAGCAGATCGTTGTCGGTCCCTCGAATGCAGAATGCAGCGGCGCAACAGAATGCGCTACATTTCAGCCCAGAGACGACAGCTGAAATTTCGATAGCATTATGATCTCGGCGGGCTGCCTTTCTCTTTAAGGCGGCCCGCTCAATGCATAATACTGTCGTTACTTTTCGGTTTGGCCTACAGGTGCAGATGCATGATCAGATCTGTTTTCATGTTTGAAGCCTTGATGACCCGAGTATATATGACTCTTCGCCTTTTCAGCTCCGCAAGAGGTGCCGGTACGGGGCACGCGGTGCGCTCGCATAATTCATCAAGCGCTGCAAATGCATCGTCGGTCTTATAGCCGTCGGATATGGCGGCGAGCACATCTCCCGCAAACTTGTACGGGCTTGCCGTCGATGCCACAAGTATCGGCGTCTTGTCATCTTGTCCGCGTTCGGCAATGTAATTGCCGGCACATGACAGCCCTACGGCTGTATGCGGATCGCACAAATAACGCTCGTTGGCATAGTACCTTCTTATTGTATCGGCAGTATCCGACTCGCTTGCATAGTATCCGCAAAAAATCTGTTTGATATTTTCAAAAGCAGAAGAGGGAAGAGTATACATGCGGTACACGTCGAGTTGTTGCATCAAATCCTTGGTTGTCGCAGCATCGGTCATGAGATATAAAAGACGTTCAAGATTGCTTGAGATCAATATATCCATAGAAGGGGACATGGTGGTGATAAATCGACGCCTGAGATCATACACACCGGTAGTCAAAAGATCGGTCAAAATATTATTGGAATTCGAAGCACACACAAGCCGTCTTATCGGAAGCCCCATACGCATGGCAAGATAAGCCGCAAAAATGTTACCAAAATTTCCTGTGGGTACCGTAACGTCTATTTTTTCGCCGAGCCGGATCGCTTTAAGCTTGACGAGCTTTACATATCCGACATAATAATAAACTATCTGCGGCACCAAACGCCCCCAGTTGATCGAATTAGCACTTGATAGAAAGTAACCGTGACCGTTAAGGACATCGATCATGATGTCGTTTGCAAATATCTTCTTGACACCGGTCTGGGCATCATCGAAATTACCGTCTATGGCACATACGTCAACATTGCTGCCGCTTTGAGTCATCATTTGCAGCTTTTGAACGCGGCTCACTCCTTTATCCGGATAAAAGACCTTGATTTCGACCCCCGGAACATCCTTATATCCCTCAAGGGCGGCTTTTCCGGTATCTCCCGAGGTTGCCACAAGCACTAATGCTTTTCTTTGCTCTCCTGTCTTTTTTAAAGCCCGCGAAAGCAGACGCGGCATCAATTGCAATGCCATATCCTTGAAAGCACAGGTGGGACCGTGCCACAATTCAAGACAATATACTCCGTCCCCGACACATTCGACCGGAGCCGGCTCGTGAAAGAAATTATTCTTTCCATAAGCCGCCCGACAGTCTTCTTCGAGTTCCTCTGCGGTATAATCATCCAAATAAAGCGACAGCAGCTTTGCTGCCGCTTTACTGTAATCAAGATCGGCAAGAGATCTTATGAACTCTATATCGGTATGCGGTATATACTCGGGAAGATAAAGTCCTCCATCCGGCGCCAAGCCGCGCTTGATCGCCTCGGCCGATCTTATACGCTCCGGGACGGCAGAAGTATCTCGCGTGCTGATATACCTCATATCCTTCCGACCCCTTTACCGATATTTTTGACGGAAAATTCGTATGCATTACGCCAAAACAGCCGTTCTATCTGATCGTCGGATACTCCATCAAGACTTAAAAGCTCAATGAGCTTATTTAGATCGCACACATCGTTAACCCCGCTCGGCAGATCAGTTCCGTCAAAATCACAGCCGAATGAAAGATTATTGCCGGCTCCTCTTTCAATGTAATACTCAATATGCTTTACAACATCGGATATATCCGCATTGCCGCGCACCAGATGCGAGCGACAAAGGCTTACACCTATAAGGCCGTCGGAGGCGATCACGGCGTCTATGTGACGATCGCGCAGATTCCTTGAGTGATCATAAAGTGCATATGCGCATGAGTGTGACGCAATAAACGGCCTTTTATACTCCGCCGCTATAGAGGCAACGTCATCGGCTGTTGCGGCGCTCGAATGCGATATATCCGGTATTATCCCCAGTTCAAAGCAACGACGAACCACTTGCTTCCCGAAATCGGTAAGCCCGGCATCTGTGTTGTGCGAACCGCCTATAACTGTGAGTCCCGCCCACATCAACGTCAAAATACGCACGCCCTTTTCATAAAGCAGATCAAGTCGTGATATGTCTCCATCCAGTATGCGAGCATCCTCAACGCTAAGTATATACGCAGCTTTGCTTTCGCTCCATGCATTTTTTATATCTTCGCCGGTAAGACAAAGCGCGGCACGAGAGCTGTTGATATTAAGCTCGAGAAAAAAGTTTTCGGCTATTTCATTAAAGCGCCGAAATGCCGTGGCATTGTCGTCGTCGTAATCGGCACAGATGGCCGCCACCTGTCCGTAATTATCATAGCATTTGACGCGCTTTAACGAAATGTGAAGTTCGTTGTCATACAAATGCTGGGCTTCGGTTTGAAGGCGATATGGTGTATCGCAGTGAAGATCGAAAAGCTTCATTTCAGAAATATTCCTTTCATCTCAAATGTTAATTCAAGCGAGATCAAATTAAGGCAATGTACACAAACACGCGGGGATCATCTCACACAAAAAGCATTTCTGATGTGGTTGATATTCGATATTGTCGGAGTGTCATTCTCACCGCAACGGTTCAAATATACTTCAATTACATCTATCCGCACTCGCTTGTTCGTGGGATGTAGGCGCAGATGAGCCTCAGCTGCGATAATGATATTTTGTTTTTTCTTATAATTTACAGCCGATGCGGGTCGACCGTATGTATACAGCGACATCGGCGGTGCCTCTGTCCTCGTTTTGACCTCGACAAATACGATATAATCATCATCCTCGGCTATAATGTCCAGCTCATGGTGTCCAATGCGCACATTGCGCGCATTAATGCAATAACCGTTCTTTTTCAGCCAATCGACAGCAGCATCCTCGCCCAGCTTGCCGTGCGCTGCTTTGGGGTTGACGGATGACTTGACGTCCGGATCCGCATCTTTTTCTGTCGGACCGAGTTTTTCAAAGGCTTTAAACGGTTTCATCTTTTTTGTTCAAAAAGCGAATGAATTGCTTGCGATAGATCTTGCACGGGCCGAATGTTTCAAGCGCCTCTTTGTGAGCAGGTGTTCCGTATCCCTTGTGCTTTGCAATTCCGTACTGAGGATACTCTCTGTCAAGCTCTGTGCATATCCTGTCACGCGTTACCTTTGCAAGAATAGACGCCGCGGCAATAGATGGGGATATACCGTCGCCGCCTATTACCGATCTTCCCGGAATATCAAAATCGCGATAAATGTTTCCGTCCACGAGCAAATAATCCGGATGCACCTTCAATGATGCCACCGCGCGTCGCATTGCCAATAAGGTAGCTTCCAATATATTGAGCTCGTCTATCTCCTCGACAGATGCCTCGGCAACGGCGTAATCGATCGCTTCGGCCTTAATGACCTCAAACAGTTCTTCGCGTCGATGCGGAGAAAGCTTTTTTGAATCGTTGAGCCCCTTTATTTCAACGCCAAGCGGCAAAACGCACGCTGCGGCGACGACCGGGCCGCAAAGCGGTCCGCGTCCCGCTTCATCGACACCGCATGTACGCTCGAAGCCGCCATTGGCAAGCTCGGTTTCAATGCTGTAGCAAAGTTGCTTTTTTGTGGTCCGTTTTGAATTCATCGAGAACCTTCTCCTTACATTTTTATTTTGCGGTCGACTTTGGAACTTTCGGTGTTTCAAGAGATATTCGCCCGATCTTGGCCCCCCTGAACTCATCGAGAAGCATTTTCGCGGTCCTCTCAAGATCCGCCTCGCCGCCGCGCAAAAGATACCCGCGCTTTTTGCCGATAAGCTCAAGGATCTCGTATCCTCTTAGCTCGGCGTCAAGCTCCGAACCAAGCTTATAACGCTCGATCAAAAGTTCCGGAGAAATCGTGTAAATTCGACTGCACAGCACACTCGCAAGTTCTTCGGGATCAAGTATGGCATCCTTTATGGCACCGGTGAGAGCCAAATTTTCCGCGACTCTGCGATCGTCAAATTTAGGCCAGAGCACTCCGGGCATATCGAGCATGTCGAATCCCTGTGAAGTTGCCACCCATTGCTTATCCAGCGTCACACCGGGACGATTTTCCACTCTTGTCTTTTTTGAGCCTGTCAATCGATTGATCAACGAGGATTTACCGACATTGGGGATTCCCAAGACCATGGTCTTAAGGCGTCGACCGTCCATCCCCTTTGCGCGATATCGGTCAAGCTTTTCGGCGCAAAGCTCGCGCAGTGTCGGTGCCACTTTCGATATTCCCATTCCGGAAATACAATCGCAAGCAATACATATTATTCCGTCCTTGGTGTATTTTTTTACCCACTCGGACGTTATATCCGCATCTGCAAGTCCGGATTTGTTCAACACGACAACACGAGGTTTGTTCCCGCATAGTCTGTCGATCTCGGGGTTACGCGAGCTGGCGGGGATACGCGCATCAAGCAACTCAATGACCGCATCGACGAGCGAAAGATGCTCGCCTATCATACGGCGAGTCTTGGCCATGTGCCCCGGAAACCACTGTATTTGTTTTGATTGAATTCCCATTTTAATCAACTGCTCCGAATTTATCAAACGGCGTCAAGCGCAAGAGAACATGCCCGAGTATGCGCCTGCAATCCACAAGTCCGATCAATGCGGATCGACTGTCGGACGAATGCCATCTGTTATCTCCCATAACAAAGACGTGTCCCTCGGGAATCTGCACGGGGTATTCGTGATATCCCGTGGGATTCCACATCTGAGGCTTCTTGTAAGCGGCATAATCCTCTTCGAGGATACGTGCGTTTTCCATTTTTTCATCCCATACGGTCACAACAAGCTTATCGTCTTCGAGCTTGATATCTATCCATTCTCCGGCGGTTGCTATGACACGCTTAACCACGGGCTCATTCAACGAGCTTGAATTAATATTCTCGTCTTGGTTTCCCGTTTGGTGAAATACAATGACATCTCCGCGACTCGGCGTGTAAAACAGGTCGGAAACAACAAGCATATCGCCGTCGTGGAGAGTATCCTCCATTGATTGACCGTCAACACGATTGAGCCGAATAAAAAAGCTGAAAATAATGATCACCGCACATATTGAGAGCAAGCAAAGCTCGTAATAGTCAAACGCTTCCGCAATTACCGACTGCTTTTCTTCCTGCTGCACGGCCGACACCTTTTCGTCCGGATTCGGCGATCTGTTTTTTTTCGTAAACATGATTTTTTATCCTTTTTCGGAATTTTTATTAATACCTGCTTATGAATTGCAATAATCTATAAAGGCTTGCATCAATTCTGAGCCGTCCGCAGTGAATGCGCACTCGGCAATCGCGGCGGCTTCGGTGAAGCATTCAACGCCGTTGCTGTTTTTGCTGCCGGAATACATAAAATAAGGGACGGGATCCGAGGTGTGCGTGCGCTTGCAAAGCGGCGTGGGATGATCCGGCAACACCATAATGCCGAAATCTTCACCACAGCATTCAAGATAAGCCAACACGGGATTCAGGATCTTATCGTCAATAAGCTCGATCGCACGTACTTTGTTTTCGATCTCGGCGCGATGTCCGCATTCATCCGGAGCCTCAACATGCACATAGACAAGTTCGGAACCGTTTTTAAAGGCGTTTATCGCCGCTTCGGCTTTGCCGCTGAAATTTGTATGGATATTTCCCGTCGCGCCAACAACATCAACCACTTCCATACCTGCGCACATTCCTATGCCTTTTATAAGGTCAACGGCTGACACGACGGTAGCCTTAAGGCCGAATTTCTCAAAGAAAGAGGGAAGAGCGGGCTTGGTTCCGGCGCTCCAAAGCCAAATGGCGTTTGCGGGCTTCAGCCCCAACTCACGTCGTGCCGTATTTATCGGATGTGTTTCGAGCAATTTCGCTCCTTCGCGCATCAAATTCAGGTAGTCGCCGGCAGAATTCGCATCGGGCAGATATTCACCTATCTCGCGATCTATTATATTATGCGGACGTACAAAATCGTATTTCTCATCGGCGCCGTTCCAAATAAGACAATGCCGATAGCTTACACCCGTATAAAAATGCAGTTTGTCATTCGCGAAATGCTCATTCAAGGTCTTTATAAGCTCGGCGGCCTCATCGGTGGAGATCTCATCCGCGCTGTGGTCAAGCATTATGCGTTTTTCGTACGGCTGACCGGGAACTGCGTCCGAAAGAGTGACGGTGTTGCATCTCACGGCAACATCGCCGGGCTTCATTTCGATCCCCATACTGACCGCCTCAAGCGGCGAACGTCCTTTTGAATAGATCTTTGGATCGAACGACAGAATTGCCATGTTTGCGGTATCCGATTCCGGGACCATACCGTCGGGAACATTTAATACCGTTCCGACATGCGATTTTCGTGCAAGCATGTCCATAGTCGGCTTATGTGCAACTTGCATTGGCGTTTTACCGCCAAGCTCGGGTACCGGTTCGTCTGCCATTCCGTCCGGGATCAATATTAAATATTTCATGATTACATGTCACTTTCGAAAATTCGTATAAAATTTCATATTATTATATCACAAAAAAGTACGATTGGCAATAAAAAACTTCTGTTTTTTACTTGAAAATCGACACAACAAGTGGTAAAATTAATAAAAGCAACAAAATCAACACAACGGAACAAACAAAAATGAGCAATAATTATCCAAACAAACATTCAAATAAGACTTTTGGCGGTCACTCGTTAAAGAAATCGAAAGCAGTCGATCGCAAAAAAAACTTGCTTATAACGATCGCCGTTATCAGCGTTATCCTTATAGTAATGAGCATTGTGGCATTACTCATATCCAAACTTGAAAATAACGCGCCGGAAGAGCAACAAAACAAATATCAATTCGATTATGCGGATTACAATGAGGATATCACCGAGGACAAGGTATACATGGGATACGACAGAAACATATACTACACGAATCCGGACGGTTATATGACAGTGTCCGTGGAACGTGATAACATGGAAGATGTTTCCGAGGTATATCGCGAGCCGGTACTGTTCTTGATGGATTGCATAGATGCAATGATAGCGGGAGATGTATCCAAATACAATTCGTTCTTCGGTGCCGAATATTATAAAAACACCGACTCGACTCCCAAAGAAAGCTTTACGCCGCAAAAGCTGTATTCGATAACGATAACCGCCGTGACATATTGGTATGATGATTCGAGCGACAGCGGAGTCCGTTATTACAACTTTGGCTTGGATTATATGATAAAGAACAACAACGGAACGCTGCGAAGCGACATGGGCAGCGACGCCATTCGCAGAATATACTTGACCATTAAAGAAGAAAACGACACATTTTCGATAATCGACAGATCATATATCAGCAGTCTGCAATACTAACGCCGAGTCGGTTCTGGTAGCATGTTTATTAAACATCTTCGCCTCAACCGGTCGTCCGGCGGCGGTTAAGACGATCATGCCCGAAATTTCCCTAAAGCGCCTCCCTCACTTGCGCAAAACTTTGATTTTGCGCAAGTGACCATTTTCGATCCACTCCTCCGTTATTACATTTTAAACATATATTCAAAGGATGCACAACAAGACATGCGCGGTATTTACACGGATTTCATGAATAAATCGCTGCCGATGCGCCCAGACGGACCAACCAGCTTTGCGGAAGCCGCCGCACTGATAGACGGACTCTCCTACGCAGAGATCGGCCGTGTCGTTTTTGTTCCACGTTACACACCCAGTCCATATCCTCAAGTTACGAGAGTCGAAAGCTTTATCAAAAAACGCAATATCATTTTCCACGCACTCAAGGAATACCTGCCACGCGACGCGCGCTGGTCATTGTCTGCCGAGATAGTTCTGCGCCCGTCATGCTTTGATGATAAAAATATATCCGCATTGGCACTTGAAGATTTCGGGCGCAAATATATCTTTGTCTCGCTTCCCTGTCCGTGCTTTGACAGCATTCTCTGGAAGGATATAAACCGGTTGACTTATCACTTGAACATATATCCGATATTCACCAACTTTGAACGAAATCTACTCACTTATTCGCCGGATGACATCAAAGCAATCGAAAAGACTCCGAATGCCGTGTTTCAATTCTGTACGAGAGCACTGGATGTCGAGAAAACGGTAGAATATGTCATACATCTTCTTGAGACCGGCCATCGAGTTGTCTTCGGAGCCGGCGCGAGACGTTTGGGCGTTTATGAAGCCGAGACCGGGGATCATTTCAATCCTTTGAAAAACCATCTCGGAGAGATCGAATTTAACCGCCTCATGCTGTCGATGTACAACTTTTGCCGTCCGCGGAATTAGTGTGATCTTTTGCTTCTTCCGGGCCGTCCGAGCATCTGCTTTTCAGATCTCTGTATTTTCGTTTTGTCGCTTCTCCGCCTCGAATATGTCGCTCGCGCTTATTGAGATCCAAAAGCGCTTGAGTCTCGTTGTACAATGCCGGAGCTACACGCTTCAGCGTTTCGGTGATATCTTTATGTACCGTGCTCTTGCTGATTCCGAAGAACGCCGCAGCCTGCCGAACTGTCGTTTGATTATCGAGCATATAGTGCGCCAGTTCAACGCAACGTTCTTTTCTGTCATTTATATACATTATTTAAGTTCCTTTCTTCACTCGAGACCGCACCGCAAACCTGCGCGCATCCAATAGAAACAGTTTTGCAAGTGCCGTCGTGAATAATGTTCAATATTCAAAAAAAATTCATTAATGAAAAATATGTTTGTGATATAATTATATGATTCGAGCAACGCGTACAATGACACGTTATAAAAAAGATCAAATTAATTCTAATGGAGATTTTAATTATTAAAAATGGATCCGAACAACGATAACGGTGTTGTGATCGAGGGCATAACAGCCGTCAGTGCATGCTTCAAGGCACTTGATAACAATGCGCCATCGAGAAAGATCGATGAGATCCTGGTTGACGAATGCAAACTACACGGCAACGACCGCGCCAGGCGACGTATATCATATCTTAGGGCGAAATCCGCAGAATACGATATTCCGCTTCGCTATTGTGCGTCCGAGTATATGAACGAAATAACCGGCGGAAACACTCATGGAGGTATCGCCTTACGAGCTCAAAAGAGATATGTGCTTTCCGTTGAGTCAGCCAAGCTGCCGCCGAAAGGTTTTTTCATGCTTTTTGACGGCATCGAGGATCCTTACAGCTTTGGATATTCGATACGCTCGTTATATGCTGCCGGTGCCGACGGAATAGTTGTATCCGGCACACACCTAATCGACGCGGATGGTATTATTTCGCGATCTTCTGCCGGAGCATATGAACTGATGCCGATCTACAATACGCCGAACGGTGCATTGCAAGCAGCGAATCATTTCCGCGAAAGCGGATACAAACTGCTGTGTTCCGAAATACGAGATTCGATCTCCTGCACGCAAGCCAAGCTATCTCTTCCCCTTTTGATAATTATGGGCGGAGAAAAAAGAGGCATATCTTCTGCCATGCGCTCGGTATGCGACGGAGCGATCAGAATAGAGTACGGAAGACCGTTTATGGGCTCTTTGTCGACCGCATGCGCGGTATCGGTGCTTGCCTTCGAAGTGCTGCGGCAGACCGCGGTAACAAAAACAATGCCTCAATTATAATATTTACTTAATATATTTACTCCGATATCCGCATATATTTGTGTATACTGAGCTATCCGAAAGAGAGAGCGGGCATGGATATATCGAATATCAAGATAAAAAGATCCGAACTGCGCGAGAACACCGCAAAGTATGCGGACACCATTCGATATTTGGCAATGTTGGTATGCGGAACGGCCATGGGGCTGATCTTCAATGTCATGTGCGGTTACGAATACAGCACTTCCCTTTCCGAATACATACGGTATTGTTTTTTGCCGCCATTTGAAAACGTGCACGGTTTTTTTGAGGTCTTAAAGATCATTTTAAAAGCTTCGAGAATCGATGCACTATTGTTGCTTCTCGTTTTTATGTTCGGAGTAACTTATATATGCCATCAAGGCTGTAATGCGATTCTGATCTTGCGCGGATTTGCGCTCGGCATATCGATAGGAGCGCTTGCAACCGCGGCGGCAGCTCAAGCCATCAACGTCAAGCATCCTTTACTATCATCCGCGATATTTCTGCTCACTTATTGCGTGATGTCGATATTGTCGGTTCTCGCCGCATGCTTTGCATCTCGCGCCGCAGTCGTTTTTCGCGGACTTTCCGAACGTGTGCCAAATATAATTTTTACCGCAAGATTCGGCATCTATCTTTTGTCATTCGCTGCCGCAGAGGGCTTGACTGTAATTTTAAAGACGGTATATCTTGTATTCATACATATTTTTAACATATAAGGATTTTAAAACCGATGAAAGATGAAAAAAAGACCTTCAGCCGAAAGCTGTTCAACTTTTTCAACCCCGATAAGGATGGGCACGGTGTGTCAAAAAAGGAGCCTCCGTTCAAGCCGGATCTCAAACATATGCCGAAGTTCATTTTTCGAAACTTCAACAAGATACTGTCGCTAAACACCTTAATGATAGCGCTGGTCATTCCGTTTCTGGTGATATTCTATGTATACATCAACAGCGCAACAACGCCGTCGCAGGAGAGCACGATATATTCCTCACTGTATGGCGCATACACAATGTCCCCCTCCCCGACATTGATGTCATATCTCGGCATGTTCGGGCAACAGCTCAACATGCACGTGCTGAAGGCGTGGCAGATATATACCATCGCGGGAATGGCATTGCTCGTGTTCTTGATATGGGGCTTTGTTAATGTCGGCGCGGCATATTGCACACGCGGCATGGTGCGTCGCGAGCCGGTATTTATCTACAGCGACTTTTTCTATGCGATCAAACGGAATTTCAAGCAAGGCTTCTTTATGGGGCTTATAGATGCCGCGATTGTTGCAATACTCACAATCGACTTTATCTTTTGTCTTTCAAACGGCGGAAGCTTTGGGAAGGATTTCATGTTTTTCGCCACATGCGCACTCTGTATCATCTATTTCTTTATGCGCTTTTACATCTACCAAATGCTGGTGACGTTCGATCTCGGCACATGGAAGATATTTAAGAATGCTTTTATATTCTCCATACTCGGAATAAAACGAAATCTCATGTCGGTTTTCGGAATGCTCTGCATCATTGCGTTAAATGTACTGCTCTTTATTATTTGCAGCATGTTCAACATCATCGTTCCCGCAATACTTCCGTTCTTCTATCTGTTACCTGCCGTTACGCTTTTTTCGACCTACGGTGCGTACCCCGTCATAGAAAAATATATGATCAAAACGGTTAAAGATTCGAACGATAACAGCAACGAGCCCGAGGTGGAATACTACTACGAGGAAGAAAACGAATAATCAACAGCAGAGCCGCTGCATTGCGCAGCGGCTCTGCTTATTGATATTTACCTGTTTATCAGTTTGGACGCTATGACGAACTCATAACCTCTTGATCGTAATTCGGGAATGATCTCCTCAAGCGCTTCGGCGGTATGGCCGCGAACGCCGTCGTGCATTAATATTATCGCTCCGTCTCGAATATTATTGTACACCTCGTTAACTATCTCCGCGGCGCTCCTCCCTGTCCAATCGCGCGTGTCGATGCTCCACAGGACCACGTCATACCCGTATTCTCGGCACACATTTGATATTTCTCGGCTCATAATTCCACCCGGTGGTCGAAACAATCGAACACAGTATTCCGAATGCTCAAATATCTTGTCGTCGCAAGCGGATATTTCCGAATGCGTGATCGTCGCCCCCGCGCTCCCCAGATATGCGTGACTGTAGGTGTGATTTCCTATCTCATGACCTTCGCTTATAATACGATCTATAAGCGCCGGATATTGCTCCGCGTTTTTTCCGACAACAAAGAATGTCGCCCTGATATCGTTATCGGCAAGAATATCAAGTATTTGCGGAGTTAATACGGGATCGGGTCCATCATCAAAGGTCAACGACACATAACCGTTTCCCGCCTGACCCTGAGAAAAAACGCGAAATTCTTCCGCTCCTGCTTTACCGTCAGCGTCGACGTCCGATTTTATAACGTCTGCGTCCAATGTCGGTCGCGCGACCGACACAAGCGCAAGACACGCCCCCGCGAGGATAACGAATAACGCCAAGCGCCTCATTGTAAGCTTTCGGTATCCGACGAAGACGCACAAAGCTCGTCAAGCGCTCCGAAGCGATAACCCGCGTCTTTTAAGAAATCGATAATTGTCGGCAATATTTCCACATTGGTCGCAGAAGTCGGATGCAACAGCACGACCGCGCCGTTGTGTACGTTTGACGTTATCTTATTTACGGCATATTCGGCGGATGGCTGCTTGTTGTTGTCCCAATCGGCGTAGGCAAAGCTCCAAAACACGGTCGAATAGCCCATTTCCTCGGCATAAATCAGATTATTCTCAGAGAATCGCCCCTCCGGCGGTCTGTAATACTTTGAAAGTTCCGCACCCGTGAGCTCGCGATACGCATTCTCCAGCGAGGCAAGCTCGCGCACAAATTCTTCTTTACTTGACACTTGACTCATATCCTTGTGATGATAGGTATGATTGCACACAAGATGCCCATCGTCCGACATTCGCTTGACAAGCTCGCCGTTCGAGTTTATAAGATTTCCCAAAATGAAGAATGCGGCAGTAACTCCCTTTTCTTTTAGGATATCAAGTGTTTTTTTGACATTTCCGTTTTCATATCCGGCGTCGAATGTAAGATATATCACCTTATCCTTGTCATCATCCGATCTTTTGTCATCTATATAATAACCGTGATGCTCGCTTATAAATGACATTTCAGGTGGACATGGCGGTCTTTGGTTGTCGGGAGTTCTTATACAATACCAGTTATAAGCTTCATTTGAAAACGCGGTAGTTGTCACGGGAATGGAAAGAGACAGCGCCGACACGAACACCGTCATAAGCGCTATTGCTCGGCAGATGACCTTTTTGTGACTTATTTTATCTTTAAAGTTCATTTTATTCAAGCTCCGTGTTTTTGCCCGTAGGGAGTTTTTTATTTTGATCTTGCTTCAATCGCACTGTTCTGTTCATATTGTTTCGCACATGCGCGATAAAATGCATTGTAAATATGACCGAAATATGCATAAAAAAGCAGGGGCTGTCTTGCACTAAGCAAAACAGCTCCCATATTTTAAATATAATTTTAAACAAATATAATTTTAAACTCATTCAAGCTCAAAAGCACCGGTATAGAGCCTGTAATAGGTTCCTCGCTCGGCGATAAGCTTTTCATGGTTACCGCGCTCTATGATACGCCCATGATCCAATACCATGATAACATCCGAGTTCATGACCGTGGACAGGCGGTGCGCTATCACAAATACCGTTCTGCCCTCCATAAGTTTATCCATTCCACGCTGAACTATTGCCTCGGTACGGGTGTCTATCGAAGAGGTTGCCTCGTCAAGTATCATCACCGGCGGGTCCGCGACCGCGGCGCGAGCTATTGCGATCAGCTGACGCTGACCCTGCGAAAGATTGGTGCCGTTGTTGGTGAGCATCGTATTATAGCCTTGCGGCAATCTGACAATAAAATCATCAGCTCCCGCGAGCTTTGCCGCAGCCTTGCATTCTTCATCGGTAGCCTCGAGCCTTCCGTAGCGAATATTATCCATAACACTTCCGGTGAACAGATTCGTATCCTGCAAGACTATTCCGAGAGAATGGCGCAGATCGGCTTTTTTGATCTTGTTGACGTTTATACCATCGTAACGGATCTTTCCGTCTGCGATATCATAAAAACGGTTGATCAGATTGGTTATCGTCGTTTTTCCGGCGCCCGTCGCACCGACAAAAGCAACCTTTTGACCAGGCTCGGCATAGACGGATACGTCATGCAGCACATCCTTGCCTTCCTCATAAGCAAAGTCCACATCAACCAATCTCACATCTCCGCAAAGACGTGTGTAAGTCAAGCTTCCGTCGCCGTGCGGATGCTTCCACGCCCACATACCGGTACGCTTGTCAGTCTCGGTGATTTTGCCGTTAGGGGCTATTTCGGCATTAACAAGAGTAACATATCCATCATCCGTCTCGGGAGATTCGTCCATGAGTGAAAATATCCTGTCGGCTCCCGCCATCGCCATTACGATATTGTTTATCTGCTGCGACAGCTGGTTGACGTTACCTGTAAATTGCTTGGTCATACTGAGAAAAGAAACCAGAACACTGACGCCCATCGGTTTCATAGATAGGCTGAAGTTCGGAACCTCGTTAAGGATCAATACGCCGCCTATGACAGCGGTAAGAACATAAAGGACATTGCCTATATTCATGATGATCGGGCCGAGCATGCTGGCATATGAATGCGCGCGTCGGCTGTCCTCGTACAGGTCGACATTGATCTTATCAAAATCCGCCGCGCTTTGATTCTCGTGGCAGAAGACCTTTACGACCTTCATACCGTTCATCATTTCCTGAATAAAGCCCTCGGCGCGTCCCATTGCTGTCTGTTGCTTAACAAAATACTTTGCCGATCCACCGCCGAATTTCTTGGAAACGAGCAGCATGGCAAGCACTCCCAAAATGACAAGCAGTGTAAGCCACCCGCAAAAATATATCATTAAAAAAAGCACCGTGAGAACAATGACGCCGGAGGATATCATCTGCGGCAGCGATTGCGAGACAAGCTCTCGTAGGGCATCGATATCATTGGTGTAATAACTCATGATATCGCCATGCTTATGCGTGTCAAAATACTTTATCGGAAGGTCCTGCATTCCCTCAAACATGCGGCAGCGAAGCTTGGCAAGAAAGCCTTGCGTGATATATGCCATCAGCTGAGTATATGCAAACATCGAAATAATTGACAGGGCGTAAAATGTGACCAACCAGATCAGCTTCTGAACAATAATCGGTCTTGCATCGGACCAGTTGCCTTCTTCAATGTGATTTTCGATGATTTCGATTATGCTTTGAACGAATATCGACGGGATCGACGATACGACCGCGGAAAAAACAATGCATAACGCTGTTATGATAACAAGCACCGGATAGCTTTCGTAAAGAAGACGCACCACACGCAAAAGCGAACGCGGATCGGCCTTATTCTTTTTTTCGCCTTTAATCATTATCCTCCCCTCCTCTCGTCTGTTGTTCGTAAATGTCTTTATATATTTCGCACCGAGCTATCAATTCATCGTGTGTTCCGGTATCAACGATATGCCCGCCATCCATAACTATGATCTTATCCGCATCCATCACCGAAGCAACACGCTGCGCTATGATGACCTTGGTCGTTTCGGGAATATATGTCTTAAAGCCGGAGCGTATCAGTGCGTCGGTTTTGGTATCGACCGCGCTGGTCGAATCGTCCAAAATCAATATCCTCGGCTTTTTCAACAAGGCACGAGCAATGCACAGTCTTTGCTTTTGACCGCCGGAAACGTTTGTGCCGCCCTGCTCTATTCTCGTATTATAGCCATCCGGCATGAGACTGATAAATTCATCCGCCTGCGCCAATCGACACGCCTCGCAGATCTCCTCGTCGGTGGCGCTCTCGTTGCCCCAACGCAGATTTTCGTTTATAGTGCCCGCAAAAAGCAGATTTTTTTGAAGCACCATTGCAACTTGATCGCGCAAGGAATCCAGTGCATATTCACGCACATCCTTGCCGCCTACGCGAATAACGCCATCGGTCACATCGTATAGTCTTGGAATCAACTGCACCAAAGTTGACTTTCCCGAACCCGTGCCGCCGAGTATTCCCACCGTCTCACCCGAACGAATGTGAATATCAACATTCTCAAGCGCATTTTTTTCTGAGCTTTCTGAATATTTAAAGCTGACATTATCAAAATCGATCGATCCGTCACTCACCTCGGTCAAGGCATTTTCGGGATCCGCAAGAGAGGGTTCCTCGCTCAGCACTTCATAAATACGCTTTGCCGATTCCGCCGACAACGTAAGCATTACGCACACCATTGCCACGGTCATGAGTGAGGAAAGTATCTGGAAGCCGTATGTGAGCATCGCGGACAGTTGTCCAACATTTATATAGCTTCCCGAGCTCGTTATCACAAGGCGAGAACCGATATACAGAATAAATACCATGTTAAAATAAAGGCACATCTGCATAAGAGGAGAGTTTAAAGCCACAATACGCTCTGCGTGGGTAAAATCCTTTCTTATTTCCTCCGACGCGCGTGAAAATTTTTCTTTTTCATAGTCCTCGCGCACAAAGCTTTTCACTGCGCGCATGGCAGATACGTTTTCTTCGATAGATTCGTTGAGCTTGTCGTATTTTCTGAAAACGCTTCTGAAAGCAGGCATTGCATTTTTGGCGACCAAAAACAGACCGACCGCCAAAAACGGCACTACTATAACAAACAGTGTCGACAAACTTCCACCCATTATATATGCCATTATTATGGAGAATGTAAGCATAAGCGGACATCTTATCGCCATTCTGATTATTATCATGAATGCCATCTGCACGTTTCCGACATCCGTTGTCATTCTTGTAACAAGTGAAGACGATGAGAACTTGTCGATATTGGCAAATGAATAAGTGCAGATACGCTCATACATATCGTGACGAAGGTTCTTGGCAAAGCCCGAGCCTGCCTTCGATGCAGTATATGCGGCGAGAGCACCGAACACAAGAGACAGGCTTGCCATAACAACAAGTATAAGCCCATCCTTTATAATACTATCAAGAACAACACCGTTTTCACTTAGGTTGTTAATAAGATTTGCAATGCGGTAAGGAATTAAAGCCTCAATGATCGCTTCGCCGAGAATGAGCAACGGAGTGAGCCACGAGACAAACTTGTATTCCCGCACGCATGCATAAAGTCTTTTTATCATATCGTTTCCTTTCTTCTTGACTTGTGATTCTTTTTTCAAGCATAAATCTTATTATACCACTTTTAACACAAAAATGCAACCGATTATTATTAATTTAATTTTAACTGTAATAAAGTCAAGAATCAACACATGCATGCATTAAAAAACGTCGAGCTATTGAAAAAATATCGTTCCTGTGATATAATCAACACAGAATAACCAAAACAAGGACGGCGTTTGCCATGATACATATTTATTTCGATTTCGTTGAATGCGACAAGATTGCCGTTGACACAAAAAAGCTTTCGAATGCATTCGGAAAAGAATACGTGGATTCGCTGAACAAAAAGAGATCTGACAGCCGCCGCGAATCTCTTTGCGGTGCTGCATTGCTTTTAAAATTATTGAAAAAAGCCGGGATCACAACAGGAAAAGGCACTGGGATCACACGCAATGAATTTGGCAAACCTGAATTCCCCGTTGATTCGGATCTGCATTTTTCGATCGCTCACAGCGACGGATCGGTCGTATGCGTGCTTTCGCTCGGCGCTCCGATCGGCGCTGATATTCAATGCGTTTCACAATGTGAGCTTGAGCAAAAAAAGTATTTATTCGATCGAATTTCAAGCAGATGGCTCGTCCCGCGCAGCTTCGGCAAAGAAGGAGATGACGCCATATCAACCGTTATAGCTTGGACGAAATATGAAGCATCATCCAAATTCGCCGGAGGAACACTTGCGGAGTGCAAAGAAAAACCGCAAGGCACGGTGCTGGAATCCTTCTCAAGGATCGCCGGGGGGCGTTTGTACGCAATATCGATCTGCCGCGCCGAGAATTCTAAATACAGTAAACGCCACTCACCATCGGCGCTCGGATTTTGCACGATCTCGTTCGATGGCACGAAAGACAGAATATCAGTTCTCGGAGTGGAATTCGATCCGCTGACAACAGACGAGTCTGTCGAACTTGCGTCGCGCGCATTGCTCGAATGCCGCGACCGACCGCTGACGATAGTAACTCCCAATCCTGTTATCTCAATGCTTTGTCACGAGGATGAACAATACAAGAATGTTATCAACTCCTCCGACCTTGTTCTTGCTGACGGAGTCGGAGTTGTGGATGCCTCAATACGCGCAGGCACACCGCTGCCGGAACGCGTGGCCGGTATCGATCTGGGGCACCGGCTTTTAGAGAGAGCCGCTCTGCTTCAAAAAAAGGTTTTTTTGCTTGGTGCCGGAGCCGGAGTGGCAGAAAAAGCCGCCAAAAAACTTCGCTGCGATATTTCCGAGCTCGAAATTTGCGGGGTGCTGAACGGTTATGCCGAGCTCGACGACGCTATCATTAAAAAAGCGCTGAACGACACACACCCCGAGCTTTTGATAGTATGTCTCGGTGCTCCGCGACAAGAAATGTGGGTGGCGGAACACCATGATCTTTTGAAGAATTGCAATATTAAGGTGTGTATCTGTCTTGGCGGAGCATTGGATGTATGGTCGGGCAACATTCGCCGTGCGCCGATGTTGTTCATAAAGCTTAAGCTTGAGTGGCTCTGGCGATGCTTTGCGTCGCCGAAAAAGCTCGGGGTATTGCCGCTGCTGATAAGATACAGACTCCTAACAAGATAAACAAAGACCGAAGCATTGAGACACATTCCCAATGCTTCGGTTTTATAATATCAATCTCCGTAAAAACAACGGTGCCTCACCGTCGTTTTCGATGAGACTGTCTCACCGAGACCGCCCCTCGGATTGATTCTTCACACTATTTTACATTATGACTTCCGAAATCGTCATTTCCGAATATTGTCGCAATAAATTTAGCAATATTCACATTATTGCAAACATCGACGGTAAGCGTCTCTGTGCCGTATCCTATGGTAAACAACGGAACATCTGTATTTGTGTGAGTGGTCTTTGTAAAAGCAAAGCTGCCGCTATCCGAAGTCTTAACGCCGCCGGTCTCGTGATCGGCTGTAACAATAAGCGCAGTATTTGGATGCATTACGACAAATTCGATAACGTATGCGATCGTATCGTTAAACCTTTTGACTGCGTCCACCATACCGTCATAAACGTTGTTGTGCGAATTTTTGTCTATATAAGCTTCCTCAAGCATCATAAAAAAGTTCGAACCGTCAGCGGATATAAGCTTCAGCGCATCACGTGCATTTTGCCTAAGCTCGTTATCCACACTGCCTGCGCACCAATCGACGCTGCCATCGGCAATAAGCGCATCTATCTGACTCTGTATCTCCGCGGTGCTCTTGCGGCTGAGGCAATGAGCCAAAAAGCCTGCCGGGGTCGCACCTGTGATTACATCGGTGGTTATTATGGCAGTCTTGGCACCGGTTGATTGAGCCAGTTCGCGCACATTTTTCCGAGATTTTCTCATTTGGTCGAGACCGACATAGCCGTTTATGGTTTTATACCCCGTCGCCAACGCGGTGGCTGCCGCCGCGCTGTCGGTATAGGTGGCTTGCTTGAGAGGTGTTACCGAATATGAATATGTACGGCATGTGCCGACATTGGGAAGAGTCTCGGCGAAGAATATCTCCATTCCCTCGGATCTTGCCGCTTCGATGTGGTTGGGTCCCATGCCGTCACCTATCATGAGAATGGCGCTTGTCGGCTCGGTAAATTCAACCGTAGACACCGTTGCCTTCGAATCGACAGTCACGCTCACATCGGCGCCGCGTTCACCGCATGCGATGTAGTCCCATACCAAAGCACTTGCTCCGCCGCCAACCATATATCCGTCGCCCAGCATTACTATTTTGCCGTTGTCGGCGGCAAGAAGATATTCTCCGTCGCCGCAGTTGACATCGCTGTATGTTATACTTGCTGCGCGATCTGTCAGACCGATCAATATTTCATGATCTGTCTCTGCCGTTGCCGCATCCGATACCACCTTCAGCTCTACGCCGGAAAGATCGTACAACAGATCACACAGGTTTTCGGCGGCGTACTGCGCCAAAACGCTGTCATCGTCATAAACGATAGAATACTCCGAAAGCCACGCGCCGTTAAGCTCAACATAGCCAACAGCGTAATCAGCCTTGACGAGATCCGACTTGCTCGGATACATTGCAAAGCTGCCGTCCGACAAGTCAAGATATTGGTCAACAAAACGCTCGACTGCAGCTATGGTCGCCTCGGTGCTTCCGCCGCCTATTATGACGCGGTCGTTTTCGTAGGCAATAATATTATCTTTTTCACGAAGTCCGGAAAGATATTTTGCCGATTCGGGGCGATTGGTGAGTCCGATCAAAAGCTCGTATTCGCCCGCGACAATATCCTCGCCCGGATATACATAGTCGCTCTTGTATCGGATATCGAATCCCGCGGCTTTAAGCTCTTTTGCTATAACGGTTATGCGATCGGTGAGCTCGCTGTCGCAATTGTTTGCAAGGACCACGGAAAATTGAGATATATTAAGTTCGACCGGTTCCGAACTCGGCGCAACCTGTTGTGTTTCATCGCTTGTGGTTATGTCGGAAGCTCCCGGTGACGTGCATCCGACCCAAACGCCACACAAAAGCATTATCAGCAGTAAAAAAGATGTGGCTCTTACGGAAAACATATGGTTTTTCATGTTGCGGACCATCCTTTGTTGATATGTTGTCGTGAAACAGTTATTTCTTCAGCGAATCCAAAAGCTCTTCAAATTCGATTATGGTGGAATCAAATATCTTCATGGCATCGGAAACGGTGTCAGGCTTTGTAAGATCCACACCGGCGGTCTTGAGCTCCTCTATCGGATAGTCGGAGCCTCCGAGCGTCAAGAACTTCAAATATCCCGCAGGATCCTCACCGTTGCATATGCGTCCCGCAATAGCCACCGCACTGCAAAATCCGGTAGCATATTGATATACATAGAAGGCATTGTAAAAATGAGGAATATATGACCACTCATATCTCATTATATCGTTTATATGCGCGCCCGCATAGTATGTTGAGATAAGCTCGTAGTAGGTGTCGGAGAGGGACTTGGCGGTTAGCGGAATTCCCGCGGCGTACATATCATGTGAACGACGCTCGAACTCGGCAAACAGAGTCTGACGGAACACCGTTGTGCGGAAGCCCTCAAGGAAGTGATTCAAAATATATGCACGGCGTCCGGGATTTTTCTCGTGCTTCAAAAGGAATTTGGTAAGCATTACCTCGTTGACCGTGGATGCGACCTCGGCTACCATGATGCGATAATCACTGGTAACGTAATCCTGCGCCTCGCTTGAAAAATATGAGTGCATGGCATGCCCCAGCTCGTGCGCCAGAGTGAACGCATCATCCAGGGTATCAGTGTAATTCAGCTTTATATAAGGATGCACACCGTAGACTCCCGCGGAAAATGCGCCGGAGGTCTTGCCCTTGTTTTCATAAACATCGATCCAGTTTTCGCTGTATGCACGATCAAGCAATTCGCCGTATCTCTCACCGAAAGGCTTAAGCGCTTCCTTTACAAGGGTTTTGGCATCTTCGTAAGGCATGGGAATGTCAACGCCGTCCACTATCGGAACATAAAGATCGAACATATCGATCATATCCTTTTCGAGCATTTTTGCACGCAGATCGATGTAGCGTCTCATGCTCGGCAGAGCATCGTGTATTGCGGATATAAGCGAATCGTATACGGATATCGGTACATTTCCCGCAAACAGCGCTGCCTCGCACGCCGAACCGTAGCCGCGTGTCTTTGCATTAAAGCAATCGAATTTTACCGAACCGCCGTAGGTCGCGGCAAAGGTGTCGATATATTTTTGATATGTGCCGAAAAATTTATTAAATGCATCTTCTCGCACGGAGCGATCGGTGCTTTCGCGATATACGCCGAAATTTCCGTTGGTAAGCGGTGAAGCACTGCCGTCGGAAAGAGTAACATCGGGAAATTCCATATTTACATTCGTGAGCATATCATAGCAATCGCGAGGCGACGAGGCGGCGTCTCCGAGCTCCGCCAGCAAGCTTTCGCATGCGGGATCGAGAACATGCTCACGATTGCGCATGAGATCGCGAAGCATAAATGCATATTTTTTGAGCCCCGGAGTTTCGTTTATCCATTTTTCAATACGGTCGCCACCTATGGAGATAAGCTCGGGATTGGTAAATGCCAGTGCCGAGCTGAATTTTACAAACAAGCCGGTCGCGCGCGCATCGAGCTCTTGGTTATCGGGGTCCGAGCTGTCCGCCGCTTTGTGCAACGAAGCATATGCGTATACACGTTCAAGCTTTTCTGCGGTATCATATATATCGTCCAGCGCATGCACAAGCGCTTCCGGACTGTCGCCGAGGTGACCGGCATAACCGGAGAAAGCCTCCAGCCTTTGCTCGCACTCCTTCATGGCAGCCTCAAAATCGGCTCTTGTCGGAAAAATATGGGTAAAATCCCACATGTATTTCGGATCCATTTCGCTTCTGTTCTTCATCTTTTTTAATCCTTTCAGAATAATAATTTTTGTTAATTATTTAGCCGTTCGCTCGAAGATATACACGACGCAGGCTCGCTTTTGCTTAAGCAGATGAGCAATATCGGTCCCGCCGACGTAAAGAAGATCGCAAGCAAAAGCCACAGCACCCAAAGATCGGGTGAAAAGCATTTGAATATTCGCGCATAGGCTATGTATCGCAGCACGGCGGTGGCGACCGTTATCGCAAACATTAATATCGACACGAGCAGCATTACTAAGAACAAGATAAATCCGACGTACGACCACGCGTGCAGAACGCCGCCGCTTCCGTCACCAAGACAGGTGGCAATTACCCAAACGATATATACGACATAAAACAGGGCTATAGAGATATAAGTGCATATGTTGAGCCACATAAGCGATTTGCCCATTTTTTTGTGAGGCCTTCCGTCGCGCATTGCCGCGGCATCGGAAAGCTCACCGAATATTTTGTGACGGTAAAAAGGAACATAAGCGCCGCGCGGATCCGTAATGCCGAGCTTTGACGCCATTTTGCATATTCCCTTTCCGAATAATATGTACATCAGCACCGACATTCCGAGCGAGATGAGCATGGTGACCGCCGAGATCAGAAATATCAGCAAATAAAAGCCCAGCACTCCCCACCCGAGTATATTGTCGGACAGCGAAAGAACAAATGATAAAAGCATTATCTTGATCACACCCCCTGCAATTCTTTATTTAATTATACATTATCACGCGCCGTGTGTCAATAAAAATATCTTAAAAAGCATGAATGAAAGTCACCAAAGAAGCGGATGCTCGGTACCTTTCGGTAAAGAACATCCGCTTTTTATTATTATGTTACATTCACGCAACAACCCGGGCGATTATTCATACGCCTATGATAATTCGATGGTCGGAGTCGCAGTTTGTCCGTCCTTGCAATACACCGGAATATCGGCTCCGTTATCGAATCGCAATATCTCGCCGGCTGTGAGCGACGTCCATTCGTCGACCGTGCCGCCGTAATTTACAGTCGCAAGCGCTCGGCAGGATGTAAATGCGCCCGATCCGATACGGGTCAAATTTTCGGGCAAAGATACCGCAGTCAGCGCACGACACTCGGCAAAAGCATCTGTGCCGATCGAGACTATCTGCTGCGGCAATTCAACCGAGCGCAGTGCCGCACAGCCCATAAACATCGCCTCGCTTATATAGGTCAGCCCGCCGCCTATTTCGACCGCAGTAAGGTTTGCGCATCCGGTGAACAGGTCGGTTCCGACATTGGTGAGAGTGTCGGGCAGTACAACGCTTTTAAGAGATGAGCAATTTGCAAAAGCACCCATGCCGATAGATCTAAGACCGCTCGGAAAATTTATCGACTCCAAAGCCGTGCACCCGAAAAACGCATGATTGCCGATCGTGGTTATGCTTGCTGGCAAGGTTACGGTGCGAATGCCTTGGATATTTTTAAATGCCGCGTCGCCTATAGCCACCACGGGCAAGCCGTTGTGTGAGTCGGGAATCGTTATATCCGTGCCGCCAACGCTGCCTATTCCTATCACGGTGTAGCCGACGTTATCGTCATTCAATTGAAAATCAAGCGTACCAAACGCCGTATCGGCAACGCCGCATTTTTTACAGCTGCCGCCCTCGAAGGCATGACCGAGCGGAGCTGTCTCGCGCGCGATCGTTTCGCCGCATCTCGAGCAAACGGTGCGCTCCTCTCCCCCGGTCTCGCATCCCGCGGCAATGTATGTTTGCCACTCGCCGTATATATGTCCGAGCGGAGAGCCGCGCGAAGTACCGCAACGTCGACAAAATGCACCCGAGGTGCAGGTGGAGGGCTCTGTGTCGTGACCGAGCGCATCGGCGGTGCCTTCATACCGCGTTTCTCCGCATGAGCAGCTGTAGGTGCCGATTCCGATCTCGGTACAGGTCGGTTCGGTCATTTTTGAAAGCACAAACTCATGTACATGAACGGTTTCGGCGTCGGTCTCGGTAGCCGCGTCTGATGTTTCGGACGGCACGTTATCGACTGTCGTTTCGGGTGTGCTCTCGCTAACGGTCGTATCGGGCTGCTCGGCTGTCGTGTCTCCCGTCGGAACGATAGTTGTTTCATTCGCCATGGGAGAGCTCGTCGTCTCGGGGCTTGAGGTCGTGTCTGTGCCGTTAAGCTTTGAACAGCCGGTCGATATCAGCATCAGCACCGACAAAAATGCGACTATCGCAAAAATGTATCGGGTGTGGCATGGCAGCTTATATGTTTGTTTGCTTTTCATTGCTATAAATTCCTTGTTGATATTTTGCTCGTATTTGCACATGCGTTGTACCGCTTGGTCAACTTGCGGCAGATGATCTAACGCCAAGATGCGAAAGCATCGCAAAACGACACTGTTTGAGCATTCAAATTATACTATACAAAAATTGAAATGTCAATAACGAAAAAGAGTTTAATTCTGCCCGGATGAAACGCGTGCCTCGAATGTGCTGTTGACAGACGTTGTACCTTTGATGAGATCTCCGGCTTGAAGTGCCCCCTCGGTCAGCTCTGAATTGTTTCTGAAAACGCTGATATTTTCAACCGAAATAAAATCGTTTTCAAACGCCATTATCTTTTCTTTCAATTCATCGACAGTGGCACATTCTTGTGCCGCATCGCTTGCGAAAATGAGAAGTTCATAATTTGCGTCATAATAGTCCGGATCGGATATCCCTTTGCCGCTTTTTTGCAGCACCAGCTCGATCGGGGTAGACGCTGTGCGATCCGTCGCCGTGTATTTAACACTTACCATACATCCAAAGTCTATAGCACCGCTTCGTATCTCCGCCGCGTCCTCTTTGTTGCTTTCATAAACATGTATTTCGGTCACAAGCCCCGATGTATCAAACGCGTCGATCGATTGTTGCAGTTCGGACACGGTGCCGGCTTGCATCATGATCTGATAAAGTTCAATGCCGAGCTCACCGCGTATTATATCCTCTCCGTAGAGGGGCATCATGTAAACGGCACCGTCACCGTCTTTGAATTTTAATTCTATTATCGAGACGGATAATATGCTTCCGCGCGGCTTGGCAATTCCGGCTTTGTAATAATCGTAGGAAGAAAAAACATTAATTTCGCTGCAGATCTCCATCGTGTCAATATTCTCGATCGCACCGATGAGATATTCGATATTCCATAGGCTTCTTTCACTTCTGTTTTGATTTATATTGGAAAGAATGTCGGAAAACGAGGTAAGCAACTCCGATTTCAGCTTGCCTATTTTATTCCAATCTATTTGCTCGGATGTTGTCACCTCGGCAGAGGTCTCGGTGACATCCGCAGTGTCTGCGGGGCGATTTGTTGTTTCTTCGGGCGGTGTATTCGGAGCGCGTCGAGAGGCGGCAAATGCCGCAATAAGCACAATGCAAGCAACCAACAATGCCGAAAGCCCGCCGATCATAAGGCTGCTGCGTTTTTTTGCCCTACCCTTCAGCTCGGATAGCTCCTTTTTGTCCACAAAGCTTGCCGCAACATCTGCGGGAGATCCGAACTCGGCATAAAGCTCACCGAGAGTTGCCGTTTCATGCTGAGATAAATAATCGTGTATATCGGCAGAGATTTCGGCGAGAAAGCTCCGCTTTACCTCGGTCGTTCCCCCTAACTCGCGCTTGAGTTTTTTAATGTATTGCTTTTCTAAAGTGTTTTTCATTAATATAAACTGCCTTTCTGCGAAAGGCATCGACGGGGTTATGAAACCGAGGATGCTT
>CAZPYK010000011.1:0-31545 GCA_964590755.1 uncultured Ruminococcus sp. | reverse complement strand
ACAAATTTCTGCTTGCCGGTAAAGAAAGGATGGCACTTCGAGCAAATTTCAACCTTGATATCTCCGCCCTTCGGGTTGGTCGAACGTGTGCGTACGGTCTCGCCGCAAGCGCAACGGATGGTGACTTCCTCGTATTTGGGATGGATACCTTCTTTCACTTTTAACACCTCGCTTCGTATAAAATGCTGATGGTTATCGCAATTACGATATATTATATCACACAAAATCGAATTTTGCAATACTTTTTATCGCTTTTTTTGCTTCATAATGCGTTTTTTATTTTTCGCGCGCCGATTTTTTCATAAAAATCCGATGCTTCGCTTCAAAAACGTTTTTTTGATTGACAAAAAACGCGCATTGTGGTATCATTAAGCTGTGCTTCTTTCGCCGCGATACGGGGCGCGGAAGTTGCTTAAGCTTAATTTTCAGGTCGTCCGTACGGGCGGCGGAACGGATATTTTCATGAACAAAAACAAGATCACCGTAGGAATACTCACTCTCGGCTGCAAAGTCAATCAATACGAGAGCGAAGCCATAACCGAGGAGCTGGCGCGCCGCGGATACACTCTTGCAACTTCCGACATCCCATGTGACGCTTACATAGTAAACACCTGCACCGTCACGGCGGAAGCGGCTCGCAAGTCGCGCCAGATGGTACGCCGTCTGCGAACACGCTCGCCGATGGCTTACATAATAGTGACAGGCTGCTTGGCGCAGACCGCACCGAAGGAATTGGCGGACATCGCGGGAGTTGACGCCGTGGTGGGCAACGAGCGCAAGCTCGGAGTATGCGACGAGCTTGACAAGCTGATCGCACGCGGAGAACACACCCGCTCCTGCCTTACGAGCGTCACTGAGCTTTCCGATGCGCGCTTTGAAGCAATGCGCATCTCCGCCTTCGCTCGCACGCGTGTGTACGTAAAAATAGAAGACGGCTGTGAAAACCGTTGCTCCTATTGCACCATACCCGATGCTCGCGGACCGGTACGCTCCAAAGCTCCTCGCGATGCACTGGAAGAGATCGCAGCGCTCGTGCGCGGCGGAGCGAAGGAAATAGTTTTGACAGGCATTGAAGTCGCCTCATATGGCAAGGATCTTACGGAATGCGACCTCGGCGGGCTGCTTGAGCAAGTCGATGCACTGCCCGAAATACAGAACGGCGGCATAAGAGTGCGTTTGGGGTCGCTTGAGCCCTCTCTTTTGCGTCCGGATTTTATCGAACGTATAGCCGGGCTCAACTCACTTGCTCCTCATTTTCACATATCGCTGCAAAGCGGTTGCTCAAAAACGCTTGTGGCAATGCGCCGCAAATATAACGCCGAACGCGCCATGCAAGTGCTTCGCGAACTGCGTCGGGCGATCCCGCGTGTGCAATTCACCTGCGACGTTATCGTGGGCTTTCCGGGCGAGACCGACTCCGACTTTGAGGAAACGCTCGAATTCATGCGCGCCGCGCGCTTTCTCGCGGCGCATGTATTCCCCTACTCACCGCGAAAGGGCACTCCCGCCGCGGTGATGAATGCGCCCGTCCCCGAGGATGAGAAGCACCGACGCGCATCCGTGCTCTCCGAGCTTGAAAAGAACATACGAAAGGATATTCTTACCGACGCCGTCACCTCGCACGGCCTTGAACGTGTATTGTTTGAAGCGTTTGACGGGCAATGTGCAGTCGGGCATACCGACAGCTTCATTGAGGTGCGTGTACCGTCCGACACAGATCTGCGAGGCCGATACGGAAGCATATATCTCGACGGCATCGCCGAGGATCCGAAATTCGAATACGGTTCGATATGCACGGGGCATTTGATATAGATCGATATCATTTCGCAACAAAGGCAATACCGCACATTTTTGAGGCTTTTTACCTTTCGCACATATTATAAAACTTTTCAAAATACCACCGATTATTAACAAACGCTTGACGATTGATCCGCTCGTGTGATATAATGTATATTACATCGGGCACACAGTCATTTTTCGAAAGGAATGCCGAGCACCTCGGCAAGGGTCGTTCACATGGGCATCTACACCGTATTATCCCTGATCTGCTTGTTCTATTTGGTTCTGTTGGCGTTGTATGTTATCATCAACACCGTCGATCGTAAAAAAAGAGCCGCTTTTTTGAGAGATTTCAAAAAGGGCAAATTCGCCTTGCTTTATATCGTTTGCTTCCCGCTGTTTTTCATCGGAGCGTATTACGGAGCGTGCTACGAGCACGGCGGGAGCATAAGCATCTCCGAATGGTTCAGGACAGGCTTTACCATGATCCACAAAACCATAGAGACGGTAGCCTTGAAATTTGATTTTTCCTCCATTGAAAAGCTCATGAGCGACAATAAGCTCTACGAGCTCGCCGTTTACACGTGCTTTTTGTTCAGCGTGCTTAACGCACTCATGTTCACCCTTTCTTTCATCTCTCGCCATGTTTCGAATTTCATCGGAAAGGCAAGCTTTTATCTTTCAAAGAAGAAAAAGGTCATCGTGATCGGAAACAACGCCGCAAATATCACGATCTGCGACAGCGCCGAAAATAAAGATTATTCCAAACTGCTCATCGATGTTATGCCGGACAGCAGCTGTGTCGGTCTGCATGCTCAAAAAATAACCTATTGTGCGCTATCCGATGACGATGCCGTCTTTGAACGTATCCGCAAGATCGTCGAGCGCGAGCAGAACAAATCGCCGCGCCGCTCGCACGAATGTTATTGTTATGTCGTGATCAACACCATGGATGACGACCGCAACCTACGCCTTTGCAAACGATTCGCTGACTTTATCGAAAAAGAAATAACGCAAATGCAGGAGAAAACGAAAGGTACGGAGGATCTTGCAGACATAAGAGCACGCTTTTTTTCCTGTGTCAATATCTACGTATACGGCGACCCACGCTATGAAGCGATATATGAAAGCGTGGTGTCCGGTTGCTACGGTATCATCCGATATATCAACAAATATCGTCGAATAGCCGTAGATCTGATCGCCAAACATCCATTGACCGAATTTATGGACGAGCATCAGATCGATTACGAAACGTCTTTGATAAAGCCGGAGACCGAAATAAACGTGCTTCTTATCGGCTTCGGAAAGACAAACCGACAGATCTTTTTAACGTCGGTCGCCAACAATCAATTTTTGACATCCGGCAAAGAAAAAGAAGACCCGCCCGTGCTGAAGCAGGTGAATTATCATATTTTCGACAAAGAGCATGCCGAAAACAACAAAAACCTGAACCACAACTATTACAGGTTCAAAAACGAGGTCCCGGGCGACCTGACCCTTGACGACTACCTGCCTCTTCCGGAATTCCCCGCCAATGAGGAATACCACATCCTGGACATCAACGACAATGATTTTTACAACAGCATCGGAAACTGCGTAAAGATCGAGAACAGCATAAACTATATAGTTATATCCTTCGGCTCCGATCTTGAAAATATAGATCTGGCGCAAAAGCTGATCGCCAAGCGCCGAGAATGGGGTGTCGATGACAAGCTGGTTATCTTCGTGAAGGTGCGTGCAAAACTTCGCGACGAGATCTTGCTCAATGACAATAAATGCTTTTTCATCGGCAATGATACGGAAGTCGTTTACAACCTCGAACGTCTGATAGGCGACGACTTTCACGGAATGGCAATGCGGCGAAACAAGATCTATGCACTGCAAAACCATGCACTGCAAAACAAAAAAACAGCCGAAGAGCTTGACGCCGAGGAGATCGCCGCCTGCGAGAAGAACGCGGATCTTGAGTGGTATATGAAAAAATCGCAGATCGAACGTGAATCCAACACGTATGCTTGCCTCAGCCTGCGTTCAAAGCTGCATTTGATGGGTCTTGAACTCTGCTCACAGACCGATCCGGGCGACGCTCTTTTGAGGGATGATTATCTCGACATCTATGCCAAGGATGATCGTCCGGATTATATCGGCAAAACGGACCTGGTGGAATACACTCTTGGTTTCAAGTCTTCAAGGCGGCACACAATGGCTGTGCATGAGCATTACAGATGGAATTCGTACATGATCAGCAAGGGAATGATCCCCGCGACCAAGGATCAGATCCTGCACGAAAAGACCGCCGAAGGAAAGCCGACCAAGGGTAAGGATTATCATCTGTTACGGCATCACGGCAATCTGACAACATTCGAAGGGCTTATTGAATTCAGAAAAATGCTCGCCGAAGCGAACGGACGTGAAGAGCGGGATTTTGATGTCATTAAGTACGATTACGAACTGCTCGACGGCATATACTCGTTGCTCAACGAATCCAAGCTTAAGATCGTGAAGAAAAAACGGATCGTTTAAGCACGCGCTTCGACACACCACAGAACTTTATGTTGTTTGACATTCAAACAACGAGATCCCATTCATCGAATTCGATCTTGGGGACTTGTCTCGCATTAGTGAGACAAGTCCCTTTTTGATTCGCCCCAAGCCCGTCCGTTGCCTTGAAACGCTCCGGGCAATGATTTCTTCGCGGCTTTGAAATAAATCGCGCTCGATCGCAAGAAAAAACAAAAACCTTACAAATTCGGTATTGCTTATTTATTCTTTTTATGATATAATATATTTAATTATATGCGATCAAGCCTTTGATCGCGCCCCGGAGATTCAACATGCCGCATAAAGTATCGATATACACACCTCTTTCGCCCGTCGAAGCGGCGGCGGACAACGCCGAAACGGAAAAAGCACTCAGACTTCCGCGAGTGACAGACAACGAAATAATACGCGGGGACACCGTGGCGATCGCACCGGAGAATATTCCCATGGCGGTCCTTCTCTCCTGCCCCGCACTGCAATATCTCATCGAAGCGGAATTATCGAAGCCCGAGTCGGACGGCAGCGGGAATCTTGCCGCGCTGCACCGCTATGCAAAAAGGCTCGCCGACGCCGCGGGAGGCATTGCCGTATTTTCGGACACATCCGAAATATACATCGGAAACGAGTCGGAACGTTTTTTATATCCCGCTCTCAACGAATACACACCCATGCTTACCCTCGCGTGCTTTTTTGAACCGCGAATCGCAATATCCGAAATATCCGAACAGCTCATATCCCTCCTTGAAGCATATATGCCACCCGCACTTCCGTCGGAATACGGAGTCTCGGAGCCTCCCGAGCACAAATACATCGGCGAAAGTAAGCGCGCCGAATTGACGGATTTTTTGAAAAACGAGCCCGCACCGGTATGGTATGCGCACTATCCCATAACGCATGTGCTTATCAGCGACGCCGCACGCAGGACCGCGGCGCCCGGACTTCGAGCGAGCAGGATCGCACTCACTCTTCCGCTTTCGGTATGGGAATACACCGAGTGGCAGATGGCACTCAAGCGCCTGCTTTGCGAGCTCATGCGCTTGACGAACGGCTTTTTCGGACAGATAGTTCCTTCCGACAAGCTCGGGGTCGCCGCATGGTGGTGGCAAGGGATACCTTCGGAGGTCGGATATACATTTATGCTCGGCGAGCCTTACGCTTCTTTGGTCTCATCCGAAGGTTGCGTGCACCGCGGCGGCATCAATATATACACGGCGTCGCAGGCCACGCTGATACCCGCCGAGCTCGTCTCGCATTCGATAAAGCGACGCACCTCGCATGTGCTCTGCCGCCATGATATTCGGGCTGCAGCAAGTATACCGATAAAAGATGAATACGGACAATAATACAAGCAAAAAAATAAAGCTGCTTGCCGTAGTGGGCCCCACCGCCTCGGGGAAAAGCGCTCTGGCGCTCCGTCTTGCAAAAAAATGCGGCGGTGCGATAATCTGTTGCGACTCCATGCAGATATATCGCGGCATGGATATAGGAACCGCCAAGCCCACCGTCGAAGAACGACAAATGATCCGGCACAGCATGTTTGACATTCAAGAGCCCGGGCAGCCGTATTCCTGCGCCGATTACGCACGTGATGCCGCAAGAGAGATAGCACACATCGCCGCCGACGGCATGCTGCCGATACTTTGCGGGGGGACGGGACTTTATCTTGACAGCCTGCTGACGCCGCGCTCGTATGATGTATCCCCGGGACGTACGCAAATACGAGCCGAACTGGAAATGACAGCCGCTCTGCCCGACGGCAAGCAAAAGCTGCATCGAATGCTCGAAGATGCGGATCCCATATCGGCGGCGGCAATACACGAGAACAATGTCAGACGCGTTATTCGCGCGCTTGAGATATATCGCGAAACGGGCATTCCGAAAAGTGAGCATGACCGCAATTCGCAAATCGGCGCTGTCGACTCACCATATGACGCAACCGTAATATGTCTGCACTATCCCGACCGTGCTCTCTTGCGCCGACGCATCGAGCTTCGCGTGAATGAAATGTACGAGGCGGGGCTCGCCGACGAGGTCAAAAGGCTTGATTCCGCCGGTGCCTTCGCACCGACAGCGGACGGCTCTCCCTCGACCGCCGGACAGGCGATCGGCTACAAGGAGCTGTTGCCCCTCCTCAGGGAAGGAAAGGATCCGCTCGCGGCAAAGGAAGATATCGTGACGGCGACCTGCAGATATGCCAAGCGTCAAATGACATGGTTCGCGGCAAAAACATATATCGATCGGATCGACATTCTGTCGGAAGACGACGATGTGCTCGGCGCGGCGCTCAAAATTCTGGACAAAGCCGGAATTGCTTACGATCGGTAAAGTAAAACGCCGGCTCGCCAATTCACAAGCAGATCGATCTCGGATAGGGGGCGACACCAAAAACGAATAATGAAGAACGATAAAAACGCTCGCGGCAGGGTGCCCGCTCCGCGCACCGAAAAAGGTTCGCTCTCGGAAAGTGAGATCCGCGCTGCGGCTCTGCCGATAAAGCATGTCGCCTCTCGCGCACCGCGACCGCCCATATTCGACACCCACTATTTTCTCACCGCACTCACTCATATCTTTACCGCCCTGGCGGCGATCGGATTTGCGGTATATATGATAGTTCAGCTCGTATATGATATGACACCGACCGTCACCACCTCGCCCGCCCTGAGAATATCCGAATCCGAATTCGAATCGGCTGACGCCTGCCTCATTCGCGACGAAACGGTGCTGACCGCTTCGACGCACGGCGCATGGTACGAATATCACAATGACGGAGAGCGTGTCGCCGCGGGAGAGACGATTGCAAGCATATATCCGTCGGATGACGCCGACACGATAGCCGAGCTGATTCAAAATCAAAAGGAATCCGAACTGCTCAAGGCGGCAAGCAAGATCACGATATTGAACTCCTCTCTCACCTCCGTAAAAGCATCCGCCGAGGACGGATATTCAACTCTGATGAGCATGCTCGCTTCGGGAGACATCAAATCGGCGGTAAATTATTCCGACACATTTCGCCAAGCTTTGATACGCTATGAGCTTTTTCGCGGCGGCATCGACGGTCTTGACGAGGTTATAAACACCCTGAGCAGCGATCGCACACGGCTTTTGAGCCGTCTGGGCAACGTGCTCGGCACCGTGACCGCACCGTCGTCGGGATACTATTACAAAAGCTGTGACGGATATGAAGAGATATTCGATATATCATTGGTCGATGATTTTTCCGCGGAAGCATTTTACGAAGCTCTGAACCGATCCCCGGCAACAGTCTCGCAGGACACCTGCAAGCTGGTGTCGGATCCGAAATGGTATATAGCCGCGCATATCGACCGTTCGGGAGACAGCTTTTATACCATCGGGAACACCTGCCGCGTCGTTTTTGACGACAGCAACGGATGCATTGTCGAAATGACGATAGAAAAAAAGCTTGCCGACGAGTCGGGCGGCGGCACATTGCTGTTGCTCTCCTCACAAACGATGCCGGAGGAGCTCGATTTCACGCGCTTCACCTCGGTGCGGCTCGAAAAGCTCGTGCACAACGGTTATCGCATTCCCACGACCGCTGTCAGATCGTATAACGGTATGACCGGAGTGTACACGCTTCACGGCGGCATGGTATATTTCCGCAGGATAAACATTCTTTTTGAGACCGACGATTACTGCATCGTTTCCGAATATTCCGACGTTGCCGTCGACCGCCCGCCGACATATAAGGTCCTCGGTTTTAATTCCGAGGGACTGCTCGGGGATTACAAATCCTTGCACGAGTTTGCCGAGCGAAAGGGTTGGGAGCGACATGTGTACGACAACGGCGGCACTGCAATAAAATACGGCACCAAAGAGGATTATTATTACTATCTTGACGAGCTTGAAGAGGTCATTCTCACAGGCAAGAAGCTGTACGACGGCAAAGCCCTCGGTTGACAAAATGACAAAACCAAAGGAGGTTTTCTACCATGGCAGACCTATCCTATTTGGATCGTGCCGTTAATGACGTGCGCACAAGACTCGGTATTGCGACCCGCGAGGCGGGGCGCGAAGGGGCCGAGCCGATTCTCGTAGCCGCGGTCAAATACGCGCGCGATGAAGAATTTTTGCATCTCGTAAGGGTCTGCGGCATCACGGACATCGGCGAAAACCGTGTTCAGCAGATGATCTCGCACAGCGCTCTGCTGACTCCCGAAGAACGCGACCGCATCCGCTTTCATTTCATCGGACGATTGCAGACCAACAAGGTCAAATCTTTGATCGGCAAGACGGAACTGATACATTCCCTGGATTCCGAAAGGCTCGCCAAAGCCATAGAAGAACATTCGGCGGCATGCGAAACGGTGACGCGTGTTCTCGTTGAGATCAATTGCGCCGACGAAGCAAGCAAGGGCGGTATTCCCCTTTCAGAGGCCGAAGCTTTTTGCCTGTCACTGAAGCGCTTTCCTCACATCGAGCAGGTCGGATTCATGACAATGGGCCCGAAATGCGAAAAAAAAGAAGATTATTTCAATTATTTTTCAGAAACTTATCAACTGGTGCTTGACATTTGGAGAAAAAAACTTCATAATATAAAAGAGCCCGTTATTTCGATGGGCATGAGCGACAGCTTCGAGACGGCTGTCAAATGCGGAGCCAATTGCGTACGCATAGGACACGCTCTTTTCGGACGATGAAACGCAAAATAATAATTAAAAACCATATGCTGAATAAACACGGAGGATCACACCATGAGCATTTTTTCCAAGAAAACCAAAAACGATTTTGAATCAGAGTACAACGGCGCATACGACACCGACTATTATTCCGACGCATCATCCGCATACACGGATGACCCCACCTACGGTGTTGACGGAAACGACGACGGCCTTGACATCGAAGAGACCCCCAAGCGGACCGTATCATCATACGGCACAAACGCCGCATCCGGCTCTGCCTTTGCCATGAAGCTCATAAAGCCCACCAGCTACAAGGAGGCTCCCGCCATTGCCGACCATCTCATCAACAGATGCGCCGTAGTATTGAATCTTGAGGCAGCAAACAAAGAGACCGCCTCCAATCTTATCTACTTCCTCACCGGCGTATCCTACGCTCTGGGCGGACAGATCAAGAGAGTTGCCGCAAACACCTATATGCTGGCTCCCGAAAACATGGAGATCTCCGAGGAGCCCCGCAAGACCGAGGCGGAAGCCGCTCCCACCCAGGAAGCATCTTACCTCGGTTAAAAGCTTCGCGGCAAAGCCGACCGGCGGCGATACGACCGGGCGATACGAACATGTCGCCCCGTCCCTCCGCCGCGTAAGTATTATTAAATACGGAGCAAGATATTTTGAAGCTGTTATTATACCTTGTTGTTAAATTTCTCGATCTGATGCTAACGATCGTGATCTTCGCGATAAGCGCACGCAACATACTGCAAATAACCGCGGCAGACGAGAACAACAAGCTGTTCATTCTTGCATACGCGCTGAGCGAGCCGGCGATCATTCCCATGCGTTTGCTTTTTGAAAAGCGCGGATGGTTTCAGGGATTGCCGATAGATGCGGCGGCGGTGGCCACGGCATTCGTTCTGATACTGGTGCAAATGATCTTAGAGGCTGTTCCCTTAGGGTAAGAACACATCAACTTATAAAATTACGGAGGAAAGCATGCCTGTTCCGTCAACCATAAAAAACAAATACTCGCTGAACGGAGATGTATATCCGTCGGCGAATGCAGATCGTGCAATATCCGATCTGCTTGCGTGCATCGCGCGCATAAACGACGAAAAAGAGCGTGCCGACGCACGCACTCTTGCCGCCGAGGGGCGGCTTGCCGAGGCGATCACTTCCGAAAAAGCCTTAAAAAACGAAAACGAACGGCTCAGAAGTGAGCTTGAAGAGTTGCGTGCGGCAAACCAAAGGATCACCGCGGATGCCGAAAAACTTGACAGACGTTTGGCTGCGGTCGGAGTTACCGCGACAGCGAACGACAAAAGGATCGCCGAATCCTCCGAGCACTTGAACTCCCTCATCATTCAAGCCGAAAGACTTTTCTCCGAGCTTGAAACACGCACCTCCAAGCTCTGCACCGAGCTCGATCGTCATGCAGCGGCTTTGACCGATAATATTGCAAACCCGGCTGCCGATCCCGACACGGCTGACGTTGCCGAGGAGGTCGACTACATCGAAGTTGAAGAAGACATCTTCGAAAACATTGAGGACACCTCCTCTCGGTCGGAACCCGAGAATATCTCGGAAGAAGAAGGAGAAGGCGCGGGAGAAGAGGAAGCGGAGCAGATCGAAGACTCCGACGACGAGCTCGACGAAGACTCGGATCCGAATCTCTTTTGCGAAGAAGATGAATTCACCGACGGTACCGCAGATATCGCCGATGCTCGCGACGGCGAAGCCGACACCACATCATCTGTTTCTGATGACGAAATAAAGAACATGCTTGAAGCAATGTATTCACCCGACATCGGAAGCGACGAAAATCCGTCCGACACCGCTGAAGCCGAAGAATCCGACAGCGTCGCGAAGGATGCCGAAGAAACACCTCAGCCTCAATCCGCTTCAAGTGCGGAATATAACAACATGCGCAGTTCTCTGGATGCTATCCGACGCAGACTCGGAAAATAAGAAGTTTAATACATAACATATCCGGACGATCAAGAAAGGATAATTTCATCTATGTCTAAAGATTACACCAAAACGCTAAACCTACCGCAGACCTCTTTTGCCATGCGAGCAAATCTTCCCCAGCGCGAACCGGAAATGCTGAAATATTGGGATGATATCGGTCTTTACGAGCTCATGCTCAAAAACAACGAGGGACACGAGCATTTCATTCTGCACGACGGTCCTCCCTTCTCCAACAACAGCATTCACATGGGCACCTCGATGAACAAGATACTCAAGGATTTCATCGTAAAATCAAAGTCCATGGAGGGCTATTGCGCCCCATATATTCCCGGCTGGGACAACCACGGCATGCCGATAGAAAGCGCGATTATCAAAAAGAACAAACTCGACAGAAAAAAGATGTCGATATCCGAATTTCGCAGTGCCTGTCATGAGTTCGCACAGCATTTTGTCGAAGTCCAGCGCGATCAATTCATAAGACTCGGCGTTTGCGGCGATTGGAAGCATCCTTACACCACCATGGCGCCCTCATTTGAAGCGCGCGAGGTCAAGGTGTTCGGCGAGATGTTTAAAAAAGGATATATTTACAAGGGACTCAAGCCGGTATATTGGTGTCCGCACGACGAGACCGCCCTGGCGGAAGCCGAGATCGAATATAAGGACGACAGCTGTACATCGATATATGTCAAGTTCCGAGTGACGGACGACAAGGCACTGCTCGGCAATGTGTGTGATCTTTCACGCACGTATTTTATAATTTGGACCACCACAACATGGACTCTGCCCGGCAACCTCGCCATAGCCTTGCACCCGGATGATAAGTACGCTCTGATACACGCAAGCGACGACAATTATTATATAACCGCCGAGGCGTTGGCAGACAAGACCATGAAAGCCGGCGGGATCTCGGAGTATGAGATAGTCATGACCGCTCCCGGACGCGATTTTGAATTTATGAAGGCCGCGCACCCATTCCTCGATCGCGAATCCGTCATCGTAAACGCCGACTATGTTACCATGGACAGCGGCACCGGCTGCGTTCACACCGCTCCCGGCTTTGGAGCCGACGACTTCAACACCTGCAAGAAATACGGCATAGATATAATCGTTCCCGTTGACGACCGCGGATATCAGACCGCCGACGCCGGAAAATATGCCGGAATGTACTATGAAAAATCCAACGAAGCGATACTTGCCGACATGAGGGAGAGCGGAGCGCTCTTTGCTTCCGAGACGGTCGTGCACTCATACCCGCATTGCTGGAGATGCAAGCACCCGATCATCTTCCGCGCAACACCTCAGTGGTTCTGCTCTGTGGACGCCTTCAAGGAGGATGCGGTAAAAGCATGCTCCGATGTCAAGTGGATGCCCGCATGGGGCGGCGAGCGCATGGTTCAAATGATACGCGAGCGCGCCGATTGGTGTATTTCACGTCAGCGCCATTGGGGACTGCCCATCCCGGTGTTCTACTGCTCCGAGTGCGGTCAGCCGATATGCAATGACGAAAGCATCGCAAAGGTATCCGACCTGTTTGCAAGAAGCGGCTCAAACGCATGGTTCGACCTTGAAGCCGCGGATATTTTGGGTGATGAGTTTGTTTGCCCGCACTGCGGCGGCAAACACTTTACCAAGGAGACCAACACGCTTGACGGCTGGTTCGACTCGGGCTCAACACACTTTGCTGTTCTTGAGGACTCCCCCGCGCTAAAATGGCCGGCAGACCTCTATCTTGAGGGCGCAGACCAATATCGCGGATGGTTCCAATCCTCGCTGCTGACAGCCGTCGGAGCCAAGGGCGCCGGCGCACCGTATAAGGCAGTGCTTACGCACGGTTGGGTCGTTGACGGCGAGGGCAAGCAGATGCACAAATCTCTGGGCAACGCCGTGGCTCCCGAGGAAATGATCAAGAAATACGGCGCTGATCTTGTCCGTTTGTGGGTCGCTTCCAGCGACTATACGGTGGACGTTCGCGCATCCGAAAACATATTCAAGCAGCTCTCGGAGGCTTACCGCAAGATCAGAAACACGGCACGTATCATAATGGCAAACCTCGGCGATTTCGATCCCGACACCGACCTTCTGCCGACAGAGCGGCTGATGGAGATAGACCGTTGGGCACTTTCTCGCCTCAATGCCTTGATCAAGACCGCGCGAAACGGCTACGACACTTACCAATTCCACCTTGTATATCACGCCGTTAACAATTTCTGCACCATAGATATGTCAAAGCTCTATATCGACATCACCAAAGATCGCGTATATGTTGAAAAAAGCGATTCCGAGACAAGAAGATCGGCACAGAGCGCAATGTACAGAATAATTAATGCACTTGATCGCATCATCGCTCCCATGCTGTCCTTCACAGCCGAGGAGATCTGGCAGGCAATGCCCCACTCCTCTGCCGATAACAAGACCAGCGTATTTCTCAACAAGCTTCCCGAAGCAAATGCGGAATACGAGTTTGACGGCTCGGAAAAATGGGAGGCGCTCTTCGTGCTTCGCGACGACGTGATGAAGGCTCTTGAGCTTGCACGCGCCGAAAAGCGCATAGGCAAGTCGCTTGATGCCAAGGTCACGATCTTTACGGAAGAGCCGGGATTTTTGAAGTTGCTCGGCAAATTCACCGAAGCGGAGCTTGCAACCGTGTTTATCACGAGCGGAGCGCATGTCGTATCTGCCCCCGCTCCCGAAAACGCATACCGTCCCGAGGACGGCAAACTGCTTTCGGTGCTTGTTGAAGGTGCCGACGGCGAAAAATGCGACCGTTGCTGGTGCTATTCCACCGAAGGCGAAAAGACCGATGAGGGCTTTATCTGCTCCCGTTGCCGCAGCATCGTCGGCGACGATCGATAAAAACCAATAAAAAAACAAGCGTCCCGGCGCGCGCAAACACGTCCGGGACGCAATAATTAAAAAATAAATTAAGCAGTAAGATAGTTAAAGATGCTAATTTGGTTTATCTGCGTTATCGCACTGATCTTCTTGGATCAGCTTTCGAAATGGCTTGCCGTTATATTTCTCGAAGGACAGCCGTCTTTTTACCTTATTCCCAACATCCTGCGCCTTAGCTATGTCGAAAACCGCGGGGCGGCTTTCGGCATGCTTGCCGATAATCGTTGGATCTTTTTGATCCTTTCGGCGCTGGCGATACTGTGTATACTTGTTTTTATACTCTACACCAAGCCGCAATCGCGCCTTGAGCGCGCGGGGCTGGCTCTGATCTTTGCAGGCGGCATAGGTAATATGATCGACCGCATAATACTCGGTTATGTTATCGATTTCATTGATTTTTGCGCTTTTCCGAATCTTTGGAGATGGGTGTTCAATATCGCGGATTCCTGCGTTTGCATAGGTGTCGGACTTCTGCTGATATATGTGCTGCGCCTGACGATAGAGGAATATCGCGCCGAAAAAAAGAAAAAGACTTCCCCTTCCCCCTCCTCTGCGCACACACCGACATCGGGCGGCGCGACCGCCTCAGACGTTACCGACACCGAGGAGACCTCCGATGATCGATAAAGATAAAGAGACAACACAAGGAGCTTCCCAAATGAGTGAAGCAGAGCCTTCGGAAGATAATATTATCGAATTTACCGTGACGGCATCCCACGGCGGTGAAAGACTCGATGCATATTTGGCGGAGGCTTCGCGCGACGATGCCTCCGCCGAGCTTTGCGAAGGTGCGGGGCTTATCAGCCGCTCCGCCTTTTCCAAGCTGTGCGAGAACGGCGGCGTGAGCGTTAATGGGCAAACGGCGCCGAAAAAACAGAAGCTTTGTGCGGGAGATAGGATCACCGTGCGGCTTCCGGCGCCGCAACCGTCCGTTGCTCTGCCCGAGGATATCCCGCTCGACATCGTTTACGAGGATGGCGACATCATCGTTATAAACAAACCGTCGGGCATGGTGGTACATCCCGCGGCGGGAAATCCGAGCGGAACGCTCGTCAATGCCTTGCTGGCGCATTGCGGAGACAGCCTTTCCGGTATCGGCGGCGTCATTCGCCCCGGAATAGTACACCGCATCGACAAAGACACCTCCGGCTTGCTTGTCGTCGCCAAAAACGACGCCTCTCACCTCTCTCTCGCCGCGGACATAAAAAAACATGCGGTAAGGCGAACATATATCGCACTGCTTTGCGGAATTCCGTCGAGCGACACGGGAACCGTTGATGCTCCGATCGGTCGCCACCCGACCGACCGCAAAAAAATGGCTGTTCTTCGCGATCCGACATACCGAGCCCGCGAAGCCGTAACGCATTACCGCGTCTGCGAGCGTTATATCGGCGCCTCGCTGGTCGTGTGTCAGCTTGAGACAGGGCGCACGCATCAGATCAGAGTGCATATGTCCTCCATCGGTCACCCGGTCCTCGGAGACCCGGCATACGGAGGCATGAGCGGCAGCGCTTTCTCCGCCAACACCTCTCTAATACACGGTCAATGCTTGCACGCCGCAAGGCTTGAACTGACACATCCCACAACACACGAGAATATGTGCTTTACCGCCCCATGCCCCGACGACATGCAGACTCTTATCGACCGCCTGCGCCGCGGATCGGGCTACACGGAACCGTACGAGACGGTCGAAGCATACACCGCCGAGAAATCATTTTCGGCAGGAAAGGAAGGATACGATCAATGAAAGACCTATCCGATATTTTGATACTTACCGATCTTGACGGCACCTTTTTCGGTCCTCGCGCCAAGCTCGTCGAAAGGAATCTTGAAGCGATCCGTCGATTTAAAGCGGCGGGCGGGCTTTTCAGCATTGCAACCGGGCGCATACATATGAGCCTTGACACCTGCCTCCCGAACGCCGATGAGCTTGTGAACGCACCCATCATCGTTTGCAACGGCGCCTGTCTTTATGACCTAAAGGCTCAAAAAGCCCTTTGCGAAAGCTTTATCGAACCGGAACTGATAACGCGCGCGGTCAATTGCATATACGAGCTGTTGCCGGATGCCAATGTGCGCCTTTCGGTGACAGACGGCTATATGACGCGCGAGCCGATAGGTCCGCTGATGCTTCGCGACTTTAACACCTGCCCACCCGACAAGCGAATCATCGCGCCGATTGAGGAATGGCCGCATCACCCCTGCTATAAGATAGTCATCGTCGATCTGCCGGAGCGCATATCCTATTTGCAAGCGGAGTTCACCAAACGAATGGGCGAGCTTTTGGAATGCAGTGTATCCGGACCGCGCTTTTTCGAGCTGCAAAGAAAGGGCTGCACCAAGGCGCGCCTGTTGCCGGAGCTCCGCCGAATTTGCGAAAGCGCAAACCGGGGCAAAAAACTTAAGATATATGCTGTCGGAGACTATGACAACGACATCGAAATGCTCAAGCAAGCCGACGTCGCCGTCTGCCCCGCAAACGCACTTGACGAAGTCAAACGCATCGCCGACATGACCCTCTGCTCAAACAGCGAAGGAGTAATAGCCGACCTGATAGAACATATCGAAGCCGAATGATACACCGCCGCACGATCGGCTGGCAAAAGCGGTCGTATAAATTAATATGATCAAAAAGCATCACCATGCAGCATGGTGATGCTTTTTCGTTTTTTATTTATTTTCACTGCAGCTGTACGGCGAGCGGAAGATCGTTTTCCCGTTTTTTGACGGTTTGCAAAAAAGTGTACTTTATTGCAAAGCAAACTTTCGTTAAAATTGCTATACACATTGTACTACATTCGCAACGTTTTTTCAAGAGGTTTGGCATAATTTCTTAATAATATTTGCTTTTTTTAAATTGAAGTCGCGTCACAAAAAAGTACACTTTTTCGCAACCCCATCCGGTGAGCAAGGCATTTCGTTATACTGCATTTAAAATCTTTATGAAAGGAAATGTGTGATCTGTCTTATACCGGAGAGACGCGATCACGCGGGGAGTAAGATGAAAAAAACAAGAACGCGCAAGGCAGCGGTCGCCCTCGTTGCCCTTCTTGTCGTTGTTATGGCAATGGCGGCGGCAACGTTGAGCGCGGCAGCAACATTGGGCGCGGCGGCGGCAGGAAGCTCGACCGTGCGCGGCGACATGAACAATGACGGCAAGGTCGGCGTCGAGGACGCGATATTCCTTTTGCGTCACTATTTCGCTCCGAACAAATACGTGATCTCTCAATCGGGAGACGTCAACGGCGACGGTGTCGTCAACGCGAGCGACGCGGTCTATCTGTTGCGTCACGTCTTTGCGTCGACCAAATACCCGTTGGCATGCCCGCATGACGAGACGGTCATCGACCCCGAGGTGCTTCCCACCTGCACCGAAAGCGGCTTAGGCGAGGGCTCTCATTGCAGCCTCTGCAACGCAGTCGTAAAACCGCAGGATGAGATCTCCGCTCTCGGTCATGATTACGTAGACGGCGTTTGCACACGCTGCGGTGACGAAGAGATCGGGTATGTTCCCGAGCATACCTGCGTGGGAGAGGAATGGGTCACCGTCAAGCAACCCGGCTGCACCGAGGACGGCGAAGAGGAACTGATATGCAGCTGCGGCAGTATCATGGATACGAACACACTGCCCGCAACCGGTCACACCGAGGTGACGGATGACGCCAAAGCGGCGACATGCACCGCGACGGGTCTCACCGCCGGCTCTCACTGCTCGGTCTGCGGAGAGACACTGATCGAGCAGACTGTCATTCCCGCGCTTGAGCATGAGCTCGGCGAATGGACACAGTCCAAAGCTCCGACTTGCACCGAAAAGGGCGAGGAAAAGAGGACATGCGCGAATTGCGATCATTATGAGACGCGCGAGGTCTCCGCTCTCGGGCATGATTATGTAAACGACGTTTGCACACGTTGCGGCGACAAACCTCTCAGAGCCAGCGAGGGACTCGCATTCACTCTTAACTCCGACGGCGAAAGCTATTCCGTTTCCGGTATCGGAAAATGCACCGACACCGATGTCGTCATTCCGTCGACATATGAAGGCAAACCGGTGACGAGCATTGGCTACGGCGCGTTCAAATATGATCATGAACTGACGAGCATCACGATTCCGGATAGCGTGACGAGCATTGACGAATGGGCGTTATCGGGTTGCACCAATCTTGAAAGCATAACAGTCGGATCAGGAAATACCGTATATCATTCGGCGGGAAATTGCTTAATCGAAACCGCATCAAAAACTCTTGTTGCAGGATTTAAAAACAGTATTATTCCGACGGATGGCAGCGTGACGAGCATAGGCAATGCGGCGTTTTACTGCTGTTCCAGTTTGACAAGCATCACTATCCCCGACAACATAACGAGCATAGGCATTCAAGCGTTCGAAAGCACCGGTCTGACAAGCATCACGATCCCGAGCAGTGTGACAAACTTGGGAGTTAGGGCGTTCACGTGTTGCAAAGCTTTGACCGATATCACGATTCCCGACAGTGTGACAAGCATAAGCGGACAGTTGTTCTACGAATGTTCAGGCTTGACGAGCATAAAGCTCCCCGACAGCATAACGAGCATTGACAATTCGGCGTTCAACAGTTGTACCGGTCTGACGAGCATCACAATTCCCGACAATGTGACAAGCATTGGCGAACGTGCCTTCTGCTATTGCACCGGTCTGACGAGCATCACAATCGGTAACGGCGTGACGAGCATTGGCGATTATGCGTTCGAATATTGCACCGGTCTGACAAGCATCACGATACCCGACGAAGTGACAAGCATTGGCGATTATGCGTTCGAATATTGCTCCGGCCTTGAAAGCATAACAGTCGAATCCGGAAATACCGTATATCATTCGGCGGGAAATTGCTTAATAGAAACCGCATCAAAAACTCTTATTGCAGGATTTAAGAACAGTGTTATTCCGTCGGACGGGAGCGTTACAAGCATAGGTGATTCCGCATTCTCCGGTTGCTCCGGGCTAACCGGCATCACGATACCCGACGGCGTGACGAGCATAGGCAGCTATGCGTTCTCCGGTTGCTCCGACCTAACAAGCATCACGATCCCCGATAGCGTGACGAGCATTGGCAGCTATGCGTTCTCCGGGTGCTCCGGGCTGATAAGTATCACGATTTCTGACGCTGTGACAAGCATTGGTGAATCTGCGTTCAAACATTGCTCCAATCTTGAAAGCATAACAGTCGGATCCGGAAATACCGTATATCATTCGGCGGGAAATTGCTTAATAGAAACCGCATCAAAAACTCTTATTGCAGGATTTAAGAACAGTGTTATTCCGTCGGACGGGAGCGTTACAAGCATAGGTAATTCCGCATTCTCCGGTTGCTCCGGGCTAACTGGCATCACGATACCCGACGGCGTGACGAGCATTGGCGAACGTGCGTTCTCCGGTTGCTCCGACCTGACAAGCATCACGATGCCCGATAGCGTGACGAGCATTGGCAGCTATGCGTTCTACGGGTGCTCCGGGCTGATAAGTATCACAATTCCTAACGGTGTGACAGGCATTGGAGATGGTGCATTCAGAAATTGCTCCGATTTGACAAGCATCATAATTTTCGGCGGCGTGACGAGCATAAAATTTGAAACGTTCAGAGGTTGCTCCAATCTGAAAAGCATCACGATTCCCGACAGTGTAACGTGCATTGAAAAAAATGCATTCGAACGTTGCACCAAGCTTAAGAGCATTGTTTACAAAGGAACCCAATCGCAGTGGAAGACAATCGATAAGGTTAATCGTTGGAATATCAGTACCGGTTCTTTCACCGTCTATTGCACCGACGGCAATATTTCCAAAAGCAACAGCTGAGGTAATAGAAACGACCGATATATAACAACAAGGGGCGCGGCTCACTCACGTGAGTCGCGCCCCGAAATCTAACCGGACGAATGACATCCGTTGTTTTGACGGCAACGTCATAATATTATGCCATATTCCGATTCAAAAACGTTCGATCTTTCGAATATGACGGATCTTGACCGTCATTTTATCCGATCTGTTTTATTTTATCAATACATTCCTCCGCCGGCATTCATGGCTGCGTTTGCTGCGGCTGCGGCGGCGGGATCTTCCTTCTGATTGGCGACAACAGCCTCGGTGGTGAGGATGGTCGCGGCAATGGAGGCGGCGTTCTGAAGCGCCGAGCGGGTCACCTTGGTCGGGTCGACGATGCCTGCGGCGATCATGTCGACATAGGTCTCGTTGTAAGCGTCAAAGCCCCAACCCGGCTTGCGAGCGGACATGATCTTGCTGACCACCACGCCCTCGTCAAGACCCGCGTTTGCGGCGATCTGACGCACGGGAGCCTCAAGAGCCTTAAGCACGATGCGAACACCGGTCTTTTCGTCGCCCTCGACGGTCTTGACAAGCTTTTCGACCTCCGAGATAACATTGAGATAAGCGGTTCCGCCGCCGGGAACTATACCCTCCTCGACCGCGGCGCGTGTCGCGTTGAGAGCGTCCTCGATGCGCAGCTTCTTTTCCTTCATCTCGACCTCGGTGGCGGCACCGACCTTGACAACGGCAACACCGCCGGCAAGCTTTGCAAGTCTTTCCTGCAGCTTCTCGCGATCGAAATCGGAGGTGACGTGCTCGATCTCGGAGCGGATCTGAGCCACGCGATCCTTTATCGCCTCGCTGTCGCCCGAGCCGTCGACGATTATGGTGTTCTCCTTGTTGACCTTGACCTGGCGTGCATGACCGAGCTGCTGCATGGTCGCATCCTTAAGCTCAAGACCCAGCTCGCTGGTGACTACCTCGCCGCCGGTAAGGATGGCGATATCGCGAAGCATCTCTTTTCTCTTTTCGCCGAAGGACGGAGCCTTGACCGCAACGCAGGTGAAGGTACCGCGCAGCTTATTGAGCACGATAGTGGTCAGAGCCTCACCTTCGACATCTTCGGCGATTATAAGCAGCTTCTTGCCCGCCTGAACGATCTGCTCAAGCAGGGGCAGTATATCCTGAACCGAGGATATCTTCTTGTCCGTAATGAGAATATAGCAGTCATCAAGCACGGCTTCCATCTTTTCCATATCTGTCGCCATATAGGGCGAGAGATAGCCGCGGTCAAACTGCATGCCCTCGACGACCTCTGAATATGTCTCGGAGGTCTTGGACTCCTCAACCGTGATAACACCGTCGGCGGTGACCTTTTCCATTGCATCGGCTATCAGCGTGCCGATGACCTCATCTCCCGCGGAGATTGTGCCGACGCGGGCGATATCATCCGAGCCGTTGACCTTCTTGGAGCTCGCCTTCAGGCACTCGACAGCGCGGTCGACAGCTTTTTTCATACCCTTGCGCAGAACCATGGGGTTCGCACCGGCGGTAACGTTCTTCATACCCTCGTGGATCATCGCCTGGGCGAGCAGTGTCGCGGTGGTCGTGCCGTCACCGGCTGCGTCGTTGGTCTTTGTCGCGACTTCTTTTACAAGCTGTGCGCCCATGTTTTCGGCGGGATCGTCAAGCTCTATCTCCTTGGCGATGGTAACACCGTCGTTGGTGATAAGGGGAGCGCCGTACTTTTTGTCAAGAACAACATTTCTGCCCTTCGGGCCGAGCGTGATCTTTACCGTGTCGGCAAGCTTATCAACGCCGCGCAGAAGCGCATTTCTCGAATCTATTCCGTAAAGAATATCCTTTGCCATAATTAATTACCCTCCAAAATGATAGAAATCTGTTGTGCGGCTCAGTCGATAACGGCGAGCACGTCTTTTTCGGAAATGATCGTATACTCAACGCCGTCAAGCTTTACTTCGGTTCCGGCGTATTTGCTTGCGATGACCTTATCGCCGACCTTGAGTGCAACGGGAACGAGCTTGCCGTCATCATTGGTCTTGCCGGGTCCCACTGCGACCACCTCGGCGATCTGAGGCTTTTCCTGTGCGGCAGATGTAAGAATGATACCCGCCTTTGTTTTTTCTTCCGCTTCGACGAGCTTGATAACAACTCTGTCAGCCAACGGTTTAATGTTCATAACATATCCTCCTTAAGAGCATCCGCGCCCTTGACTTTTCGGGCTCGGTATTTTTTGTTGGCACTCTTTTGTGCCGAGTGCTAACCTTCGACTATAATTGTACCACTATAATGGAAAAAATCAAGTGGCAAAGGCGTAAATTAACAGTTAATTAACAATTTTTTTTAGCAGACTTATTTGTCATTGCCAATTCGGAGCTTGAATATATTTTAATCATGGCGCTTACGTTGTACATCGAGTTTCTTCGACAAACAACGCCGTCCGAATAACCATATGCTCGGAGGAGGTCTATGCTTGAATTCGTAAACACATACATCATCGGGGCGGCATTGCCCTTGATCCTGTCGGCGTCCGGATTGTTCTTCGGAATCTACACCGGAGTGTGGTCGCCAAAGCTCCTGCGCGCCGGCTTGCGTTCGTTATTTGAAAAAGAAAGCGACGCTTCCGACGCAACGACGGTGTCCCCGTGGCGTGCGCTGTCGCTTGCGCTCGCGGGAACGCTCGGAGTGGGAAACATCGTCGGCGTTTCGGCTGCAATATGGTGGGGCGGAGCCGGCGCGGTATTTTGGATGTGGCTGTCGGCAATCCTCGCCACGTCGCTGAAATATGCCGAAACGGTGCTCGGAGTACGCTTTAAGATAGCGGACGGCGATCAAACGCACGGCGGCGCACCGATATATATCGAAAAAGCCTTCTCGGCTCGCGGACATCGGCGCCTCGGCAAGCTGCTGGGGACAATGTTTGCCTTGCTCTGTCTGATCGATGCGATCTCAATGGGCTGCATAATTCAAACCAATGCGGTAGCGGGTGCACTGGAAGGGACTCTCGGACTCGATGTGCGCCTGTGTGGGCTGATCTTCGGCATCACCGCTCTTATCATTGCCTCGGGAGGGCTTAGGCGCATATCCTCCGCCTGCGCGGCGCTCGTCCCCTTCATGACTGCAGGCTTTTGCATTCTGTCCGTCGCGGTGTTGTGCATAAAAGCCGCCGAACTGCCTCGCGTGATAAACGAGATCGTGCGGAACGCCTTTGACTTTCAAGGCGCAAGCCTCTCATCTTCGGGCGGCGGTCTGCAAGCGTTTTTTTCGGGTATAGGAGGCTTTTTTGTCTCACGCTCGGTCAGATACGGAGTCATGAGAGGACTCATCTCAAACGAAGCCGGCTGCGGTACCTCCCCGCTTGCGCATTCGGCTTCAAGCACGAACAGTGCCTTTCGCCAAGGCTTTTTGGGAATAATCGAGGTAATCGTTGACACGGTACTGCTCTGCACCGTGACGGCGCTCGCAGTGCTCTGTAATTACGATGCCGCCGTAATATACGGAGACAATTCGGTCATGATGACCATCTCGGCATATACCGCCGCGCTGGGTGGGTGGGCAAGCTTGCCGCTCTGCCTGTCTGTGCTTCTTTTCGGGATAGCCACCGTGATCTGCTGGGCATATTACGGTCGGGAATGCATTCGCATGCTCGGAATACCTCAAAAGCATCAAAAACGCGCAGTTGCGATCTTCAATACGGTATATGCCGTCTCGGCTTACATCGGCGCGGTCTCGCCGCCGGGAGGTGTTTGGACGCTTGCCGATCTTGCCGTCGGATGCATGACCTTTATTAACCTCATCGCGCTTTTTTTGATGCGCCGTGAGATAAGATCGGAGACATTATCACAATATGAAGCAGATAAATAAAGTCCCGCGGGATCGATCGTCCCGCGGGAGGCTTATCATCAATCAATTTTGACCGTAATATGCATTGTTTCCGTGCTTGCGAAAAAAATGCTTGTCGAGCAATTCGGTCTGCATGCGCTCGCGCCCGCCGCCGGAAAGCAGCTCTGTGACGAACGCCATGCGCGCCACTTCTTCAAGCGCCGTGGCATTGTCCACTGCGTCGGCGGCATTTTTGCCCCATATGAACGGACCGTGCGAGTGCACGAGAGCCGCCGACATGAGTTGCGCGTCCAAGCCCCGCAGCTTCATCGTTTCGACTATGACCTTACCGGTCGCTTGCTCATAGTCGCGTGATATCTTATCGACGCTCAACTTGCGTGTGCATGGGATCTCACCGTAAAAGTGATCGGCATGCGTCGTTCCGTACGGAGGTATGCCCCTCCCCGCTTGCGCCCATGCCACAGCATACGGAGAATGAGTATGAACCACTCCCCCTACAGACGGAAACGCTCTGTAAAGCTCGATATGAGTCGCGGTATCGGATGACGGCTTCAGCTTTCCCTCTGCCTTCTCCCCGCTTTCAAGCGAAACAACGACCATATCCTCGGGTCTCATGTCATCATATTCAACTCCGCTCGGCTTGATCACCATAAGCCCGTGCGCCCTATCCACCGCGGAAACATTACCCCATGTCAAAATACACAGACCGCGCTTCCGCAGTTCAAGATTGGCTTGCCAAACGCTTCTTTTCAGCTCCTCAAGCATTGAAAAAACTCACCTCGTCACAGCGTATCATTATCAGCCCGCCATTGCAAACAGCGCGGCAATATCGTCCACCGAAACATCATCGCTTCCTTCGAATTTTTCGGTCAGGTATCCGCTTATATACGGAATATATACCTCGGGAATCGTGACATTGTTGTCTTCCAACGCCTCCGATATACTGGCATCAAGCGCCTCGCGGTCTGCGGTGCCGTCAAGCACATCATTGAGCGTGCTTGTGACATCTTCTATCTTTTCGCCATATTTCTCTTTGTATTCGTCGACATCGACATTGCCCTTGAGTGACGCAAAACCGACCTCGATAACACTGTCGATCACCGGAGATATGCGGTCGCTCTCCTCAAGTATCGCCACAAGCTCCTCGGCAAATTCTTCATCCTTGATAATGTCAAGCACGTCGGTCGCAACGTTCTCGCCCGACACACCGGACATGACGGAATCCTCAAGCTTGCTCAAACGATCCGACGAAAGGCGCAGCATGTTCACAAACATCCTCAGATCGCCGATCAGCGTATCCTTCGTGGTGTCGGCAAGCAGCTCAAGCGTGCTGTTGACTATCGGCTTTATCAATTCATCGGTCCTCGGCATGGTAATACCGAAGAGATTTCCTCCACCTTGCCACGCCTTCGCCATTGCCGCAACGAACTCGGCAGCGACAGACCTTATCAAGCCGTCATCCTCAATTTGATCGACTATGCGATCTATTGCCTCAAATTGCTCGTCGCCGTAATCGAACGACTCGGCGGATGCAAGCGGCAGTGCCTCAAGCGCCATGCCGCAAACAGATGACGCCTCATCGGACAAAGTATATCTTTCGCCGTCAATTTTAAAGGATGCCAGCGAGTCAAAGAGCCGTTTGCCGCCAAACATTTCAAAAGCGTCCGATATCAAGGAATCATCCAAACCGTCTTTGACATAGTCGTCATAATACCCGTAAGCCTCGTATATCGTCTCGTTGCCTTCCACCGCTGCAATATTTTCTTCGATCGCATCGGTTGCGAGCAAATTAAAGCCCAATATCGGGACAAGCAACACAAAAAAGCTAAGCGCTCCGTGCACGAGCCCACAGGGGAGCCCGAGTATTTTTTCCGCCGTTCCCTTTTCGCGCTTCCCGAAGATAAGACGCGACAACGGTTTGCAGAAGAAGCACAGCAAAAACAGAACGATAAAATAGGCAACGCAAAAGATCAACGGGGCAAGGATCGCCGCAGGCAGCACGTCGATCAATTCGTCAAGAGTGGGAACGGCACCGATATCGTTCTTAAATTCAACCATCGACGAACGTATCCAAGACACGATCGGATCGCCCAAGGCTTGCGCGATCGTGGGTGTTAACAAGAAAGAAACCGCGGCGGCGATCATCGCGGAAAAAAGATGTGTAAGCGCATTCTTCCAGCCGCGCAAATATCCGATACACGCTCCGACGATGATAAAAAACAAAGCTAAGCTCATAATTATCATTGATTAGATCAAACTCCTTTTTTCAAGATATCTGTCAAGCCGCGGGGCTGTTAAAAAGCCAATGCCTTTAACAGCCCCGTGGCACTATCTAATTATAATCCAATAATGAACAAATGTCAACACTAAATGCATTATTTTATATCGATGTCGAGCGGGGCATCCAATTTTTTCGGAACCGGGGATCCGTTCTTCTTGCGTTGGCGAACGCATTCCGTCAAAAGATATTCTATCTGACCGTTGACCGAACGAAAATCATCCTCCGCCCAGGCGGCTATCGCTTCGTAAAGCTTTGCGGAAAGCCGCAGGGGTATCTGCTTTTTTTCGTTATCCGGCATATCAATAGATGCTTCCCGAGTTTACTATCGGCTGTGCATCGCGATTTCCGCACAGAACCACCAAAAGGTTTGAGACCATGGCCGCCTTGCGCTCCTCGTCAAGCTCGACCGTTCCCTTTTCGGCAAGCCTGTCAAGCGCCATTTCGACCATGCCGACAGCACCGTCGACTATCATGCGGCGCGCGTCGATTATTGCCGATGCCTGCTGACGCTGAAGCATCACAGCGGCGATCTCGGTAGCATATGCAAGATAGGTTATGCGCGCCTCGATTATCTCGATGCCCGCCTCGGCAACTCTTGCCTGGATCTCATCGCGTATACGGGATGCCACAACATCACTTGAGCCGCGCAGGCTTCCGTCATCTGCCAAACCGTCGCCGGTGGTGTCGACATTGGGGGCCACATCATAGGGATATATGCGCACAACGTTTCTCAGTGCGCTGTCGCACTGAAGCGACAAAAATTCCTTGTAATTGTCAACATTGAAGACCGCGCACGCGGTGTCGACTATTCGCCATGTCACGGCAATGCCGATCTCAATGGGGTTTCCGAGGCAATCGTTTATCTTTTGGCGGTTATTGTTGAGTGTCATTATCTTGAGAGATATCTTTTTGTTCGTCACCTCGACCTCAACATTGCCCGATTGACTTGAGGGCACCGGCTTTACCGTCATAACGTCGCCGCTTTGATTCAGCTTTGTCTTTGCGGCGGGATTCACCGCCACGCAAAAGGGATTGACATAATAAAATCCGTCTCCGCGAAGCGTTCCGACATATTTGCCGAACAGTGTAAGCACCAGCGCCTCCTGCGGGCGCAGGACCTTGAGACCGATAAACGGTATAAAACCGACAACCACCCAAATACCTCCGATCACGACCATGGCTATCGATATCGCAAGCGGAAAGCTTGCGCTCTCGGTAAGCACACCGCCCGTTATCGCCAAAGCTATTGCCGCGCAGTAAAGCAGCGACGTAACTATAAGTGCGGTCATGCCGTCCTTTTTGCTTTTGTAGATCTTTTCTTTCATAATACAGTTGTGTCCTTTCCTCGCAAGATCATCCTTGCTGATATCATAATGATATCATAAAAATATCTGTTTGTCAATAGCCCGGAATGATTTTTTAAAAATTTTTCTATTGTAATAGCGTTGGCATTATGCTATAATATTATTGTAAGTAAGAAATTACCGTTCAAACGAAGAAAAAAGCAAATAAATACGGAGGAACAAAAATGCTTGACTCATTTATTTTTGGCAAAAAAGATCGTTTTTTGTCGGGTGCCGATACCGCGGTCCGCGTTCAGCGTAATCGCAATCGCCGTGTGGGCATGATAAACGGAAACCTGCTTTCAAATCAACGCTCCGAATCCTCGGGCGTATGCGCACGTGTGCGCCGCAACGGCATGTACGGCTTCTCGTCGGTCGCCGATCGCAAACCCGAGGCGGTGGAGGCGGTCATTCGCGCCGCGGGAGAAAATGCCGCGTTCATGGACGCGCGCCTGCGCCGCGGCAAGCCCGCGTTGCCCGCGCTGCCTCACGCCCTGATAGAAGAATTCGACGACGCAAGCGACCCGGAGCAAAAGCACTATATCGATTTCATTCGCGCACTTGATTCCTACATGGCAGAAAAATACCCCTCTCTTGCCGGCAGGCAGATCATAGCCTTCAACGAGTGCATCGAAAAGGTAATAGCGACCTCGGATTGCTCCGACGGGCATGTCGGACTTAATCGCAGTTATATATACGTCACCGTCTCCGCGCAAACTCCCGCAGGCGTGACCGTTGAGGTCATGGGGATCTACGGAGGATGGGGCGATTTCGACCTGCTCTTTAAGGACCCCTCCGAACTTTATCCCAAGCTTGACCAACTGTACGAGGATGTAATGAAAAAGCGCGAGGGTGTATACGCCGAGGCGGGTGTCAAGACCTGCATACTTGCCGGCGAGCTCTCGGGAATGCTTGCGCACGAAGCTGTGGGGCATACCGTTGAGGCCGACATGGTCCTTGGCGGATCGGTCGCAGCTCACCTGATGGGCAAGCAGGTGGCAAGCGAGTTAGTCTCCATGGTCGACTTCGCTCACACCGCCTTCGGCTCCCCCGCTCCGCTCCCCGTCTACATTGACGACGAGGGGGTAAAGGCAGAGGACGCCGTACTGATCAAGGACGGCATTCTTACGGGATATATGCATAACCGCGAAAGCGCCGCGCGCTTCAACGCCAAGCCTTGCGGAAACGCACGCGCCTTCGATTTCTCGGACGAACCTCTCATCCGCATGAGGAACACAGCCGTACTGCCCGGCACCTCCAAGCTTGAGGACATAATCGCCTCGGTGGACGACGGATATCTGCTCTGCGACACCAACAACGGTCAAGCGGACACCACCGGTGAATTCATGTTCGGCGTTACGATGGGCTACGAGATCAAAAAAGGCAAGCTCGGACGAGCCATCCTTGACACCACGATATCCGGGGTCGCATTCGATATGCTCAAAACCGTCGATATGGTTTCGGATACCGTCACCTGGTCATCCTCGGGCTACTGCGGCAAAAAACAACCCATGCCGGTGGGACTCGGCGGCCCCGCACTGCGCTGCCGCGTTAATATCGGCGGCAGATGAAAAGGAGGTCAATCATACAATGAAAGAAATATACGATCTTGACGCAATTACCGTCAAAGTACTTGATGCGCTCAAGTCCGCGGGAGCAGACAAAGCATCCTGCGTTGCCCAATACGGCGAGCTTCATGAATTTAACTACGAGGGCGACGACTTTACGCTCTTTCGCACACTTTTCAACACCTCGCTTTCGATCTCCGCTATAAAGGACGGCAAAAGAGGGACTGCCGCGATCAACAGCTTCGAGGCTTCTGCCATAGATGCGGCAATCGCCGATTGCCTTGCCGCGGGAGATGCCGCCGAGCCGGATGACGCATGGGATATGGCTCCCCTAATCAAAAACGGCGAATTCAGCGAGGGCGAGCTTGAGCCCGACACCGAAAAGCTGTTCGACCGCACTCGCGAGCTGGTCGAGGATATTGGACGTCTCTTCCCAAAGATCGTCATAGAATCAATGACCTCCGAGCATTCCGCGAGCCACAGCATATACCGTAATTCAAACGGCGTGCGCTTTGACACCAAAGGCGGATATTACAGCTGCTCACCGATGTTTTCCGCCCACGAGGGCGAAAAAGCCTCATCATTCTTCTACTCCGCTTTCCTGGCACACGATCTTTCAAAGCCGTTCATCGAATGCGGCGCGATGAAGCAGGATCTGCACGACACCGAACACCAAATAGACACGCGTCCCATAGACAGCAAGTTTGTCGGAACGATAATATTGACACCGGGTTGCGCCGTCGAACTTATCGGCTCTGCCCTTTCGAATTTTACCGGTGACAGTCACATTCTCGACGGCACGAGCATATGGCTCGATAAGCTTGGCAAGCAGGTCGCAAGCAGCTCGCTTACAATAAAAATGACAGCCCGCGATCCGCGTCTCGCCGCATCCGATCATTACACGGCTTTCGGATATCCCTCCGAAAACTATAACATCATCGAAAACGGCATATTGAAAGCATTTGACATTTCCGATTACGCTGCCAAAAAGACCGGTAATGTGCGCGCCGCAAACGATGCGGGAAGATTTATCATCGAGGGCGGCGACCGCTCACTTGATGAGATGATAGCCTCCGTGGAGCACGGACTTATAGTCGCCCGCTTCTCGGGCGGAGAGCCATCCGCAAACGGAGATTTTTCCGGAGTTGCCAAAAACAGCTTTATTATCGAAAACGGCAAGATCACCGACGCCGCCGCCGAAACAATGATCTCGGGCAACCTCGCTGACATGCTGATGAATGTCAAGGATATTTCAAAAGAAACCGTCGAGAACGGAATGAGCGTTATGCCGTATATCTCCTTTGGCGGAATAACGATATCCGGCAAATAACGGAACAAAAAATAAATATGCAAGGACGATGAAACAGATGAAAAAGCATACCGTGTTCACAGGCTCCGATCTGATATTTTGCGACAGAGACTCACTTTCCGAGGATGTGCGAGAATTGCTGAAAGGCAGACTCGGACTTCTCACGGCAGCCTCGGGGACAGACAAAAAAGGCATTCCGACATACTCTCGCCTTGCCGCCGAGGGAAAGCTCACGGTCCTTTTCGCACCCGAGCACGGGATCCACTCCGCGTTGCAGGACGGCGGCTGGGGCGGCGAACAGCTTGACCCCGAGACCGGCGTGCCGGTATACAACCTTCCTTCAAAGGGGAATCCGAATATCGGCGAGGCGCTTCAAAAGTGCGATGCGGTGCTTTACGACATTCAAGATGTCGGTGCGAGATTTTACACATATATCTACTGCCTTGCATATCTTATGCATGAATGCGCCCTTCGCGGAAAACCGGTGATCATCCTCGATCGCCCCGACCCGATAGGCGGGGAGATACTTGAGGGCGCAATGCTCGACGAGACAAAGTATTCTTCCTTTGTCGGACGCTACGCCATGCCGGTAAGATACGCCATGACCTGCGGAGAATATGCGCTGTGGCTCAATCGCACAAGAAATATCGGCTGTGATGTGCATGTCGTGAGATGTCGCGGTTGGGAGAGGCATATGTACTCGGATGAGATCGACCTGCCGTGGATCAATCCCTCCCCCAACATACCCTCGGTCGACGCTGCGCTGATCTATATCGGCACCTGTCTTGTCGAGGCAACGAACGCCTCGGAGGGGCGCGGCACCACACGCCCCTTTGAGCTCGTCGGCGCTCCGTGGTGCTCCGCTCCGGATATGGCAAGGCGGCTGAATGAAGCACACCTTGACGGCGTTTATTTCAGCCCCGCATACTTCACCCCCGTGTTCGGGAAATGCGCTTCGGAACTCTGTCAAGGAGTTCAAATAAATGTCAGCGACCGTCAAGCCTTCCGTCCGCATCTTGCAGGATTACATATATTATCCGCGCTTTGCGCTCACAAGGAAACAGAGGTACGCGAGGCGGGGCTCTGCCTAAGATACGGCACCGCAGCACTCGGCAACGGACATTTCGACCCCGAGCAAATCGCATCCGCGGAGCCTGCGGGCATCGAAAGCTTCAAAAAAGACCGTGCCGACTTCCTTCTTTATTGATTTTTCCATACGCATTATAGTGCCATCCGAACCTCACCGGCGTTATTGATAGAAAAAAATTACTGTGGCATATAAAATTGTAGAAAATAAATATTGACTTATTGCCCAAACTGCGATATCATATTACGCGTACAATAACACAGGAGGAACATCATGGTAATATTTGTCTGCAATCTTTGCGGATACGAATACAAAGCATCCGAGGGATGTCCCGATGACGGCATTGACGAAGGCACCGACTTTGACGATCTGCCGGACAATTGGGTATGCCCATACTGCGGAGCCGGCAAGGATGAGTTCGAGCCGGTCGAGGTTGAAGTCCTTGACGACGATTCGGATACAAGCGTCAATTTAGAGGATTT
>CAZPYK010000010.1:0-34091 GCA_964590755.1 uncultured Ruminococcus sp. | reverse complement strand
GCCTGTGGTGTCAAAGAGAAAAGTGGCTGAGGACTTTATGCATTTTTACATTTTGTCTACAATCTGAATAATCTATATGTGCGGAGGGCGATATGACAAAGCTTGAAAAAAAGAAACACGATCGGTTGAAGGCACTTGCTGCCGTGATCGTGCTGATCTTTTTGATCGGATGCGGGATATATTATCGGTTCCTTCCGCGAGTGCCGGACGGAGAGGCGTATTTTTATTTTTTCGATGTCGGGCAAGGGGATGCGGCGGCGGTCGTCACGCGCCGCGGCTGCATACTTATCGACGCGGGCACAAACGCCTCGGAGGATACGCTGCGCATGCAGTTGATACGCGCGGGTATAGACCGCATAGATATTGCGATATTCACACACCCGCATGAAGATCACATCGGCGGTGCCGACATGGTGCTGACCGAATTTGAGGTCGGCGAGGTGATAATGCCGGAGCGCGGGAGCAACACGCAGACCTTTTCGCAGCTTTGTGAGGCGATAGAGCAAAGCGGTGCTCGGCTGTGCTATGCCGTGCCGGGCGACACCCGCGAGGTGGACGGAATGCGGCTGACGATATTGTTTGCCGACGACGAGACGGTAGACGAAAACGATATGTCGGCTGTGGTTAGGATCGAATACGGCGACACATCCGCAATATACACCGGTGACGCGGGCACGGGTGCCGAGCGGATGATGCTTGACGTTTACACGCGCGAGCTGCTTGCCTGCGACATACTTAAGGTCGGGCATCACGGTTCCTCAACATCGAGCTCGACGGAATGGCTCGGTGCGCTCTCGCCGCGCTTTGGGGTCATCTCCTGCGGCGCTGCCAACGATTACGGTCATCCGCATGCCGCGGTGCTTACAAGGCTTAAGGGAGTCGGAGCGACCGTTATGCGCACCGATCTTGAGGGCAGGATATTGCTTGTAAGCGACGGCAGCATAGTCTCCCCGGCTGAGATCGGAATAGTTGATAAAATATTTTCGGCTTTACCTCTTGCGGGGTAAAGCCGAAAAGCGTTTATTTGTCCTTTTGCTCCTTTGTCGCCTTCATGATGTCATCAAGCAGCGCGTCGCTCGGCTTTTCCGAGAGGGCGGAGATGTCGTCAAGTATACTGCTCTCGTTGAGCGGACCGGCAGCGGGGCTCGACGCGGAGGCACCATCGGCGGGGACGGGCAGGGCATGTCGGCGTGCGATCAGCAGAGTCGTCGCGCAAACGAGCAGTGCCGCAAGAGCTATTACCGCAAAGAGCCACGGATCGTTGTCGGGAGCTATCGCGAGGTCGACATTGGCGGCTATCTCGCCGTCCTCCCCCGGCGTGTATTCCCCCATGGCGAAATATGTGTCGTCTTCTTGCCACGACGCGTATGTTTGCGCGATCATCAGCTCCTCCTCTTTAATAACGAGATAGCTCAGATCATATTCCGACTTGAAATATTCAATACGCTCGGCATCCCCCGCAGGGTCGGCAAATTCGCCGCTTTGAAAGCGCGTTTTGTATATTGTAAGAACGACCCGGTTTGAGAGCACATCTATCGACACCGACAGCGTCTTTACTTGTACATTTTCGGTCTTTCCGTCTTCTTCGGTATAGCTTATATATATATACACGTCGTCTCGCGAGCCTATTTGCGCGCGCAGCATGTTTGCCAGCAGCGCAAGCTCGTTATAGGTGTGCCGCATCGTTATCGTCTCGCCGACAGTGTTCAGCACGGTGTCGGTAAAGCTGACCGTAATGCCGGGTACCTCGGTATACATTTCGCGAATCGCTGCCACGGCGGCGTCGGAGGCATCGGTGACGAGCACGATATATTGATCGGTCGAATGCTGTACCGCGAGCTCATCGCCGTATTTTTTTACGACATCCTGCGTCACTCCCGCAACATTGTCGGGATAGCCGTAGGTCTGCCAGCTTTTAAGCAGTGCGGGAAAATCAAATACATTCGACACGCTCTCGTAGGTCGTTTTCTCCTCGATGGTCGTTGCCGGAATCGGCGGCTGAGCGGGAGATATCGCGCCGGTTATGACCTCGCCCTCCACCGATGTGGTATCTTCGGCGAATATCGGGAGCGCGGCGCCGAAAAGCGCGGATATTATTATCAAAAAGCTTACGAGTCTTTTCATGAACGAAATCTTCCTTTCTTTATAATGCGTTGCTTATCGAAGAGATATCGCTATGACAGCCACTCGCGCAGGTGGGCGATGGCGCGGCGGTATTTGAAATATACTGTGCCCTGATTGAGCCCCACTGCCTCGGCTATCTCGCGAAATGAGACGTCGGCGACCGAGTGAAGCGTTACTATTTCGCGCGACAGAGTATCAAGCCTGCCGAGTGCCGCCGCCATATCGATCGCACTGCCGTGGTCCTCGCAGACTGCGGCGTCGGTCGCGTTCTCAAGCGGCAGTGCCGCGCGAACCCTTTGGCGCTCAAGGCAATTAAGTGCCGCGTTGTGCGCAACACGAAATATCCAAGCGCGCGGATTCTTTACGTCATCGGACGGAGGGGCGGTAAACAGCTTGATAAAGACCTCCTGCGTGACGTCTTCCGCAAGAGCCCTGTCGTCAAGTATGCGCAGAGCGACTGTATATATCGGAATATTAAGTCCGTGCCACAGCTGCTCGCAGGCGCGCTCATCCCCGGTGCGCACCAGGGGGAGCAAGCGCGTGAGTTCGTCGTTTGTCATCGGTCTGTTGCCTCGCTTTCATTAACTATGACAGTCGAGAAAGGAATTTTTTAAAAGTTCGCGCCGATTTTTTGGGATCGGCGCGAATAATTTGATTTTAATATACCGCTTTTTCGGTCTCGTCGGGGAGCTCGGCGGCGTTTATCAGTGCGCGGCGCTTTTCCTCGTCGCGCGAGACGAGCACCGCACAGCCGGTGGTCGGGAGCTCGAGCTCAAGGGAGGTGTATATCTCCCCGCGTACCCGCACGTGGCTAAAGGCGCAGCTGCGATATTTGCCCGACAGCGGATCGTACATTCTCGGGGCGTGGGCGCCGCGCAGGTAGACCGTCGTGCGAGCGTCGACATCGGTTGTGTTGGCGAAGAAGTATATATCCTCCTCGTCCCGCCTTGCGTGACGGTGGCAGAATATGCCTCCGTCGGGCAGGTGCTTTTCAAGCCCCAAGCGGACAAATTCGTTAAACGGATTGTTAAGCGCCCCCGTGGATTCATAGCGTGGAAAATCCGGCAGATAGATATCGAATGCAAGCCCCAAACGGCGCAAAGCTCCAGCAATATCGCGGCTGGTCGCCATGGCGGTGCCGTCGGCGGCGGTAAGCGAGAAGTAAAGGAAGAACGCCTCGCCGCCGTTTTCGTTTGAATTATAGCAATAATCGGTGATATATGCCTCGTCGTCGGCTTTTTCTCCGAAAATGTGATCGACTATCTCGCGCATCTCGCGGTCGGCGTCTTTGTTTGCGGGATCGTATTCAAAGGCAGAGCGAGGCAGCTCGCCCGTGGCGATTATCTTTCCGCCCGCGTCGTAATAATCGCGCAAAACGCGCATCGATGCCAGCGAGCAGACACGCGCGGCGGGCAGAATTACCGCGCGAAACGCCTCGTCGCTCTTTTGCCCGGTCATGCGCAGAAGCCCGCCCTCGACCGTTGCGCGACCCGCCACCGCATCCGGATGGAGCAGTGTCACGTCATGCCCGCAGTAGTTGCAAAGAATGTCGATAACGGTCATGTAGTCGGCGTTCATCGGTGTGTCGGGGTATTCGTAGCCGTCGGTGGGAGCGTCATACAGATCGACCGTTGAATGAAGCGAATAGATCGGATATATCACGGCGATATCGGCTATCTGACGTGCGCCGCGCAGTATGCGGCGCATGCGCCTACCGAAGGCGCAGAGCACGTCGAGCGGCTCCTCGTTCTTTTCGGTTGGGAGGGGAAGATGCATGGCGGTCAGATTTGCTCCGCGGGCTATGGCGTGCTCGGCATCGCGCAGATAAAGCCCGCGGCGAAGTCCGCCGTAATCGCGGAACAGCTCACAACCGACGTCATAAAGCCCGACGCTGAAGGCGGCTCCCGCGGCGACCTTGACCGAATTCATGCCGTAAAGGTATGCGCGCTCGAAAACTCCGCACGGAGAGGCGGTGTTATCAAGCATTGCGTCTCCCGTGATGGGAGAGCACTGCGCCAGCTTGGGCTCGGATATATTGCCGAATACCGAAAGGGAGCGCTTTTCCGCAAAGTCGCGTGCGGCACGCAAAAAGCCGTCGTGCAAAAGGTGTGCGCGGCAGTCGAAGAAGAGCGCTTTTATGTGTGGCGCGTCATTGCTTGCGATATCGTAGAGTGCGGGGTAAAAGGGTGCGGGGTCAAAGCCGTAGCGCTCTCGGAATATCTCGTTGAAATGAATATCCCAGTCGCGGCGATTGCGCGCTCCGAAGCAAAGGTGACGATAGCATAGCATGCTGACCGTGTCGCCGAGATATGGGTCTAAAATATCGGCAAACACCCCCCACATGGCTTCCAAAAAGCGCATTGAAGAATCATAAGAGAGTATATTCACCCGGTGTGTTTCGTAATCGGGTATGCAGTCGAACTCGGATACCGTCCAGTTGCCGTAGGGGGCGCGCCATGTCACGGTATCTCCGTTAACAAGGGGGCGCAGGTCTACCATCTCGCCGCTTTCCTCGTGCACGGCGGTGAGTGAGACGGTGCTTCCCGCGCGCAGAGTGAGAGTGACCTCTTCGCGGTCCGAGCAAAGATGATCATAGCGTGTGAGTATCTGCGAGCGGGTGTCGTCCTCGTAAAGAGAGTCCTCCACCTCCGCCCAGATGCGTTCAAGGTATTTGTCTATGGTAAAGGCAACGCCCAAGCCGGATGCGCGGGCAAGCGGAAGAAGGGCTGCGAAGAAATCGCGTCTTTCGGATATGAGGTCATCTCCGCCGCGGTCTCCGAGCGCAAAGCCTGCGGGCAGATAGGGAATTATACCTCCCGCGCCCGCTTCCACATATCGCGCTATCACGTCGGAAAGCTTGTTTATCGGCGTATTGAAGCTGAGAAAAACGTATGGGCGTTCGGCGGCTGTGCCGTCTGCGGAGCTTTCCGCGGGCTCCCATATGCCGGATTCGTCCTCGGTGTAGCCGAACTCAAGCTGGTCTTGTATATTCATGGCAGGTTTCCTTTCTTTGGGGCGTTGCTATCCTACAGATAATTATATCACCCAAAGCGACGGTTGTAAAGGAAAAAAAGAAAAAAACTTGCCCTCCCCATCGAAGTGCCCGAATGCTTGACTATAATTCAAAGGTATGATATAATATATATAAACTCAACAATTGTTTTAACGATCGATGCGTATGCGCTTTTGGCGACGCGGACGAGAAAGGCGCAACAGACGAAAGGACATAAGTCTAAATGGCTGAAAAGAATAAAAAGGCAGCGAGTGCCAAAACCGAACAATACAATGATCAGAGCATAGTTATGCTCAAGGGCGCAGACCGCGTGAGGCTGCGTCCGAGCGTCATATTCGGCTCGGACGGATTGGGCGGTTGTGAGCACGCGTTTTTTGAGATACTCTCGAACTCTGTCGACGAGGCGAGAGAGGGATACGGAAACGAGATAAAGGTCACCGTATTTGAGGATCACTCCATTGAGATCGACGACCACGGGCGCGGCATTCCGATGGACTTCAACGAAAAAGAGGGCAGATATAACTGGGATCTTATCTTTTGCGAGCCGTATGCGGGCGGAAAGATGAACAACAACGCCGAAACGGCGTCATATGAATATTCCCTGGGCCTCAACGGTCTGGGTGCCTTTGCCACGCAGTGCGCGTCAAAATATATGGAGGTCGATTCCTTTGACGGTAAGTGCGTGAGATATATGAGCTTTAGGCTCGGCGAGCCCGTCGGGGAGCTTGAAGTTCGTGAGCTGCCCAAAAACGAGCGCCGCACCGGCACTGTCATACGCTGGCTGCCCGACCTTGATGTTTTCACCGATATCAATATTCCGAAGGACTTTTTTGTCGATGTTCTGCGCCGTCAAGCGGTGGTCAATGCGGGCGTGAGGTTCACTCTGCTTTTTGAGGAGAACGGTGAATTCACCGAGCAGATATTCTACAATGAGAACGGTATACGCGACTATGTTGCGGAAACGGCGGGCGAGACCGCAATGACTCAGACGGTTTTTTGGCATCTCGAAACGCAGGGGCAGGATCGCGAGGACAAGCCGATATATAAATTCAAAGCCGATATCGCGTTTTGTGTTTCTCAAACGGTCACTATGCTCGAATATTACCACAACGCAAGCTTTTTGGAGCACGGCGGTTCCCCCGACCGCGCGGTGCGCGTGGCGTTCGTCTATGCGCTCGATAAATATCTTAAATCGGCGGGGAAGTATAACAAAAACGAATCAAAGATCGCTTTTGCGGATATTTCCGATTGCCTTGTGCTGGTGATAAGCAGCAATTCCACGCTCGTCTCATACGAGAACCAGACCAAAAAGGCGATCACGAACTCCTTTATCTACGAGGCTTTGACCGACTATATAAAGCAGAATCTTGAGATATATTTCATCGAAAATCCCACCGAAGCCGAAAAAATAGCCTCTCAGGTGCTTGTCAACAAGCGCTCGCGTGAAAACGCCGAGCGTACTCGGTTGGATATAAAAAAGAAGCTCAGCGGCTCGCTTGATGTTGCCAACAGAGTCGAAAAGTTCGTCAACTGCCGCTCAAAGGATTCGTCGGTGCGCGAGCTTTATATAGTTGAGGGAGATTCCGCAATGACCTCCTGTAAGCTGGCGCGCGCGCCCGAATATCAGGCGATAATCCCGGTCAGAGGCAAGACGCTCAACTGCTTGAAATCGACGTACGACAAGATATTCAAAAACGAGATCATTGTCGATCTGCTCAAGGTCATCGGCTGCGGTGCCGAGGTCGGAACAAAAGCAAAGGGAAAGAACAGCGAGGTGTCGGCGTTTGACCTCGGGGCTCTGCGCTGGTCGAAGATAATCATATGTACCGATGCCGATGAGGACGGCTTCCAAATACGCACTCTGCTTTTGACGCTTTTTTATCGTCTTTTGCCCACGCTTTTGAAGGAGGGCAAGGTGTTCATTGCCGAAACTCCGCTTTTTGAGATAACCACGAAGGACGAGACGCTGTTTGCGTTTGACGAATTCGAAAAGGCGGAGATACTGAAAAAGCTGGGGGACAAGAAATACACGCTGCAGCGCTCAAAGGGTCTGGGCGAAAACGACCCCGAGATGATGTGGAAGACGACTATGAATCCCGCCACGCGACGCCTTATAGCGATAACTCCGACCGACGCCGCGGAGACAGAGCGGATATTCGACACACTGTTGGGCGACGATCTGCCCGCGCGCAAGCGCTTTATCACCGAAAACGGCGCGCGTTATATGAAGGACGCGGATATATGATCGAACGGCAGAGCCGGTCTGAATGAAATAATAAATAATTACGAGCGAGCTGTCGATTAAGACAGCCCGCTTTCGGTTTTATAAAAATGCAGATCATTTTGCCCTGACCAGGCGAGAGATACCCTCCGAGAGGGCGGCGGCGAGACAATCAAGCTCCTCCTTTGTGTTTTGCGAGCCGAGGCTTATGCGCAGAGTGCGGTCGGCATCGGAGCGAGAAAGCCCGAAGGCGAGCAATGCGGCGCTCGGGCCGTGCGAGTGCGACGAGCACGCCGAGCCCGCCGACACATATATGCCCTTTTCCGAAAGAAAATGCAGCATCGTTTCACTGCGTATTCCGGGAAGAGTGATGCTGATGATGTGTCCCGAGGAGACCGCGGGGGAGTTTATCCTTACGCCGCAGTCGGGCAGCAGGTCAAGCGCGTAACGATACAGCTCGTCGATATGTGCCGCGTTATCGTCCGAATGCTCAATAGCCTCGCGCAAGGCTTGGGCAAAGCCGGCAATGCCGGGAATGTTCTCGGTGCCGGACCGAAAGCCCTCCTCCTGACCGCCGCCGTAGATCAGCGGTATGAGCTTTTTGGACTTTATAAGTGAGGATGAGACGCAAAGCGCGCCGACCCCCTTGGGGCCGTGCACCTTGTGTGCGCTGACGCTTACAAGATCGGCGTCAAGCTCCTTCGGCGTGAACGGTATCCGCATAAAGCCCTGCACGGCGTCGCAATGCGTGATGATGTCGGGGTCGGCGCGGTGCGCCTCGCGAAAGGCGTTTTCAATGTCGTAGCGAGCGCCCGTTTCGTTGTTGACGAGCATCAGCGAGACGATAAGCGCACCGCCCGCCAGAGCTTCACGGTAGGCATCCATATCCAGCGTGCCGCCGCGGGTCGGTATTTTTATCACCTCAAAGCCGAGGTCGACAAGAGACGCCGCGGTGTTTGCCACAGACGGATGTTCGGAATCGGTGGTTATTATGCGCTTTGAGCGGATATGCTTTTTGGCAAGTGCCGTGCCGCGCAGGGCGAGATTGTTTGCCTCCGAGCCGGATGCGGTGAATATCACATGATAGTCGTCAAAGCGGCGCAAGCCGAGCGCCGACGCGACGGTGGCGCGGCATTCGCGCAGCAATGCCGCCGCGTCAAGTCCCGCCGCATGCACCGATGAGGGATTGCCGTAGCGGCGCAAAGCGTCGGTCACGGCTTCGATCACGGCGGGGGATGGCGCGGTGGTCGCGCTGTTGTCGAGGTATATCGGCTTTCTTTCGTTTGTGTTATCGTTAATGTTAATGTCGGTGTTCATATTGTTGTATTATTTGAATTTTACGTTTTCTATCACCTTGTCGATATCCGCCGTGTGCAGATCGTAGCCCTCCGCTGTGGAGGTGTAGGTGAGAATATAATACAGATCTTGATAGACCACAACGACCTGACGATATTTGTATGTCACATCTCCCATTGAGGCGGTGTATTCAAAGCTTTTTCCGTTTCTGCCGCCCATCACCACGTCGCTGACCTCGCCGACCGCCTCATATCCCGGCATATATGCCGCAAGCTCTGCGCGGCAGACCTCAACATATTCCTTTGCGTTGACGGGAGGGTTATCCTCGGATATCGAATATGGACTCATGCATGTCATGCTGACATTTGAGCGGTCGTTGTCCGAGTAATATGCCGACGCCGCGCCGGAGGATGTGTTGTCTATCCAGCCGCCCGGGGCGAACAGGTAGAAGGCATCCGAGTCGGTGGAAACAAGACGCATGCCGTCGGGCACCTCAACGGAGGAGGAGCTGCAGCCGACAAGCAGGAGAGATGAAAGAGCAATGATCAGCGCAAGTATGGCAGATATATTTTTTTTCATGATATTTAACCTTTCTGTCATCGAAAAAAATTATTTTCGGTATTCGCCTACGGCGGCGGCGGCACGCAGTATGCCGTATTTTCCGCTTTCATATGTAAGTCCGCCCTGAAGATAAGCCGTGTACGGCTCGCGCAGAGGTCCGTCGCAGGAAAGCTCGATCGACGAGCCCTGTACGAAGGCTCCCGCCGCCATTATCACCTCGTCGGAGTAGCCGGGCATTGCCCACGGCACCGGTTCGACATAGGCGTCCACGGGCGAGCCCGATTGTATACCGCGGCAGAATGCGCAGAGCGCCTCGGGCGAATGTGTTATGACCGTTTGGATTATATCCGAGCGGCGCTCCTGCCAAGATGGCGCGGTGTCGTAGCCCAGCTTTTCGAATATATATGCCGCAAGATGCATGGTCTTCAGCGCGGCGGCAACGGTGTGCGGTGCGTAAAAGAAGCCGCGGAAGAGATTTTTGTTTTGCCCCAGAGTGCAGCCGACCTCGCCGCCGGTCCCGACGGTGGTAAGACGGTAGGACGCAAGCTCCACGGCGCGAGACGTGCCGGCAATATATCCGCCGGTCTCGGCCATTCCGCCGCCGGGATTTTTTATCAGCGAGCCGATAAGCATGTCCGCATGCGGCTCGTGGGAGCAGGTGAATTCCCCATAGCAGTTGTCAACGACGACATAGACCTCGGGATGCGTCGCCTTTACGGCATCGTAGAGAGCGCTGATTTCATCCGGCATCAGCGTGCGGCGGTTTAAATACCCCTTTGAACGCTGGATGAAGACTACCTTTATCGAGCTGTCGGCGTCAAGGCGCGAAAGTATGCCGGCGGTGTCAAGCGTGCCGTCGGATGTCAGTTCATGCTGTGCGTAGCCGACTCCGAAATCGGCAAGCGAGCCGTTGCCCTCGGTACCGGAAATGCCGATGACTTCTTCAAGTGTGTCATAGGGCTTGCCCGCGACCGAGAACAGGGTGTCTCCCGGCCTTAAAAGGGCAAAGAGCCCGGTCGAGAGGGCGTGTGTGCCGTTGACGAAATTGATGCGGACGAGTGCCGCCTCGGTTCCGAACACCTCGGCATATACGCGGTCGAGCACCTCGCGCCCGCGGTCGTCGTAGCCGTAGCCGGAGGTCCCCGCAAAGCAGCCGTCGCTGACCTTGTTGTTTTCAAAAGCGCGCAGAATGTCGGCAGTTCGTCGGTAGGATGTGCGGTCTATGTCCGCAAAGATATCGGCGAGCTCTCGCTCGCCTTCCGCGGCGAGAAGTTCAAGCTTTTCGTTGGTCATGTTATTATTTATTCCTTAAATATCATGTTTTGGGATCATACGGTCGGGGGAAATGCGCCGCCAAAAGCGTTCGAGGCGATCGCCATCTCCGCTTGATATCAGTGTGAGCGTGCCCGGCTTGTCTGTAGGCGCGTCGAGCCCCGCATCGATAAGACGTCGCCCGACCTGCCGCGCTATTGCGGCGCCGCTGTCGATGATCGGAACGCCTGCGGCTCCGTTTGCCGCGGCGGCGCGTGCGATGGCTGTTTTGATCAGCGGATAATGCGTGCATCCGAGCACTATCGAGTCAAAGCGCCCGCGGTGCTTTTGAAAGATCGGGTCAAGATATCGATCGAAGCATGCGTCGTCCGCGGGATGCTCCTCTATCAGCGTTGCAAGTCCGGGGCAGGGGACGGCAATGACCTCCGAGTCGCGGCATTTTGCTTTCACAAGAGACGCAAAGCGTTCCTCGGAAAGAGTTACGGGGGTGGCAAGCACCAAAATGTGTTCGTATCCCGCGTCGGACGCGACCTTTACGGCGGGCTCGGTTCCGATCACGGGTATCTCGTGATATACCGAGCGCAGTGTGTCTATTGCGGCGGCGGTGGCGGTGTTGCAGGCGACGGTAATCGCCTTGGCTCCCATGTCGACAAGTCGCTTCGCCGCCGCAAGGGCGACAGCCTGCATATCTTCATGCGTTAATGCTCCGTACGGAGCGTTTTGCTCGTCGCCGAGATAGATCATGTCCTCGCACGGCAGCTCGCGACGCAGCTCTGCCAGCACGGTGAGTCCACCGACGCCCGAGTCAAATATCCCTATCGGGGCTGTGCGTGCGTCAGGCTTCATTGCTGTCGCGGTCGTTCGGTGTCAGGGAGTTGACATACGCCTTAAAGGCGCGTCCGCGCTCCTCAAAGTTGACAAAGCGGTCAAAGCTCGTGCAGGAGGGGGAGAGCACGACGGCAGAGCCGGGCCGCGCTGTTTCGCGGGCGCGGTCTATGGCTCGGAAGAAGTCCTCTTCATATTTTATGCAGATGTCGCATCCGCCGCGGCGTGCCGCTTCCGCCTCAAGGGCTGTGCGTATTATCGGCACAGCCTCGCCCGAGACGACCACGCCGCCCGCCTTGTCGTAAAGTGCTCGGGCGAGCTCGTCGTAGGGCAGATGCTTGTCACGTCCGCAAAGTATGAATACCGGGCGAGAGTCGAACACCGACAGTGCCGCCAGCGTGCGCGTGGGGGTGGAATCTATCGAGCTGTTGTAATAGCTCACGCCGTCAAGCTCGCGCACGAATTCCATGCGGTGCTCAACGCCGCCGAAGCTTCGCGCAACGCGCCGCAGGTCATCCTTTTCGATAAGTCCGAGCGTCAGCGCGGCGGCGGTCATGTAATTTTCAAGATTGTGTTTGCCCGGCAGTTTTATATCCTTTTGCTCAAGCAGAGCATCCTCGGCTCTGCCGTTTGAATGGATAATGCATCCGTCGCGCAAAAAGATCGCCTCGGCATTGCCGCGGTGCGCGGCGGGAACCGTCTCATCGTATGATGAGGCGGCAGCCGAGAAGAATACGAGCCTGCCGTGAAAATCGGGGTCGCTTTCGGCGGCGGCCGCCGCGGCGGGGCTTTTTGCGTTGAGCGCCAAAAGCTCGGTATCCTTGCCGAAGATATTGTATTTCGCGGCGGTGTATTCCGCCATATCGGTATGCCAGTTGAGGTGATTTGGCGTGATGTTTGTTATTGCCGCGCGGCGCGGGGATGTGTGCATCGTCATCAGCTGAAAGCTTGATAGCTCAAGCACGGCATAGTCGCGATCGGTCATTTCCGCGGCGCGGTCGAGCAGAGGCGTGCCGATGTTGCCGCCGACGTATACGCGGCATTGCCGTCTTTTTGCCGCCTCGGACAAAAGCAGATGTGTCAGTGTCGTTGTGGTGGTCTTGCCGTCGCTTCCGGTGACGGCGATGATGCTTGCCGCCGTCATGTCGCAGAACCATTCCATCTCTGAGGTGAGAAGGGCGCCGTTGGCTACAGCCGCGGGGATATCTCCAGCATCCGGTCGTATGCCGGGCGAGCGGAATATAACATCGCGGGAAATATCGCTTGAGACGAGCCCGTTCGTCGGGGCGGCGCCGCAGACAAAGCGTGCGCCGATATCGGCAAGCGCGCGCGCCTCGGATGAGAGTTCATTAAAGCTTTTTGCGTCGCGTATCTCAAGTCGCGCCCCTGCCTCGGCAAGCATTTTTGCCAAGGGCAGATTGGATACCCCTATGCCGAGAAGTATCGCGCGTCCGCGCGGCTCGGCGCGGAAAAGTCGTTTGTTTATTTCTTCGGATATGATCATTTTCAGTCGTTTGTGATCCTATGTGTTGTGTCGGTCTGTTATCAAAGCATGAGTTTGTTCTTAAGGTAGAGATATATGAGCTCGAAAAGCGCACCTATCACGACCACGATAACGATGACGATGATTATCGTTTTTATCGCCGAGCCGAGCTTGCTGTCGCCGCTTGCGGCGGAGTCATCGGTCGTTTCCGCGCTCGGGGAGGAGGTGACGGCGGGCTCGTCGTCGCGCGTCTCGGGAGAGAGCGTCGTGCTTTCGGGCGATGATGTGTCGGTATCAGCGGGGGATGTCGTGGTGTCGGGGTAGGGAGAGCTCGTGACGGCGGGATCGGGCGCCGAGGTCACCGGGGCTGCCGGAGAGGTCACGACCGAGGAGGTCGCTTCTTCGGTGGTGACGGGAGCCGTGCTCTTGAGTCCCGCTATCGCGAAGACGCCGGAGCTGCTTGTGATCTTAAAGGAGATATACCCGCCGCTGAGCGTTGCGTTGGCGAGCTTGTTGTTATGTATCACGCGGAGCGTGTCGAATGCCGCAAGCTCTGACGCGGCAACGCTGACCTGATAGGTGATATCGGTGTCGGGTATGAATTCCCGACCGTCCTTTTTGAAAACGATTTGGTATACCATTGCCACGGTAAGACCGTTTGCGCTTGCCGTATCGTTCAGCTTCTTAAGCTCGGTTGCGGTCATGGTGCCGGAGACGTTGGTTATTATAAGCTGAGCCTCGGCGGGGAAGATGTAATCGCCGGAAGCTACGGCAGAGCCGTTTTTGCCGTCATCGATGCGCGAGGAGAGCGCGTCTATGGTCATGGTTTGCGCGGCGCCGCAATCGGAGCAGGTGCGCATTTTTTCGCCGGCGGCAGCGGTGGTGGCTTCCTTTGTCACCTTCCAGTCGCCGTAGCTGTGAGAGAGCATCTTCAGCTTGGCGGATTCGGCTATTTCGCCGCAGACCTTGCAATATCTGACCGCGAGTCCCGATTCGGTGCAGGTCGCTTCCTTGACTATCACGCGATCGCCGCCCGCAACATGCTCGTGCGCGGCGTATTTTACCGTCACGGTGAAGGTGTCGCTGAATTTGCCGAGCGTTGCCGTGACGGTGACCTCGCCTTTGTTCTCTGAGGAAAAGCCGGAGAACGTTATGCCCTCCGACACCTTTTCGGTGGTGCCGTTATTGTATTTTACGGTAAACACCGCACCGCTGCCGTCAAATTTGTCTCCGATAGCATATTCGATTTTTGTCGGAAGCGTCGTAAGCGAGGCGCCGGTGGCAACGGGAGCGTTCACCGTCACCTTAAAGGTCGCGGAATATCCGCGCCAGGTGACCGTAACGTCGTGCTCGCCGGCGTTGTCAAGGCGCGAGCCTCCGGATAAGGTGTATCCGGTCTTCACGTCCTCGGAGGCTCCAGCGGAGTAGAGTGCCTCAAGCACGAGACCGTCAAGGTCGAGCTCCTCGCCGACGAAGTATTCGGTCTTGGCGGGAGAGGTCTTTACCGCAATGCCGGTTATGGTGCGCACCTCCACTTCAAAGCTTGCCGTAAAGGCGCGATGAGTGACGGTCACGGTCTTTTTGCCCGCCGCGGTCGAGTCAAAACCCGAGCACATCGAGGCGTCGGCATCCACGGTTTCGGTGCGTCCGCTGTTATATTTGAGCTTAAGCTTGAGCCCGGAGGCGTCGAAAGCGGCGCCAATATCGTATATGGTCTTGGCGGGAAGCGCTTCGATATCTATACCGACAAGCGTCTCGGTGACCTCAAACGGGTCCTCGGGGGTGATATCGACGGCAAGCGTCGGGATGACGAAGCATAATGCCAATATAACGGTCAGTGCCGTGACGATCATGCCGAGCGGCTGTCTTGCGTGTAAAGTCTTTTTCATGTCCTGCTATCTTCCTTTCTTTTTTGACCGTGCGGTCGGGTTTAAATATACATTGTATCACAGACAGAGAAGCTTTTCAATCGGAATTAATTTCCGAATTTTTGATCCTATCGGTTCATCTGTGCTTTCCGAAGCCGAAGCTGCGCCTTAGCTTTGTCATCCAAAGCCTTACGATCCTGTCGATCGCTATATCGTATAACAAAAACGCGAGGTTGGCAAGCGGGTAATAAGCCCAAAGCAGTGCGGAATCTTCTGTATCCGCCAAAAGCAGAAGCCGTGTCATCAAATATGCGCCGGTGATGGCGGCGTTCAGCACGATGAGCTTCAGGATCGTGCCGCGAACTCTGCCGAGCTTATCGAGCGAGAGCTTCAGCATCGGATAATAACCGAGGAAAACGGTATACATCAGCGCGGGCGAACGGTTGGGAAGCAAGAGCCACGAGAGCACCGCGGTGACCGCGTACACGAACAGCGCGTCCCGCCTGCCGTATTCTGATATTATCGGTATGAGCAGTATCGCGGCAAATGCCGCCGCCGACAGATCCATCACGTCTATTATCGAGCCGAGATACATGAGCACTATGCCGAGCGCCGCCAGCATGCCGCCGACGGATATCCTGCGCGCAGATCCGCGCAAGCCGCTCTTGCCGCTGCCGCCCCTCTTGCTTTGGCGCGAGCCGCGGCGGGACGCGTTGCCGACCGTATCCCTATCTTTATCCGACATCAGCAGCACCCCCGCCCGCTTCCGCAACAGCAGTCGGCGCAAAGCAGCGCGGTGCACAGAGCATCGCAGCCGCCGAGCGTGTGTGTCTGTGCGGAGTACGAGCTGCTTCGCCGGCGCAGCTCCTCTCGCGCGTTTTGATATTCTTCGTTGTACGGTTCGCGCTCACAGGCATAGTCAAAACAGCGTCCCGCGTCGATATAGCTTCCGCGGCGAGTCATCACACAGCCCATCAGGAAGTACCATTCGGCGCCGCGCAGAGAGGCATCCATAGAATTTAAGACCGCTTCCGCTTCGGCTATCCTGCCTTGGTTGATATAGGAGCGCACTGCGTAGAAGCGTTCGTTGCCGCTCTCGCTCTCCGAAGTGCGTCGACCGCTTGAGGCTTCCGAGTATCCGTCGGAATAGGAATAGCGGCCGTAGCCCGCGTCGCGGGTCGCGCCGGACGCGCGTTCCTTTTGGATGCGGTCGTAGGCGTCGTTGACCTCCTTCATCTTTTCCTCGGCGAGGTCGGCAAGCTCCGAGTCGCGATATTTGTCGGGATGATATTTACGTGCCAGATCGTGATATGCTTTTTTAATTTCGTCGTCGGTGGCGTTGGGATCAACGCCGAGTATCTTATATGGGTCTGTCATTTTGCTTGAGAGCCCTTTCCTCTGATCGGTCTTGCGATCTTATGCTTTGTTCGGTGTCGTGGAGGGTAACGCCGTCAAGCGTTCTTGCGGCGACCGCCGGCATACCCAGCCTCAGAATGTTTCGGCATATTGCCGCCGCCTCGGCGGGTGTTTCCGCTTCCGGGGATGCGAGTTCAAGAGCGGCAAGTGCCGTCTCCGTTTCATGCGCCAGCGCGCAGGAGAGCGTCAGCGCCTCGTCACGCGTAAGACGGTCGCGACCGTATGACACACTGATCGGGTTGAAGCGTCCGCGGCGACGATCCTCGTCTATGTCGTCGAGAGCATCGATGATATACAGCCAGCGTCCGACGGATATGCCGATCTCGCGCATTATCCGCGCGGCGCTTCCGTCAAGTCCCGCCGCTGTTGCGTCGCCGAGCATTATGCCGTTGATCTGCGCCGCCGCGTCAAGACCGAAGCTCTCGGCACTATCGGCGCGGCGCTCCGCTTCGGAAAGCGCGTCAAGTCCCACCGATATCGCCGACGCGGCATCGCCGAAGCTGCGAGAGATTTTCTTTTTTGCCGAGTCGAGAGCCGCGGCGGCAAGGCGTGCGCCTGCGCGGAGCACGCCGCGTTCGTCGACCCGGTCGTCCTCAAGCTTTCCGCAGGCAAGCAGGAGAGCGATTGCCGCGGCATCGTCAGATGCGCGAGATGAGACGATCGCCTCGCGACTGCGGCAAGAGTGGCGCACACACTTGATGCGGCGCCGCTCGGCGCACTCTCCGGTCAGAGACATGCGCAGCAGCGCGAGAAAGGCGGCGTCGTATGACAGTGTGAGGCGCGCCGGCTGTCCTCCGAGCCTTCCGAGAGAGAGACAGACGCCGCAATATGCGGCGCGGTACAGGTCGTCCTCGCGCACCAGCAGTTCCTTTTCAAGCGGTCGGATATATCCGAACATCCGATTCCTCCGAAGAATTACTATAGTTATTATTAATATACTATATTTTTAGGAGAAATGCAATAACTATTTGTAAATAATTCGCTTAAAATATATAAGCGTTGGCTTGCGAAACAAAAAATGCTGTCATAATTCGATATAAATATTACTTTTTTATATTGACACATGGAAAAAATTATGGTATACTTGCAACAGTAAGATGTCCTGCGCGATGTTTTATTAAAATCGAAATTTTGAAAGGCCTCGGCCGAAAGATCGAGGAGGGTCTACTGCAAATGGGAAAAATGACATTTATGGGCGCCGGCAGCTCCGTGTTTGCTAAAAATGTTATAGGCGACATGATGCTGTGCGAATCACTGCACGATTTTGAGATCGCCATGTACGATATCGATCCCGTTCGTCTTGAAGAGAGCTATCGTATCATCCATGCACTCAACCACAATATTAACGAAGACAGAGCCAAAATTGTGAAATATTGCGGCGTTGAAAATCGCCGCGACGCGCTTCGCGGAGCCGACTTTGTGGTCAATGCCATACAGGTCGGACTTTACAGACCATGCACCGTCACCGACTTCGAGGTTCCCAAAAAGTACGGACTTCGTCAGACCATAGCCGACACGCTCGGAATCGGCGGTATCTTCCGCGCCCTGCGCACCATTCCGGTGCTTGAGGACTTTGCCGAGGATATCATGGCGGTCTGCCCCAACGCGCTTTTCCTCAACTATACCAACCCCATGGCGATGCTGACGGGTTATATGCAGAGATATACCGACGTTCGCACCGTAGGCCTTTGCCACAGCGTGCAGGTCTGCACCTCCAGCCTGCTCAAGGACCTCGGAATGAAGGATGAGGTCAAATATCCGATTACCGAGAAGATCGCGGGCATCAACCATATGGCATGGTTGCTTGAACTGAAGGATGCCGACGGAGTCGACCTTTATCCCGAGGTGCGCCGTCGCGCAAACGAGACACTTGAAAATCCTCCGGAGGGGCTGAAGAACCTTGTAAGACTTGAATATGTACGTCGCCTCGGTTACTATGTGACCGAGTCCAGCGAGCACAACGCCGAGTACAACCCCTTCTTTATCAAGTCCAAATATCCCGAGCTCATCGAAAGATATCGCATTCCGCTTGATGAATATCCCCGCCGCTGTGAAAGACACGAGGAAAAGTGGGCAGAGGCTCGCAAGACGCTTGAGACCGACTTCACCCACAAGCGCTCGGGCGAGTATGCGTCTCGCATCATGGAGTCGGTGGTCAAGGATACGCCTTATCGCATAGGCGGTAACGTGATCAACAACGGTCTTATCGACAACCTGCCCGCAGAGGCTTGCGTCGAGGTTCCTTGCCTTGTCGGAAGGCTCGGCATTCAGCCCACGCATATCGGACGCCTGCCCGAGCAGCTGGCGGCAATGAACCGCTCCAACATCAATGTTCAGCTGCTGACCATCGAGGCTGCCGTCACCAAGAAAAAAGAGACCATCTACCAGGCGGCAATGATGGATCCGCACACCGCAGCCGAGCTGTCGATAGATGATATCGTTTCGCTTTGCGACGATCTTATCGAAGCGCACAAGGGCTGGCTGCCCGAATATCACTGATATTCGCATAATAAAAAATAAAAGACGGGGCGCGACTCACCGACGTGAGACGCGCCCCTGCCGTTTATCTTGAAGAGAAAAGGAAAGAAAAGTCGCGGGCGCGACTTTTCTTTTTATACTAAATCAATGCTTTTCTCCCATCCGGGAGAAAAGCTACCGCCATTATTCATTATTCACTATTCACTTTTCACTTAAAGAAGACGGCAAGTCTCGCGCAAGCGAGCCGCACCTGCGGGGCGTCGCTATGCGGGAAAGCCGCCGTCGACGGGGAGGGTAGCTCCGGTTATGAATGCCGCGTCGTCGGATGCCAAAAAGGCGACCGCGGCGGCGACCTCGTCGGGGGTGCCGAGTCTGCAAAGCGGAGTGGCATCGCGCAGAGCCGCCATATCCTCGGCGGAAAGATGTGCGTTCATGTCGGTATCGATGACACCCGGTTCGACGCAGTTTACCGTGATGCCCGAGGGCCCCAGTTCCTTTGCCAGCGCCGAGGTCAGCCCGCGAAGCCCCGCCTTGGCGGCGGAATAATGCACCTCGCAGGAGGCACCAAGCCTGCCCCAGACCGATCCGATGTTTATGATCCTGCCGTATTTACGTCGTATCATACCGGGTGCGGCGGCGCGACACATGTAAAATGCCGACGAAAGATCGGTGTCGAGCATTTTGCGCCAGCATTCGTCGTCTATGTCGGTGAAAAGTCGTATGTCGGCGATGCCCGCGCAGTTGATCAATATATCTATGTGCCCGAGAGCTTCTTCTGCGGCGGCGAACGCCTTTGCGGCCTCGGCGGGATCCGAAATGTCCGCTTTTATTACCGATATCAGCGTGTCGGAGCTTTCTCCGACCTCTTTTTTTATCTCCCGCGAAAGCCGTTCGGCGGCATCGTCATCCGAACGATAAACGAGTGCGATATCCCGACCGCATTTTGCAAAGCGGTGCGCGCAAGCGGCGCCTATTCCGCGCGTTCCGCCCGTGATGAGGACCTTTTTTTTCATTTTCGATACACCATATCCTTGCGATCGGATCTGCCGATCCGATCTGTTGATGTGGTAATTATATCACATATCAATTTATCTTTCAAGTGGAGAAGCATTTTTTTCGGCGTATAACGCGGTGTCGTTTATGCTTTTTTGCTGCTCTGTCGGAGACGATATTGCAAGCACATGAAGTGTTTGTTGTAGATATACATCAACATATTACGAATTACGAGCAGATATACATGATGTACATCTAAACAGTAGGCGACAAGCTCATATCAAAAGCACGAGCAATAGGCATATCAGCAGCTCGTCGTCTCGCTCGTCTCCGAAAAAGATAAGCGCCATTACGCCTATCAACAGCAGCTCCTCGGCACCGATGCCGATGTTCATAAATCGGTTCCCGGACGGAGCCGACGGCGGAGGCGGTGAAGGCGAAAAGGGCGGCGGGGGAACAGCGGCGCGATCATTCGGCTTATCCGCGCAAGACGGTGCGGTCGCGCCTTCGGAGGAATGGGTTGTGTCTCGCGCGTCTCGCGCATCTTGCGCGTCGCCGGGCGGTGTTTCGGGCGGCGCAGCCGAAAGCGACGGGAGCGGGAATGAATTCTCGGGTACGCGCGTGTCCTTGCTTTGCGGACGCGGCACCGGCTCCGCTTTTGCACCGTGTGATGCTGCGGGCGCGTCTTTTAAGCTTGCAAAGGTGCTTCCGCCGTAATTTTCCGGAACCGATATTGTCGGCGGTATTCTTTTATCCGTGTTTCTCGTATACATTTCGGTACCTCAACAGACAGATCGGCTTTTGTATTAGGGCTTTTTTACCGTTCGCAGCGCATCCCCAAGGCGCTCGATGCTCAGCATTTGGTCTATCGTTTCGCGTCTGTGCGGATTCAAATAAGGCTTTAAAGCCGTCAGCAATGCGCAACGCCTTTTTCGTTCGTCGGTGTCACCAGGTCGGTTGTCGCGCCCCGGTGACAGCCCCGCTCCCCCCAGCAGAGCCGAGAGCGCGGAAAGGTCGAGCGGCGGAGAAGCCGTCGGCTTCTCGCTCGGTTCGCTCGTTCTCGCGGGTTCGGTGGGCGCATTGCTCGTTTTTGCGGAATCCGAGCTATCGGAACCGGCTCCCTTGACCGCTCCGCTTACCGCCGCCATAACATTTGGGTCTGACATGAGCTTCGACACGATGCCCATTATATCGGTGCCGGTGCCTTCCGTGTCTGCCATGCGGATACTCTCCCTTCCTTCAATTCGTTTTTGTCAGGTCTGCGGTGCTGTGCCGAGGTCGCCCGCAAGTTTCTCCGCCAAGCGTGCAAGCTCGGCATCGTCGGCGTTCTCTACCGTGCGGCGCAGCTCGGCAAGGTTCTTTTCACTCAGCAGGTCCTCGGGGATCGACACTCCCGCCTGCTTTGCTATATTGGTTATCAAAAATCTCAATTGCCCGTCGCTCAGCGCAAGCAATCGCGAAAGAGTTTCACGGTCAAGCTTCATCATCGAGTCTCCGTTCCGCCGCTCGGTGTCTTATGGGGTGCTGAAGCGGCTTCCTTCATGATCATTATATGTTGTCGCGGCGCACGTGTGCAAAAAAGTGTCCGCTTTTTTGTTTTTTTGCCGTTCGGATGTTGCGCCGCGGGATATTTTGATGTATAATAGTTATATCCTAAGTTAATGTAATAAAAGAAAGGATCTTAAAAAAATGGAGATAACTCTTACTTCGAAAAACTACGACGAGGTCGTAAACGGCGCCGCGGGCGTGGTGCTGATAGATTTTTGGGCTTCCTGGTGCGGTCCCTGCAAGATGATAGCCCCGGTGGTGGAAAAGCTGGCGCACGAGCATCCCGAGATCACCGTGTGCAAGGTCAATGTCGACGAGGAGGGCGCGCTTGCCGAGCGCTTTTCGGTAAAATACATTCCCATGCTCGCGGTCCTCAAGGACGGCAAGCTGATCAAGAGCGAGAGCGGCTACAAGGACGATGCGGAGCTGTACCGCTTTGTCTCGGAAATATGATATCCCGCGGAGGAATGCCGATATGAAGATCAGAGTAAACGAAAACAAAGAGGTGGCGGACGCCGTCAAGGAGGGGCTGAAGCGCACCGGCGGATACTGCCCCTGCGTGCGTGAGCAGAGCGAGGATACAAAATGCATGTGCCGTCAATTTCGCGAGCAGATAGCCGACCCGAATTTTGAGGGCTATTGTCATTGCATGCTCTATTACAAGGAAAAATGATGAATAAAGATAAAACAGACGAGCCGCGCATGAAGTTCGATGCGCACGAGCTTATCGCCGAGCTTAAAAACGGAAAGCGCAAAAAGGTTATACTCGACACCGATGCGTACAATGAGGTCGACGATCAATTCGCCATAGCATATGCGATGCTTTCCTCGGACAGTGTGGAGCTGCTTTCGATAAATGCCGCGCCCTTTTTGAACAGCCGATCGACCTCGGCGGGCGACGGCATGGAAAAAAGCTATCGCGAGATATTCAATATCACCGCGCTGACCGACAGCGAGGCTGCGGCGCGTATTCCCGTGTACCGCGGCTCGGAGAGCTTTTTGCGCTCCGAGACCGAATATGTGCCGTCGGATGCCTGCGACAATATCATTCGCACGGTAACCGAGAGCGACGAGCGGGTGTGGATAGTGGCGATAGGCGCCATCACGAATGTCGCCTCCGCAATAATAAAGGAGCCGCGCATTTGCGAGCGCGCCGCGCTGATCTGGCTGGGCGGGCACTCGCTGACCTCTCCCGATACGCGGGAATTCAATCTAAAGCAGGATATTGCGGCGGCGCGGGTCGTTTTCGATTCGGGCATATCGATGGTGCAGATACCTTGCGGCGGAGTCTGCAGCTCCTTTATCACCACCGTTCCCGAGCTTGAATATTATCTGCGCGGCAAAAATCGCCTGTGCGACTATCTGTGCGACATTACGGCGGCGTATACCGATAAGCCCTACGGCTGGTCAAAGGTCATATGGGATGTCACCGCCGTGGCATGTTTGACCATGCCCGAGGCGCTGTCTTCGGTCGTTTTGCCGCGGCCGTATATCACGCTCGATTGCCGATATGCCTTTGATGCATCGCGCCCGGCATATGTGTATGTCAGAAGCATTCGCCGCGACCCGATATATGCCGACCTTTTCAAAAAGCTTTCACGGATCGAAAATAAATAAAACAAACAAAAGAATTATAAGGAGAACGCCATGTCAAGAAATGTGAATTTAAAATGTGACGACAGGTCCCTGCTCGTCGGAGCCTCCGAGCTGGCTTCGATGCTGGGGCTGCGCTTTACCTCGTCGGGAACGACTGTCGAAGCCCGCGTCGGAGAGGCGCTCTCTGTTTGCCGCAACGGTGAGGGATATCTGCTGACATACCGCCGCAAGCATGAGTTTTTCCGCGCTCTTTCACTGCTTGCCGACGCATTGAAGAAGGGCTCTGAGCATGTCGAGCGCGGACGGTACGATATGCTCTGCTATATGGCGGATGTTTCGCGCAACGCGGTGCTGAACATGGACGGCGCCAAAAGGCTGATACGCTTGCTGGCGGCAATGGGCTACGACTCGCTCATGCTTTATTCCGAGGACACCTACGAGGTGTCGGAATATCCCTATTTCGGGCGCATGCGCGGTCGCTATTCGGCAGAGGAGCTGCGCGAGATAGACGATTATGCCGATATGTTGGGCATTGAGGTCATCCCTTGCATTCAAACGCTGGCGCACCTCAACACCGCCGTGCGTTGGCCCGGCTTTGGCAGGATAGTCGACTGCAATGATATTTTGTTGGTCGGCGAGGAGGGCACCTACGACTTTATCCGCGCATGCCTTAAGACCTGCCGCGAGATATTCCGCTCGAATCGCATTAACATAGGCATGGATGAGGCGCATATGCTCGGGCGCGGAAGATATCTCGACAAAAACGGCTACCGTCCCGCACCCGACATAATGACCGAGCACCTAGGCCGCGTCGCCGAGCTTTGCGACGAGGCGGGCTATAAGCCGATGATGTGGAGCGACATGTTCTTCCGCATGGCGTTCGGCGGAGCATACCGCGTGCGCGAGGGGGAGATATCCCCCGAGATAATGGCAAAGGTGCCGAAAAACGTGACTCTCGTGTATTGGGATTACTATTCGCTCGACAGGCAGATATTCGATCACATGCTCGAATGCCATCAAAAATTCGCAAATCCCGTTGTGTTTGCGGGCGGCGCGTGGAAGTGGTCGGGCTTTGCCCCGCACAATTCCTTCTCGCTTGCGTCGACCAAGCTTCAGCTTGATTCCTGCGCCGAGCACGGAGTGGGCAGCGTTATCGTCACCGGCTGGGGCGACAACGGAGCCGAGGCGTCGCAGTTCTCGACTCTGCCGTCTCTTCTGTATTTTGCCGAGCGGCTGTATGCCGGGGCCGAGGTCTCGCGCGAGCGGCTCAACGAGCGCAGTGCCGAGGTGTTCGGCAAGAGCTTTGACGAGCTGATGCTTTTCGATCTTCCCAATGCTCTGCCGGGAACGGCTCCCGGGGAGCTGACGCATCCGGTCAACCCATGCAAGTATCTGCTCTTTAACGACCCTCTTGAGGGGCTTATGGATGCGCATGTCGGAGCCGAGGCGCCGGAATATTATCGCGATGCCGCCGCGCGTCTGCTCGACAATGCCGACGATGAACGGTGGGGATATATTTACAGGACCTTGGGGCTTCTTTGCGATCTGCTGTCCGATAAGTGCGATCTTACCGTAAGGATCAGACGCGCATATCTTGACGGTGACAAAAATGCGGTAAGAGCCTTGGCGCATGAGGATATTCCGACGACGATCGCCAAGCTCGACGCGTTCACCGAGGCGTTTAGGGCGCAGTGGTATGCCGAAAACAAGACCTTCGGCTTCTCGGCTCAGGAGCAGAGGCTGGGCGGCTTGCGCGCAAGGCTCGAATCGACGTGTTTGCGGCTTGAGGGTTGGCTTGACGGCAGTATATCGTCGATAGGCGAGCTTGAGGAGCCGATGCTTTCGATGGACGGCAGAGCCGACGACGACACGCGCGTGCCGTATATAAATCTAAATCTTTGGAACAAGATAGTCGGAGCGGGGCTGCTATGAAAAATATTGATGACACCTGCCGCATGAAGCTGTGGCATTCACCCGTTGCATTTGCCGAGGCGGGGCACGGGCAGGACATATCGGCGGCGGTGGAATATTCCGCCTCTCTTCCCGAGAGCGCACTTCCGCCGCGCCTTAAGATGAGCTATACGCCCGCCGGAGAGAGCGAGGAGACTCTGCTCATGACGCCGTGTGATTCCTTTTCCTGCGAGGGGCGCAGATTTGAGATATATTCCGCGCATATACCCGCCTCCCGTGTTAAATGCGGCAGGCTCGGATATTCGATAACGCTCGGCGACGAGCGACGCGAGTATTCTGTGGAGGTGATGTCTCTGCCGAAGCGTCCGCCGCTGATCATCACCGAGCTGTTCATACGACCGAAGGACGGAAGCCACACGGCGTATGTCGAGCTTTACGGCGCCGGGGACGAGGATGTCGACTTATATGATTGGGAGCTTATCCTTACATCGGAAACGACAAAGCCGAAGCGGTATCCGTTGGCGCTTGAGCGCGGAACGATGCTGCATCGCGGCGAGCTTGCCGTGTGGTGGCCGATCCTTGCCGCAAATTTCGATGTCGGAGCGCCGGGGCGCGACGCGGTGACTCCCGAGGCACTCTGTGCGGCGCTGAATTCGATGTATACGCCTCCCTGTCCTCTCGCCGACGCGGACGCCGTGAGGATAATTCCGGTTGAATATTATAAACGCGATGCGGAGAGCGGAAAGCCTGCGGCGGTAGTCGCGGCGTCGGCGCTTCCGTCCTCCTTCCGCCCGTGGCGGTTGAGGCTGGTTCCGCGCGGCGGAGCGCTTTCCGAGGCGGTATATTCGCTTGATTACAACACCGAGTGGGGAGAATGGGATTCTCCCGCGCGGCGCTCCTCCTCCTGGACGGTGGATCTGCGCGCGCCCGAGAGGGCGGTGAGCATTGCGCACACCACCGCGCCGACCCCGGGACGCTTTGATGTCGGGCAGGCACAGCTTGATCCCAACGCGCCTGCGCTTCTGCTGTTGCCGATCTCGCCTTTGAGCGACGTGTATATCGGGGACGGCGAGCTTGATATAGCCTTTGCGGCGATATCATCCGACGCATGCCGCGGGGCGGTCGACGCGTGGGTGATGCTGCGTACGGCGACGGGCGAGAGCGTTCGCATAAGCGCGGCGGAGGGGGATGACGGCATAATGCATGCCGCGGTGCCCGCAAAAACAGTCGAAAGACTTTCATCGCTCGATTACTCTCTGCACGCTACCGACGGATCACGTGAGGTTACGCTGGGCGGGCTTTCGGCGGCGGTGTTTGACAACGCGGGGCCGCGCGTCACGCGTATGCTTCCGACAGAAAAATATGCCTACGACGGAACCGGCAGCATCGTTATAAGTGCGGATTTTTACGATGTTTCGGGAGTCAGAATTCCGGATTGCCGTCTTGAGATAGACGGCAAGGACTTTACGCGCAGGGCAAAATGGTGCTCGGACGGCGTAAAGCTTGAGCTTGGCAGTGCCATCCTGAAGACAGGAGAGCACACCTTGAAGCTGACCCTTTGCGACATGCTCGGAAATCGATCCGAAAAGCGGGTGCGCTTCTCGGTGTCGGATATGAGCGAGCTCTTTGCCTATCGCGGCGAGGTGCATTCGCACACGGGAGAGTCGGACGGTGTCGGAACGCCGGATGAGGCATACCGCTATGCGCGCGAGGTTGGCGGCGCGGATTATTTCGCGGTGACCGATCACTCGCATCATAACAACGGACATTCGCTTGAACGTATGATAGCGGCGGCGGATCGCCATGACGATCCCGGTAGATATGCCGCGCTTTACGGCTATGAGATGACCTGGAATATGGAGTGCGGCTATTGGGGGCATATGAATGTTCTGGGCGGGTCGCGCACGGTCGAAACCGAGATATTCGACACAACACTGCCCGAGCTTTATGACAGGATATCCAAGGATGAGACCGCAGTCGCCATGTTCAATCACCCCGGCTACGCTTGGGGAAATTTCGATGAATATGCGTATCTTTCCGACGCGGCGGACAAAAAGGTCTGCCTGGCGGAGATAAGAGACGAGACATATGACCGCGAATATGCCAAATGCCTTGCGGCAGGCTGGCATGTGGGGCCGATCTCAAACGAGGATAACCATTCCGCGACCTGGACCACGCTTCGCTCGGCTATCGGCTTTGTGCTGGCTCCCGCGCTGACGCGGGAGAACGTCATGGACGCGTTCCGCGCACGGCGCACATATACGGCATCCGAGCCGACTCTTAAGATAAAATACCGCATAAACGGTGAGTGGCTCGGCTCTCGCCTTTGCGATCCCGAACGGCTTGATTTCGACATCTCGGTCACGACCGAGGATGCGGGCGGCATCGGTCGCATTGAGATCGTCGGTGAGGATAACATCATCGTGGCGGTCAAGGCTGTCGGGGCGCTTAAGAGCATCGAGTGGCATCCGACGCTTGCGCCGGAATACGATTACTATTATCTGCGCCTGACCGCGCCCGGCAAATATTCGGTGACCGCTCCCGTGTGGGTGGAGCGCACAAACAAGCTTGAGCTAGGCGAGATAGAGACGGGGGCTTCCTACAGCACCCTGCGCGGCAATGCGGCACGTGTGCGCGTGTCGAACTCAAACGCCGACGGCGCGTCGGCAAAGGATGTCAGGGTCGCGTTCTATCTTGCTCCCGTCGACGGCTTCGATATTCGCGACGAGGTGCCGTTTTCGGTGGTGCATTGCGGCGATCTCGGAGCGGGGGAGAGCATGCGCGTGAGTCGCTCCTTCCCGTCGGTCGCTCGCCGACATCGCTTGACGGCGGTGGCGACCGCGCTTGTCGCGGGTGAGCGCAGAGTGATGGCGGTGAGCTCAACGTTGCTCTCTGCGGTCACGATAGCGGAGGTGCTGCCCTTCGGTATGCCGATCGAGCATAACGGAGACACGATAGACGATCCGTTCCCCTATGTGGTGCTCTGCAACTCCTCGTCTCGTGCGCAGGAGCTTGGCGGCATGAGCCTGAGGCTGTGGAAAAAGACCGGCAAGGCACCTGCGGAGTCGAACACCTGGCGCTTCCCGGCGGAAAGCGTGATCGGGGCGCGCTCGGCTCTGATCGTATGGGTGAAGCGCAGCGAAAACGACCTGACCGTTGCTGACTTCAATGCGTGTTACGGTACATCATTTGCGGAGGGCAAGGATATCATAGTGTGCGACAAGCCGATACTGTCGCATTCCGAATTCGGGTGCCGTCTTGAGCTGGTCGGTGACGATGTGATGTCTCGTGTGCACTGGAACTACGGCATGGCATGCGACGGAGATGCGCACAGAGGGCGTGCGAGAAGATATGCCAAGCGTCCGGGGCTTTGCGCCACCTCTGCGCCACTTGGACTCTTTGATCCCTGGCCCGGCAGGCTTGATGCGGAACAATTGATGGGCGAATTCTCCACCGTGCCCACCAAAAAGGAAAAGCGCAGATCCGAGAGCGGCAAGCGGACCGACGAAAAGCGCGAGGCAAGACGCTCGCGCCTGAAGCTTACCGACATCGAGGCTGCCGCCATGCTTGCGGCGGCGGGCGGACTTTCCGCATGCCTGGCGATACTTTTCGGCAAGCAAAAAAAGAAAAAATAAAAGAGGCTTCCGGTGCAGATGAAAGCGAAAACGATGCCTATATATCCGATGCACATATCCTATGTTTCAAGATCTCCGATATGGGGAGGTCGCAGGCTGCTTGAACGTTACGGCAAGCGCTCGGCTCTGCCGACCGTGGGTGAGACATGGGAGCTGGCGGTCCGCGCCGATGCCGAGAGCCGCATAATCGACGGCGAATGCGCCGGCATGACGCTCGCGGAATATATAAAAAAAAGCCGCGGCGCGGCAATGGGAGAGAAGTGCGCCGAAAACGACGCTTTTCCTCTGCTTATAAAATTTATCGATGCCGCCGACGATCTGTCGGTGCAGGTGCACCCGGATGATGCTTACGCCGCCCGCGTTGAGGGCGGCGTGGGCAAGACCGAAATGTGGTATATCGTCGAGGCGGAGCCGGGCGCGGAGTTGGTGATGGGGCTTCGCGACGGCGTAACTCCCGAACGGCTTCGTGAGCTCGCGCAAAGCGGCGGGGATGTATCAGAGCTTTTGCGCCGTGTTTCGGTAAAGGCGGGCGACAGCTTTTTCATTCCGTCGGGAATGGTACACGCCATAGGTCGCGGAATTCTTATCGCCGAGATACAGCAAAACTGCGATCTTACCTATCGACTTTGGGATTACGGACGCACCGACGGCAACGGAAATGCGCGAGAACTGCATATCGACAAGGCGTGCGACGTTTTGCGCGCCTTTGACGACGATGAGGTCGAGCGCCTTCGGTATGAATGCGGATGGGGGGATGCTCTGCTTGCCGCATGCCGATATTTCACCGTGAGGCTCGGTCACAGCGGCGATTGCTTCGATGCGGATGCGGGATCATTTCATTCGGTGCTCTGCTTTGACGGCTGCGGCTCAATAGAATGGTCGGGCGGCAGTGTAAGCCTTGCGGCGGGGGACAGTGTTTTTATCCCGGCGGGTCTGGGCGAATATCGTATCGACGGCAGTGCGCGCGTGCTTGTAAGCCGTGTGTGAGAGGATCTTTGATAAATAAAAAAGAATAAAAAAAGATCAGCCGGGCGAAATTCGCCCGGCTGACCCTTTACAGCAGGAATTTGTCGTATAGGGTCGATTATTTGATCTCGACGGTAGCGCCCGCCTCGGTGAGCTGAGCCTTGATGGACTCTGCCTCATCCTTGGAGCAGCCTTCCTTAAGAGTCTTGGGAGCGCCCTCAACGAGCTCCTTAGCTTCCTTGAGTCCGAGACCGGTGATCTCGCGAACGACCTTGATAACGCCGAGCTTGCTGGAGCCGAAGCTTGCAAGAACAACGTCAAATTCGGTCTTCTCCTCGGCAGCGGGAGCGGCAGCTCCGCCGGCTGCGGGAGCAGCAGCGGTCATAGCGGCGGCGGAAACGCCAAAGGTCTCCTCAACCTCTTTGACGAGGTCGGAGAGTTCAAGTATGGTAAGAGACTTTATCTCTTCTACGATAGCAGTGATCTTTTCGGATGCCATTTAAGTGATCCTCCTAAAATGAATAATTTAATATTTTGATTTTTTTGAATTTGCAAAAGGCAATTAAGCCTCTGCGGGGGCCTCGGCGGGTTCTGCGTCCTTCTTGGATGCAGCGTCGAGAACAAATGCGAGCTTGTAGAGCGGGCTGAGCATACTGCCGAGCAGCTTGCCGATGAGAACTTCCTTAGAAGGAGTCTTGGCGAGCTCGACGACCTGAGCCTCATCAAGGATCTCGCCGTCAACATAACCTGCGAGAAGCTTGAAGCTCTCGATCTTGTCGGCGTATTCCTTAAGGATCTTCGCGGGTGCGACCGCGTCGTCTGCGCTGACCGCGATAGCGGTCATGCCGGTGAGGTGCTGCTTGATATCCGAGTAGCCGCATTCGTCGCAGGCTCTGCCGGTCAGGGAGTTCTTGACGACCATGTACTTGACGCCTGCTTCACGCAGTGCCTTGCGCATTTTTGTGTCGTCATCAACGGTGATACCCTGATAATTGACGATAACGCCCGATACCGAATTGCGGATCAGCTCGGAAAGCTCGGAAACAACCTGCTGCTTTTGCTCAAGTATGGCTTTGCTGGGCATGTTATTATCTCCTTTGATCGTGATCGGTCCCTTGGTGAAAAGGACAAAAAAATATCTTTCTCCCGTCAAAGCATAATGACGCCGAGAAAGATATGCATATATATATAAAAAAGGCAAGCCTTTTTGTATTTTTGCATTCCTCGGCAGGGTGGCATACGCTTTTACGGGAACCTGCTGTCTTAGGTTAACGTTAATATTATACTCGCTTTTTTGATTTTGTCAATAGCTTTTTGAAAGAAAAATGTAATTTTTCGAAAAAACTTGCCGAGGTGGCGAAAAAGATCGACACCCCGGCAAAAAACAATATCGTCTCTGCTCAGACGCGCTTTACTATATTGTCGGGAGCCTTTACTATCGAATCGGCGGGCACCGTGTGACGCAGGTGCGTGAGAGGATATACAGATGTGCGTTTGCCCACGACGGTTCCCGGGCTGAGCACACAGCCGCAGCCGATCTCCGCGCCGTCGCCGAGGATCGCCCCCATTTTCGGCAGGCCCGTGGCGTAGTCTCGGTCTCCGTGAACGACCACGCATTTATTGTCCGAGCGCAGGTTGGAGCAGATGGCGCCCGCGCCCATGTGCGAGCGTGTGCCGAGCACCGAATCTCCGACATAATTGTAATGCGGCACCTGCACGCGCCGTATCAGCAGGCAGTTTTTAAGCTCGGTGGAATTTCCTATCACGCAATCCTCGCCGATGACCGCGCCGCCGCGCAGGTACGCGCCGGGGCGCAATTCGGTGCCGCGGCAGATCACGGCGCTCCCCTCTATTACGGCGTTGGCGGCAATCTTTACGCCCTCGCCGACAAGCACTCCGGGACGCAGCAGGGTAAAGCCCTCACGCTCGCGGGATGAGAATTCCGCGGCAAAGTCGCGCAGACGCGGCAGTAGCTCCCATGGATATTCTATCCCGTCAAAAAGCGGCAAAAAGAGCTCGGGAATGTCATCAAACAGATCGCTTATCCTTATTTTGTCATTATCGTTCGGCAACGTAATATCCTCCTTTTTTTATCACGGCGGCAAGCTTGTCGGCGTAGGCGCGACATTGCGCCATATCCTCGCATTCCACCATTATCCGTATCACCGGCTCGGTGCCCGAGGCGCGCAGGAGTATTCTGCCTCGCTCGCTTATGCGGTCGTTGATCTCGCCGAGCTTCTTTTGCACCTCGGCGTCGGCAAGGACCGCCGAACGCGAGCTCACTTGAATGCTTCGACAGAGCTGGGGGTAGAGCTTTATCGGCGCAACGAGTTTTGAAAGCGTCGTTTTTTGATCTAAAAGCTCTTCCGTCACCATGATGGCGGTCAGTATTCCGTCGCCCGTGGTGGCATATTTGCGCAGGATGATATGTCCGGATTGCTCGCCGCCCAGACGGTAGCCGTGCTCCTGCATGCATTCGTATACAAAGCGGTCACCCACCGCCGTGCGGACGCAGTCTATGCCCTCCGCCTTGAGCGCCGAGATCAGTGCGCTGTTTGACATTACGGTGGCGACGACGGTGTTGCCGTCAAGCGTGCCGCGCTCCTTGAGACGCTTGGCAAGTATATAAAGGATGTGGTCGCCGCTTATCTCGTTGCCCTTTTCGTCGACCGCTATGCATCTGTCGGCGTCTCCGTCAAATGCAAAGCCGATGTCGAGCCGCTCCTCGCGAACGAGCTTTTGCAATGCTTCTATATGTGTCGAGCCGCAGTCTTGATTGATATTGGTTCCGTCGGGAGAAGCACCGATGACGTAGGTTTGTGCGCCCAGCGCGTCGAAGACCGCCTTGGCTATCATCCACGAGGAGCCGTTGGCGCAATCCAGCCCAACACGCAGGCGGCGATAGGAATGCGAGGCTATCGAAATGAGATAGCCGACATAGCGATTTCTTCCCGCGGCGTGATCGACGATGCAGCCGACGCGGTCTTGCGTGGCAAGAGGAAGATCATCCCCGCTTATGCCGAGCCGCTCGGTGTCTCCGTCGATATACGCTTCGATGAGCGAGGTCACCGCGTCGTCGAATTTTTCGCCGTAGCGGTTTACAAGCTTTATGCCGTTGTCGTAATACGGATTGTGCGAGGCGGATATCATTACGCCGCAGTCAAAGCCGTCCTGCCCTGTGACGTAGGATACGCTCGGCGTGGTGGTGACGTGCAGCATGTATGCGTCGGCGCCGGATGCCGTTATGCCGGCGACAAGCGAATATTCGAGCATATAGCTTGAGCGGCGAGTATCCTTGCCTATGACTATGCGCGGACGGTAACCCGGCTTGCGACAGCCGGACAGCGGAGAGGAGAAGTACCAACCCAAAAATCTGCCGACTTTGTAGGCATGCGCGGAGGTCAGTGTTACGTTTGCCTCGCCGCGAAAGCCGTCGGTGCCGAAATATTTGTTTTTTGCGCTTGCGTCGCGCGGCGGCACGGTCGCGGCACCCTTCGGTGAGCGATCGACTCTTATCTCATCGTGCAGAAGCCCATCCGCGCCGATCGAGAAGATGTCGCAAAGCAGCAATACCTTGTCTATGTGGGGCATGGCTTGATCCATCTCCCATTTCGAGACCGATTGGCGCGACACTCCCAGCCTTTCGGCAAGCTGCTCTTGCGATATCTTGCTTGAGATGCGAAGGTGAGCTATTTTTTCGCCTATTGTCATTGGTTTGCGGTTCCTTTCGCGAAATTTTCGTATACATAATATAGTATTCGAGCCTTTTATTATATGATACAATAATACGCTCTCGGATTCAAGCAATTTTTGATGGAAAGTTTGTCAACTGCAGGTTGCGTCGGTAAAAATATTGTGTCTAAATTGTGAACAAGCGAGAAATAACGCGAAATAACGGCATTTTGCGGAGAGACGCCTTCCGACAAAGCCGATGCGATCGGGCGCGTGTCAACCGAACGCGGCGAGCGCGCGTTGGAGACGGCGCGTCTGTGTGATAGATATTGTTTTGCATTTTTTTACATAAAACCATTGTAAAATGATCGAACATATGATATGATAATATATCATCATCGATTCGAATAAAAAGCCGCGGTGACGACCACCGCGAGCTATCCGTCTGTAGGTGATGCTTCGACGTTTGCCAAGCCTTCCCCGGTGGGGGAGGTGACTTGCCTCGCTTCGCGAGTCAAGTCGTCAAAAGCGGCTCGGCGAGTAAAACTCGCCGTTTTGCAAGCAAAAACGCCGTTTTTGCGGTTGGTGCGAACCTGTGGATGAGGTGGGCTGTGCATTTTGTTAGTACCCAACAATATTAGGTCATATTCCCGCCGGAAGATGAAAATCTTGCGTTCTTTACGGCTATAAGGTAGATTTTTGCTTGCGCAAAAATCTTTGACCTCCTCATCCGTCGCCTCCGGCGCCACCTTCTCAGACATGAGAAGGCATACGATGTGCGACACGAACATGGTGCGTCGGAGCGAATACCTAACATCGTGCGGCGTAAACACACTGCGTAGCCCACCTCATCCGTCACGGCTAACGCCGTGCCACCTTCCCCCACTGGGGAAGGCATACGATGTGCGGTGCAAACATGGGGCGCAGCTGCCCAAAATCGCATTTCTTTCCGGCTACACCGTAGGGGCGAACTGCGTTCGCCCGTCGAGATCGGGTGTTGCGGGCGACCACAGGTCGCCCCTACGGAGTTTGTGCGAACATGGTGCGCAGACGGAAAATAATGCGACGATCGGCGGCGGGAGCAAGCCCCCGCCCTACGGAGTTTGTGCGAACATGTGGCGTCGGAGCGGATACCTAACATCGTGCGGCGTAAACACTCTGCGTAGCCCACCTCATCCGTCACGGCTAACGCCGTGCCACCTTCCCCCACTGG
>CAZPYK010000009.1:0-40624 GCA_964590755.1 uncultured Ruminococcus sp. | reverse complement strand
GACGTCAAATCCGCATACCTCAAATCCGCATACATCAAATTCGCAGACGTCAAATCCGCATACATCAAATTCGCACGCTGACCGCCCTCTTCGCCGAAAAGCCATTTCTTATGTAATTTCAAAATCTCATCAAGCTCTTGTTGTGTCATTTTTAGTTCTCCTTTTTTGTTTTAATTTGTATTTGTTCACTTGTGCCTCTTGTGTGTAAATTCACCCATTCGACTATTTGTTCAAGGTTTTGCACTACCCATATCATTTTGCAGTGCGTTTCGTATCCATCTCGCCAATAAGGGCAATCCTTACACGATATGTATTTGCGACATTCCGCTCCACACTTGCTTTCCATTAAAGCTGCGACTTCGAATTCATAGTCCGTTGTTTTGTGAGTCATTATAATTTCACCTCATTACACACTTTACATACCGTTGATTTTGAATATCCCACTATCTCTGCAATTTCACGCATTGATAGTCCTTGTTTGCGATACTCCAATATCTCGTGTTTTTTGACAATCGGCACTTCGTCATATCTCGACACTTTTTCCCCTCTTGCCTTTTTTGCTTGCAAGGCTTGTGCGGTTCTGTCACTAATCAGGTCACGCTCGAATTGTGCGAACGCACCCATAATGTTGAACACAAGTTGCCCCATTGCATCCAAACCCTCGCCACCGATTGACAAGTTCTCTTTCAAAAATACAACCTTGACTTTCTTCTTGTTTGCCAAAAAGTTTGTTGTTTCGATAAGGTCTTGCATACTTCTTGCCATACGGCTCATACTTTCAAAATACACAATGTCACCCTTTTGCAATTCCGCAACCATTGTTTCAAACTCCGGTCTACTCGTTGCCTTTTTCGTTCCGCTGATTTTCTCTTCAAAAACCTTGTCAATCTTCAAGCCTTGCAGTGCAAACTCTTGTCTTGTAAACTCTTGCTTGTCTTGCGTGCTAACTCGTAAATACGCAAAATTCATTGTTGTTACCCCACCTTGTGATATTTGCCATTTCTGACATCACACACATAGTAACATACATATTTCCACAAGTCAACTATTTTTTATAACTTTGCAAAAATATTTTATTTGCTCTTGACAGCAACTGTTCCGGACTTTCGACTTGTGACACTTGCACATTGACTTCATCTCGCACTTCTATGAGATTTTGTCCGTCATTTTTGATTTTGCCACGAGTGAGAGCGGAACGGCTGTCGGTATTCCCGGTTTCAGCACTTGCGTAAATCAAGCCGTTAATGTTGTCATTGATGTAGTTTGCGTATTCTTTGAGATTTTCGTTTTGTGTTTTTTCCATAAGATAATTGAATTTAGACACAGTAATACGCATATATGCACAGAATAATTGCTTTGTGCTTGCCACTTCAAAAAGGCTATATTCCGATATGAATTGCATATAGTGCTGATAAAATGTTTCGAGGTCGATTTCATCAATCATATCAAACTCGCCTTGTGACATTAGCGGATATGTAGCAAGTGCAGTGTAGATGTTTTGTGTGAGCATACTCCCAACACGCAGTGGCTTTTTCCTTGCATTGTTGAGTTCAAACTGTTCACTTGCCTCGTCATATTTCGGTTTCAGCATTTCGCACAGTTCTTTATTTCGTGCTTTTAATTTCTCATTAAGTTTAATATCCATTAAAACACCTCTACTAATATTATGTTTTTTGTATTCACGTAAACATTGTCACACATCTGCACGGAACGTCCAGTGTCGATTGCTTGTGTGATTTTGCGCAACAAAAATGTGACGTCGGCTTGCGTTTCAAGTATATAATCAACATAAGTATTTGTTACAAATGTAAGTCTTATTATGTGTTTTTTACTCTTTGCCATAAAGCTAACTCCTTTTCACACGTCTTGCGTTTCTTGCACAAAATGAACCTCGTTCACGCTCAATCTGCGTTGCGTGGCAGTGGCAACCGTTCTTTTGGTGCGGACAATCTTTGCAGTACCACATCATTCCGCTATGGTCGCAAAATGTCGTTACGCCCTTGCACCACTTCTCTTTGTCTAACCTATCTTGTTGCTCTTTCAATGTTTCTTTCCTTGCCATTTGTTACTACTCCTCTATTTTTAGTTTTTTCAGATACGTAACCCTTGTTTCTTCTTCATAATCATATAGTTTTGGCTGATAAGTTCTTTTTTCAGTCTTTTTAATAAGTGCTATATCGGCTGCTGTAACCTCAATCGTATACTCTATCCTTTTTACTTTGTCATCCTTTTGTAGTTGCTCGCCGAAATCATTTTTTACTTTGTCAAGCATAATATCCATTGTTGATACATATTCGTTAAATTTTTCTTGTAAGTCCAACGGCAACGCTTGCATTATCATCAATTCATCCTTTGTCGGCATCTTCTTCCTCCAACTGTTCTGGGTTATCGTATATATTCCCAATGATTTCTACATCTTTCAAATCAATACACCTATCACACTCATAAAACTGTTCGTGTGTGTTGTAATCTTCTGACGTCCTATCGAAAGTGCTTGAAATGGGGCAACATACATATCCGACAAGCCCAACACCACTATCATAACCTATTCTACAAAACTTAACAACTTGTGCTAAATCTTTTGTCCGTACAATATCACCCTCGTAGATTTCTTTGCCATTCTTGTCATAAAGCCCCGTGAATTGCCCAACAGTTTCTGGCTTTACAGGATATTTCCGTGTTACATTTACCCAACCACCATTTTGAAGTGCATAAACCACTATCCAATCATTATGCACCCCTCTTTTATGCCAATGATATTCTGCATTCAAATAACTTCCATAAACCCATTCACCATCACCACAACATTTACCCCTAAAGTTTATCACTCTCATTGTTCATTCCTCCAATATTTTATCCAACTCGCTTATCAACTTACAAAATTTGTCGTAGTTATCTCTTACAGCCAATATCGCACTCTTGCACTTGCCGCATATTTTCGCCAAACCTATTGCTTCTTGCCCTTTGGGTATCTTTATGCTTTCACCACAAACAAGGCAGGATACATACGTATTTTGATTTTTTACTATTTCGCTATAGTCTATCGTACACGATGCAGAATACAGTGGCGTGTCTTTGAGTTTATAGCACTCTGTTGCAATGCACTTGTCACCGCTTATATACTTACAGTTTGTCGGGCAATCACTTCTTATTTCCATTATCGTTACCTCCCATCATCTTTTGCATATTCTGATATCCCAAGCCAAAATCGCTCACATAATCTTTTACATCATCGTATTCCAAGCACACCCCGCCCCAGTAGTTGCTATCGGAAGTGTATTCAAGTTGGTGGTGGTGCAAACCCTCGCAAAACCTCCACGCATAATACATAGTAGTACCCTCGTCTCACTGGCTCTCTGCCTTGTAATTCGCAAACCGCATATCGTAAAGGCTTATGTAGTCGAAAAATGCTTGTTTGTCCTCTGTTTTAGTGATTTTCAAGTAATGTATACCGTCAAACCACCCGTTCATTAGTCGTTGTTGCTCTTCTTTTGAGTTCGTCATTATTATTCCTCCTTGTTGTTGATTGACATTGCTAGTATAAGCAAAACAATTATTGCCCATTCTATGCCTATTGAATTGATGATACACTTAAAAAGTTCCACATCTTTATCACACTCATTATTATGTTTGCATTGTTTACAAACTTTCTCTTAAAAATCGTCCGATGCTTTCATATCGCTCATCCCTTATTATGGTGATTTCATTTATTGTATACATAGGTTTATTTGCCTTTACCCAATCAATAGGTGTTCGGTTTATCGCAACGCACTTGCCGTCACTATCTAACCATTGCTCACGGCTGTCGAATTTGTCCTCAACCGCTCGTAGTTGTTCCAATTTCTCACGCATTTGTTTTGTCACTTTTCACGCTCCTTGATATAGGTTTTTGTTAATTCATTAAAGTGTTCTTTCAACTCGTCCGAGCAAATCGCACTTCCCATTTGTCCAATCCATTCCGCAATCACAGTGTTTTTGTTATCTTCAACAAAGCACTTCCAACATTTGTTTACACTTTTCTTCTCCGTCAAATAGCACTTCAAATAGAGCCAAAACGCACTAAACAAGTTCTCTACCATTGGCAACATCTTTTCGTATGTCTTTCTCACACAATACTCGTGTTTGTACTCAAATCGTCTTGCCGGCTCATTTTGCAATTCTCTTATCTCTTCCCAAGTCAGCATTGTTTATTACCCCCTGCAAGTAAAAATACAAGTGCTATTATCATTAAATCAAAAGGTACACCATTCGGCAAATTTATGCCCAATCCATCAAAGCATTTTTCAAATGACACCTCTTCAAGGTTGCACTTGCCATTATGTTTACATTCTGTGCATACCCTTTCTTTGAAACCTTGTTCTATCATAATTCTCTCCTATCAAAACGGAAGCATCCCTCCGTTGATTTCGTCTATTTCATCCAATATGCTATCTTCAAATATATTCTTTTGTTTCTCAACACTTCGGAATATCTTGTCCGCCTCATTTTGTGTGATTTTTGGTGCTTGCTGATATGTCTTTGTTTCTCGGTCATAAACAAGTCCAACAAGTCCGTTTTTGTTACCCTTTGTCTTTAAGACTTCAACAACATTGTCGCATTTCGTGATGTCAAAACCGTCTTTTGCAAGGTCTTGCTTAAAGCGGTCATACTCTTTGCTTTCGAGTGAGAGCATATCAATACGGTATTGCGCTATAACATTGTATGCCTTGTTTGCAATGTTTTGTGAGCCTGCGACATCTTGAATATCAATTCTAAAACCACGCTCGGCTATCTTCCTTTGGTGAGCCACAAGCAACACAATCACTTTGTAGTTCAATGCAAAAGTTCTTATTCTTTCCGTTATCCTTGTTTGTTCGGCAAACACATTGCTTGATATGTTGTCAATGGATATTAGGTTATCAATCATAAAAAACCTTGCACCTTGCTCTTTGTGACAAGCCGTCATACTCTCGATAAGCGTGTCAATATCTCGTGGTGCTTTGTTGCTGTAAATAAACAAGTGTCCGTCAAACTTCTTGCGTATTGCTTGCTCTCGGCTTTCGGTGATATACCAATCTGCAATGTTTGTTTCTTCTCCTCGCCAATTCCTATACCCTATCGGCAAATAGTCCTTTTTTTGTGAGTTTTGGTGATACAAAAGTTGAAGAAAACTGCTCGCAGTATGTTCACCGCTGAATGTCCAGCACTTGTACCCCTGCTCTATTGCTTTTGACAAAATGCCCTGACAAAACGTACTCTTACCACTATTTGTGTTGGCTACCAAAAGTGTTACACCGATTTCAAGCCCCTTAATGTCATAGTCCAAATCATTAAAGCCTGTTAGTATTCTCTCAACACTTTTTCGCTCGTATGGCACTTCGGCTATGCTATAATACTTTTCCATTATCTTTTCCTCTTAAAATGTGGACTATCTTGTATATTGTCGTTCAGCCAAGTTGCCATATGTGGCATAAACTCTTTTTCCCTACCTTTCCCATCTTTTTCAGCACTCCAAATTTGCACTTGCTTTTCAAGATTGATGTAGATGTAGTTTGCAAGTTTTCTCCCCTCGTCTTGTTCAAGTCCTCTAAACTTGTGTTCGTATGCCTTTCTTGCATCTTCTTTACTCACTTTGCGTGGATAAATAGTATATGTTTTATCAAAATACTCATTTATCGTTTCTACACTTACTATATTATTATTACTTTCTTTATTTTTAGTACTTATATAAGTATTCGTTCCTATTTTAGTATTAGTAGTAGTATTAGATATAGTATTAGTATTAGGGGGGTATCCATACCCTATCGATACCCTATCCATACCGTATCCATACCCTATCCAATCTATTCGTTCCTGCACCAAGTTTTTGATGTGTTCCGACTTTATCGTTTCTTTGCTATTCAAAACACTCTGCATAAGTTTTTCGCTCTTGTTCCAATTCCACTTGTACCAATTAAGTATCATCAATTCCCTAGTTTCTTTATCAACAAAAATCAACTTGTAATTGTTTTCAAACCTATACACGAGGTTCTCGATTGTATCCTTGTGCAAACCCATATCCCTACCGATAATCGTTGGGCTATACTTCATTACACCGCATATAGCGCCGTGAGGACTTGTCAGCAAATACAACCAAAAATACCTATCATCACTTGTAAATTCCTCTACAATTTGTTCGTTGTTCCATAACTCTGTATCAATCAATCTTTTTGGCATTGTTCTTCTCCACAGGGTAGTCAAATAAATTTTTAGGCGGTTCGGAAATCGGGATTGAGAATGTAATAGGTTTTGTATAATTTTGTATTTCTTCTCGATATGCCCCATTATAATTTTGCTTGGTAACACCATCTATTTCATAAGCAATTTCAAAAATTGTATCCCAAGCACAATCGTCACTATATGGTGTTTCACAGTCATTTAATTCCTTGTTCAGTGGCTTTTCACAAAACAAATGTTCTTCAAAAAAAACATTCAAATCATCTTCCAAATGAGTTCCATCGTTTTTGTAATTTCTCCAATAGTATTCTCCACCGAAGCATTTCCCCAAAAACATTGTTTCACCACATTGTTTGCATCTTAAATAAATTCTATTATTTGCCATAATTATAAGTTAAACCCCCAATCTTGACTTATTGTGGCTAACAGTCTTGATTGAGGGGTATGTTTCCTCGTACTATTTAGTTTCTCGTGTTATCGTAGCCACTCAATAATACGAGGTTCTTTTAGATATTAGCATAAATGCACATTGCTGTCAATAGGTCTTGCGGATTTTGTGCAAATTTCACTGCTTCATAAATCACAAGTGCCAATACACCTATAAGTGCTATGCTTAATATTGCCTTTAATAACTTAATCATTGCTCACTTCCGGTTGTGCCGTTAGATGCTAGGTTTTCCCACTCGGCAATTTGCTTTTCAAGCACCGCACATTTCTCTTCGTATGCCTTGATTTTTGCTCTTAACTCGGCTATCTCATTGAAGTCGTATAAGTTTTGTTTGAGTGCTGAGCAAAGGTCATTGTATAAGTCCAAAATCTTTGCGTTTTTCTCACGTAATTGTCGGGCTTGTGAGTTGATGATTTCGCCCCTGCTGTTGCACTCGTTGATGAGTTGGTCAACATTGCTCTTTGCTTGGTCGCGTTCCTTTTTGATTTCGTCAAATTCAATCTGTTCTTGCTTGTTCATAGTTTATTCCTCCATTTTGTTTAATTTTTTTAATAATTCATTCTCTTTCCTTAATGTATCATTTGTCCACGATAACAAATGAAACTGTCTAGTTAGATTGTCAAAATCCGCTTGCAGCTTAGAGTGCATATGATAATATTTGTCGTTGTTTTCACGCAAGCGTTCAATCTCTTTTTCTAGCCTTATCACATACTCATCTTTATTGGGGATATAACCATTATCGACCAAAGTTTTTGCAATATCTGCTATAATACCATTCGCCAAAATGTCACCCAAACACACACTATAATCATCATCATAAAGTGTCAAATTCGTCAATTCATCTCTTAATTTCAGTATTCCATCATATTCCATATATTACCTCCTATTTATAACATATTTCTAAAAATAGCCATAAGCACATTCGTTTTTCCAATGTTCAAACTCAACACCGAGATATTTTAATGCAAGTGCTTGACTTCCATATCCTGCAAACAACTCTATTAAGCGTATCGGCTTTGTGATTTTTAACGGCTGCTCTCCGTCAAAATAGGCTGATTTGTGTCATTTTCTTCTACCTCTTTTATTCTTCTTAATTCCATTTCAAAATATGAGTATGCCATAATTTCCATTGAAAACAGTAGGCTCTCGTGCAATTCCAAACAGTCAAGTGCATCCTTTGAGGCTTTATATGCAAACGGCACTAACACTCCTGCTCCTACATACAACACCATAGGTGTATATTGCAATATCGTAAAGTTGTTTAACAATATACCTGCCACAATAAGCATAATTTCGATAAGCAGTGGTACAACGATTTTTACTGCACATTGCCATTGACTTTTTCTTCTGTCTTTTTGCACAAGCTTCTCAAAGTCGGCTCTATCTCTTTTAATATCATCTTGTGTCATATTTTTATCTCTTTTGAAAATTGTAAACGTTCTTGTTGTTGTGCTTTGTACTTTTCCGCATTTGCTTGATAGTACGCTGTTCGGTCACGATGTTTTTTCGGCTCTAAACATTTTTCGCCCCCACGACATTTGTTCACGAATGGACACTGTAAACATTCTCCTAGTGCTGGCAAGTATCGGCTGTTTACCGATAATGTGTATTGTGAATAGTCCATAAATCAAACACCCCAACGTTGCTTATAGTGGAAATCAGCAGTGTTGAGGTGCTACCCCTTGTGTTATTTAGTTTCCGTTGCATTGCCGTTTCCACTCAACAACACAAGGCACAATCTTTCGACTGCATACTTATATTATCATAGTGTTTTTTGGCTGTCAACAATTTTTTTGATATTTTTCGCAAAATTTTATCAAAGGTTTTTTGCGTTCTTCAAGTTCAGCAATACGGCTGTCAATTTCTTTCCAAGTGTGGATAACATCGTCAAGGTCTTTTTCGCCCATAGCAAGTGCATATCCCTTGTTGTCACTTGTGGATATTATCGGTACTCTTTTAGACAGCACGGAGATTATATCCCGCACCGAGCGTTCGTTCTTAATGCCTAAAATCTCACCAATTTGCTGTTTCGTCCAAAAGCCACCTCGTCTTAAAATCACAAACACAGCATTTGCCTTTTCTTTCATTCCGTCAGTTATCGGTTTCTCAATCTTCATTATTTACCCCTAATAATTTGATAATTGTTTCGCCTGTGTGTTTTTTGTCACAAAAAGCGAATTGCACACCGTACATCATTGACAGCCTGTGCATTTTGTCAATAAGCACTCGTCCATTGATTTTGCCGTGTGGGTTTTGCCATTTAGCAATATCATATATATTATTATAATTTTCTTCAATAAGCACTATAAGTTTAATGCCTTGCTCATAGCACTTGTGGTATTTTTTGTTGAGTGCTTGCTCGTCTTTTGTAAGGTCAGATGCAAGTTCAAGCAGTGACTGTTTTGTGTCTATTGACACTTTGCCTATCGGTCTAACCACACCACCTTGCCGTTCTCCCAACATATAGTCACCAACTGAAAGCACCAAAGGGTATATTTCAACCCCTTGATGTTCACAGTATTTTCGGACATTGTTATGCTTGCCCTTTTGTTGCCTTGTATCTTCAATAAGTATCATTAAAATATAAATGGCAAATCTTCTTCCGGTGTTGAGTATTGTGCGGTCTTATCTTCCAAAGCATAGTCAAATAATACAAATGTATAATATGTTTTCTTCTTTTCTTTGTCATAGTGATTTGACACAGCCGTATTCAACAACTTAATTCTTTGTCCTTTTTGCGGTTTTAGGTTGTGAGCCTTGCCGATAAAACGCACTCTATCCGCAAAGTCCGTTTCATATGCACCTGTTTGCTTGTTCTTTTTGCTTGTAGATATTTGACAATCCGTATAATTTCCCTTGTCCTCTACCGACCATATTTTTGCATAAGTATCATTTTGAAACATTATTCTACCACCTCTCCGTTTATTTCTTCGTCAAGCATATCCACCACGCTTGCCTTTTGGTTATCAATTTTTTGCACACCATAGACATCTTCGACCTCTTCTTTTGTCAAAAAACCCATTGCAATGCTTGCACATTCGGATCTCATAAAAAATGCACTTGCTCGGTATTTCAACATCAAATCAGGCATTGTTTGCCATTTACTGCCGTCTTTTTGATACCAACCCTCTTTCTTTGCCATTGCGATTGTGACAGGTGTACCTTTTATCACATCACCGTCATTATCGACTGCTTCAAGATAAACACCATAACTATCTTTGCCCTCTTCTCCGACATAGACATACCTTGTCTTTTTATATCTTCCACAACCGTCAATCATTGCTTTGCAAGCACTGCCTCTCCAAGTGAAGTTCCCCCTAACAATTTGAGAGTTTTGCATAACGATTGCCGGTGATAAGCCGAGCCTATTTGCAATATCAATGGCAATAAGACAGTCAGCAGGTTTTCCCTTATAAGATTGTGGTATGATTTCGCTCTTTGATAGCACTTGTGCCATTTGTAGACTTTGATTGTAAAGTTTTGCATCGTTCCACATTGTTGGTGCGTTCGGTTGTTGCTTTGGTTCTTTAACCACAACAGCCTTTTGTTCTTCGTTTTGAATATCCATATTATTCTCCTATATCTTTTAATAAATAACTCGGTAGTGATAACTCATTAGGTAGATTTTCAGCACCCATATAGCCGTAGTAATTCCCACTTTCACGGCAGTATTTCAATGTGCCAATATATTCTCTAAACAAGTTTTCGCCCCTTTGTCGCACATATTGATTTGCTTGCACAATGTTCACTTGATATGGTGCTTTCTTTTCAACAAACACAAACAAAAAGTCGATGTTTTCCATAGGCACTTTCAAGTTCTCGGACACACCTTGACTATACATATAAGTTTGCAAGTCATAGGCATATTGCACAACATCTTTCTCGATTGCTCGCATATCAGCACTGCGACAACTCTTCAAGTCCGTGATAATCACACGGTCTTTTAACCGCTTGTAACAGTCAGGACGGCATTTACACTCAATGCCAGTAAAATTATCCACCCAATACATTGATTGCTCGTGTTGCCCTTTAAGCAAAGCCACAGCATATTTGTTTCGCATTATGCTATCTCGCATTGCACAAATTGTTGTATAATCATCGGCAGTGATAACTTGTTTACCCTTGCTCTCGGCAGCTGCGACAAACTCTTCATAACAAGCCTTGCCCTCTTTTGTTCTTCGATTGATGTTTGGCAATATCGCAAATTCCTTGTCAAAATCTTCGGGTTCAAGTACAAGTTTGTGAAACGCACTTCCAAAAATCAAATCATCAGACGGTGGTTGTGGGTTGTCAAGACACCATTTGTAATATTCCGGATTTACCGACATTTTGCACAAAGTGGACTTTGACACCGCACCATTGCCGTGATATTCTTTATTGCTTTCGTCTTTTAACATTGCTCGTCCTCATACTTTCTCACGATTGCAAGCGTATAACCGCAAGCATTTAACACCGCATTAACATTTGATAAAAGCGCATCAGTAGGTTGTTCCCTTTGCCAATAATTCAACAATGCTGGACTTACACCGCTTTTGCGTGCTATTGCAGATGTTTTTAGATTGCTCTCTTTAAGTATTGTATTTGTTAGCTTTAATATCTTCATCTGTCACTCCTATATCCGCAACTTTCACACGCAAGATAACCTCCGTTGCTTTCTTTTACCGACGTGTCACCGTAAGGCACATAAGTATCGTTTGCTACATCTCGCTCAAAACGAAGCTCATCACCGCAAATTGGACAAATTCCTTTTTCAACAAGGAGTTCTTCCAACAAGTCAATTTCTTTCGATATTGCCGAAATTACAGCATCAGGTGTTTCCTTAATTTCATTGATTAAACCTCGTAAGGTATCAACATTTTCGTATGATATATCTTGGTCGAAATAGTCAAGCATACATTTTGTGTGCGACACGTCGGCACTATGCGTTTCTGGCATCGGTGTTATTAGTGTCTTAAAAATATCTTCAAAAATGGGGTGTAAATCGCTCATTTTTTATCTCCCCTTTCCTCTGCTATTATGGTGCAAAAAAGCTCGTTGTTTCCATAAAATGTTTCCATTCCTTTTAACTGTAAAAGTATTTCTTTGATAGTTCCTGTAATTGTTAGTGTCATAATTTACTCCTCTTTCATTTTGAATTTTGTTGGTCTACCGCTTGTTTTATAAAATTGTTTGCGGTTTTTGATTTCGTCTTCGGTGGGATAACGCCATTCCGTTCCACCCTCGATTTCGTGTATGCGTTTTGCAACATTCATTACGGTCGAACGGCTTACACCACACACCAAAGCTAGCTCTTCAATCTTTGTCATATTTCACCTCCTTTGTTGTGTCATCGTGCTTATTTTACTACCATACATATGTTTTGTCAATGGTTTTGCTAGATATTTTTTGCAGGTTTTATACAAATAAAAACCGCCCTCGCATTGCGTGGAGCGGTCTTGTTTTATCACGGGTTCACGGCAAGATTGATAACTCGCTATCCGTGATTATTTTGTGATGATATATGTCCCAATATCTCACAAGGTTTGGTATGCTTATATTGTATTGCATACATTAAAGTTTGTCAATAGTCACTTTACAACTTTCATATAGTATTTCAAGGTTTTACAACCACCGACATCTTTATCATCTAGCCAATCGAGTGCAAGTTGTGCATATGTTGCAGTGTCAAATCGTGGGTTATAGTAGTCACTATATATCATATTGCAAACGGCATAGAAGTCACTCGCATCGTGTTCGGGTGCATATTGCTTGCGGATGTTTTCGGTTTCTTCCCACTTCCAATGTCCACCCTTTGTGCCGTCCTTGTTTTCCATACAAGACACCCACTTTTTAGCCAACTCTTCACCGAGATGTCCGTCATATGCGATTTTATGGACTTTGTAAAGAATTTTGCAATACTCATCTTTGTCACTCTCTCGCAAATCTTCCACAACTTCACTAAACAACTCTTCTAGTGCTTCCATATCGGCAGATTTTCCGTGTTCAACTATATGTCTAATATCGTGTTTTAACATAGTTATCGTTCCTTTAAGAGCCGTATAATCTCTTCGTTTTGTTCTATTATGGTTGACAGCATAGCATTTTGGTTACTGCGGAGTTCATCCATTATTTCGTCAACTTGCTTTTGGTTGAGTTCAAGATTTTGTAAACCCACAACAAAAGACAGTATCGTCAATATATCTAAAAAATCCAAATTCCAATCCATACTGCCAACCACCAATATTACAACTTAATCACGGACACAGCCACATTCGCAAGTGTGATTGCCACACCGGAGTTCAGCAAAGTAAGTGTATCAACGATGTTGCCACTGTTGAATGTTCTCACAATAGCCGAGAATGACAAACTTCTCACTTCGGTTGTTGCTGTTGAAATCGTGGTGCTTGCTGTTGCTCCGACCACATTCGAGCCGTTTTGTTGCAAAGTCAATGCCACAACACCTGTCGCAGGTGCAGTAAATGTTGCCGTCACATTGACAAGATAGAAGTTTGAGCCACAATCACCAATCGTAATCGCACTTCCTGCTTGCCCAATCTCACGCCCTCTCCTACGCACAATCGTGGATAGCGGTATCGTGCCACCTGCCAAAACCGATGTCGATGTCGGTGTTGCTAAATCAATCAATGAATTACAAGACATAATTTTATTCTCCTTTATTTTTTATAGTGTAAGAGGGAGCAAATCACTCTGCCCCCTCTCGTTCAAATCGGCTAACAGAGCCTTAATTCAGTTTTTACCGTTCGTCAAATTGCATAGCCATATCCGCTACAACCACAACTCGGTGTGCAAAATGGTGATGCACCAGCACTATAAGTATATGATGTCGGATAACGCACTACACCCGCCACAGCCTGTTGCAATTCAAGTTGACTTATCCTGCCTTGCAAAGCGGAAACTTTGTCCTCGCAGAGTTTGTCAAGTACCTTTTGAATGCCTGCGGTTGTGTTCGCATTGATTGCGGCAGTATTCATTGCGTTTTCATAGCGGACAGCATCAATGTTGCGGTTGGTTGTGCAGCAACAATCGGCAAGTTGAGTTCCGAGCGAAGCGAAATCTCTTGCGTTTTGATAGCCTAGTGAACTAATGCCGTTGACAATGTACTCTGCCTCTTGTCTAATTGCACTGCCATTGCTCATAACTTGTGCTTCAAGTCTTGTGAAGTTTGCGGAGTTATTCACATCTTCAACGGTCGCACTTCTTCCGCCACCACCAAAGATATTACCACCGCCCAACATCAAAGCAAGAATTGCAAAGAGCCACAAGCCCTCACCACCAAAAGCACTATCACCATAGCCATATCCGGGGTTCATACTCATTACAGGTTGAATACCAGTTCCTTCCATAGTTTTGTTCTCCTTTATATTTATTTTTATATACTAACGGCATTGTACACTACCGTGCATATCATTGTTTAAGTGCATTCATAAGTGCGTTTACATCTATTCCCCTTTGTTTGCACATATTCTCTAAAACAGTTTGTGGGTTTTGACCTTGACACATCTGCATTACTTGTGCAAATTGAGGGTTGTTTTGCATTAAAGCCATAGGGTTGCCCTTTGCCATTCCCATAATGCCTTTAACTTGCTGTACACTTTGCATTAACTGCGGTGGAAGTTGTCCGCCACCTGTTGGCATACCGCCATTCCCTAAAATATTCATTTTTTATCTCCTATTCCGATAAAGTCACACAATGCTTTCAGTTGTTTTTCGAGTTCCGCTATCTTTTCTTTCAGCCGTTTATTTTCGGCAATCACTCGTTTATATGCTGGTAGTTGGTTTAGCTTGACTTGTTGTGGTTGTTGTTCCATTTGGCACGCTCCTAATTGTTAATTTTGACATTTTATCTTGCAATGCCTTGATTTCGTCTTGCAATGCGGCAAATTCAGTTCTTGGTACATAATCTGATAAATCTATCGCAGTTTGACCTGCTGTTGCCGTATTGCCCTTACACTCGCTTATTTCATATGCTTTTACTTCAAATTGCCCGTTCGCATCTACTTTCTTTTGATAAAGTATCGATTTCTCGTTGTCTAAAAATATGTATTCGCTGTTCGGTGGCAACATTCGCATTCTCGCGTCCTCAATTCCACTAACATAAATCTTATTTGTGTTTATTTGAGGTGGGGTAACTTGCTGTTGAGCTTGTGGCATAATAGTGTAACCATATGGCTGTGTGGCGGTCGGCATTGTGTTCATACCATACCCATAGTTTGGATAATTAACCATTTTCGTTTTCCTCCAAGATTAAAAATTGATGTTCTTCGTCGTCAAGCACACAGGGAAGAACACCAGGCTCAACGTGTATAAAACCAAGTTCTTCGTATATCTCCATAGCGCACCTCCTTGCCTTTCCTATGTTCAGCGTAAAAGAAAAAAACGCATTATTCAATGTACAGTTTGTGTGCAATTTGCATATAATTTCAAAAAATATACAAAAAAAGCACTCCGCAATATGCTGAGTGCTTGAAAATTGACTATGTTCCCATATAACACATAGTCTATCTTATGGTGCGTCTTTCGAGATTCGAACTCGAACTGTACGGATTTTAAGTCCGTTGCCTCTGCCTATTGGGCTAAAGACACATTTGTACGAGATTTTTATCGTCTCAAATTTATCATGGGGGAGGGGAAACAAAATAAATTTGACTCGTACGCGACCGTATCGAAAACCCATTTACTAATACTCGAATGCGCGTTTTCGATATACATATATTATCATTTTTGTTTTTTGTTGTCAATATGGTTTAATAATTTTTTCTTATATTTCCATCTATCATGTTTTATCGTTTCATATTCAAGATAGTATTTCGTAGCCAGCTCTTGAAAAGACATTTGACTCCTCAAAATGTCCCACACGTATTCTATGCGATCTTGTCGAATCCCTTTATTAAAACAATGCGCGATAAACTCATCTTTTGTAGAATCATATAACGAAAATTCATTCTTTTTGTTTTCCAATTCCGTTATTTTGTTCTTTTTGTCTATTATATCTTGTGCTAACCACGATAAGAATGCGATAATAAAGCTTATTGCGATAGAACTAAAAAGTGCAATGTTTATCGGCAAAATTCTCGGTATAGCAAGATAACCAATAGTGAGTGTTAAAAACGTACACTTCATTGTGCTACTTGCGTGATATGTTTTGGGGAATTTATATCTTAAAGCAAACAAAGCAATAATTTGAAAACAAGCTTCAATGTATTTATCTGTAAAATAGACAATGGGGAACAATAAGAGTGCAATTATTATATATTGATATGCACTCTTAATATATAGTTTACCCTGCACTGATAACCAATGCAGGGCATACTTACATACGATTTTACTTCTCGTTTGAAGTTTCAACAAGCATTCTTTCATATTCAGCTTTCTTGTCTTGTAATTTTGCACGTTTCTTTTCGTCTGCGCATTTGCCGATTTTATCGTCAATACGTGCAATTTCTTTCTTGATTTGCTCGTCCATTCTTCCCCAAAGGGGAGGCATAGCATTTCCCATAAACTTTTTCTCCTTATATAAATTTGCATATAAATAGTATAGCAATAGCCATACATATGCGTCCATACAGCATAGCAATGTTGACAATGTGTTCAAGTCAACTAAAGCGATTTCCGCACTGCGTATAAAACCTATTGTCATTTGCCCTAAATAATGCGTTGTAAATATTATCACGAACGTGCGATAATCACCTTTGAGTGCAAATGGTAATATTACCATTATAAGCACGTTTATTACAAGTGATAAATCTGGCAAATAATATTTAATAGTGTTTGTTACCATTATGATAATACAAAGCACTATATACTGCTTCAAAGACAAATACCAACGTTTTGTACAAGCACATAGATAGAAATGATATGTTAATAACGTGGTGATACCATATAAAATTTGTTGTAGCCATATGTGATTGTCTACAAACCGTCCAACCGACACCAACTTTTCATTATTAACAGCAATGACAAACTTACTTGCAAGCGACGGGATAAGTTTTAGCAACGCATACGCAACCAAAAACACCCAACATAAAATTATCATTGTTTTTAATACTCGCTTGTTCATTTGCCAACCTCTCTGTTATAAAAATTCCCCCTAATAAATCGGCAACATTACCTCAATATTAGGGGGCGTGGGGGAGCGATTATTTATTTTCTACTTGCCAAGCTTCAAACGAACCTTTATAGCCACTATTTATTACAGCGGCTCGCCAATTTGCTTTTGCAAGCTGTAATGCTTTTGCGGCGTCTTCTTCGGCTTTTTTCGATTGCGCCTCAATGCGTTCCGTTTCCTTTTGGGCTATGTAATCTTCGAGAGAACCCTCAAAAATGCCTTTTGCAACTTCAGCAAGCCAAGCCGTGGTGTATTTTTCTTGCGCTTGTTCATTTGCCAACCTCTCTGCTTCGGCTTTTGCTTCTTCTTCGGCTTCATAGTCTTGTTCGGCTTTTAGAATTGCGTCATATGCCTTATCAACACCAAGCTTTTCGGCAAGCTTTCTGCCTTGATATTTGAGCGCGTTTTCAAAACCTGCGCCGTTTACACCAAAGCAAATTGCGATAAAGAGTGCGGCACAAATCACAATACCAATGCAAATATTTGCCCAAAGCGGAAGCTCAACATTGCCGATAAGAAGTCCGCACGTCGTTGCGCCACCCGATACAATAGAAGCAATAAAACCGACGAGAATACCGACAATCGATTTCGGATTTCTCTTCAAAAAGTTCAAGAATTTGTTTTCTTTGATTTTTTCCTTACACATATTTATAAACCTCAATAATTTAATTACCTTGTCATTACCCTCTTTATAGGTAAGTTTTTTCACCGCAGGCTTTAACACAAGTGTTATGCCTTTTGCAAGTCCCTTTGCTGTGACTTTAACCGTTTGCGTTAGTACAACGACTAATAGAAACGATACGGCTTTTGCAATGACAGTGGTTATGGTGTAGGCTATTGCTTCTTCTATGAGTTCTTCTATGATTTCGTAAGTGAGTAGTAAACCGAACCCCTTACAAAATGTTTTTAGCCAAGAACCAAACTTCCTTTCATTACTTTTGATTTTAGACGAGAGGTCTTTCCACGATTTCGTCAGTTGCGATTTCGACATCTGCACATTGTTCGACAACCTGCTCATCGTGTACCTCCACAACGTTCTCAATACCGAGTTTTGCTCTTAAATCGTCGCAATAGGTCGTAACTTCTGCAATATATTCGTCGGTATATTGTTCGACATCTGCCTTTGCGCTTTCATAAGCAATACGAGCCTCTTCAAGCTTTGCAACTGCGACATCTTTTCCGACTAACCAAAGCTCGCATTCTGCAAGTTTATCTCTCATTTTTTGTTCAAAATCGATAATTTCCATAGATATATATCTCCTATATTTTATATTATATTTAGTCCACCCAAAACACCGAGCGCGATTGTCAGTGCAAGTGCAAAACCAAAAATTATCCATACCGTGACTTTAATTCGAGGTCTAGTGCGTTCGTCTGCTCTTTCGTATCTGCAAATAATGCCGTCAATGCCGTCAATGAGCATTTTCACAAAACCACACGGAACATTCACAATAAGTACAAAGAGAAGATAAAACGGCGTCAAAAAACCCATAACGATGTTTTGTAGCCATTTCGGCAAATGAGAAAACACCATAAAAGTTTTGAGGACTGTTTCGTTTGCACTGTATTCCGACTTCGCAAGGTCTGTTTTGGCGTCATTAGCTTGTTGTTGCGTTTTCGTAACCTTAACACTTTGTTCGCCGATAATTTCTTGTCGTTTTCCCTCTGCCAGCGTTGCAACAGTTTTGTCGTCCTTTATGGCTTCTGCCGTTGCCATTGCATTCACAACATCTTTTGCTTGCTCTTCATAGGTTTTGTCGGTATTAAGCTTAAAGTGGACATCGGAAAGCGTTACGTCCGCAATCGATTTTTCGCTTGTCGACGACAACTCTTTCCGTTCTCCTTGTTCTTGTTGAAGCTCATCAAAATCAGTTAACTCTAACATTTTACACCTACTATCCGCATATTAAACCTTTTAGTAATAAAAGTCAATACTTTACTAAAAAATTTATGCCGTTATCGTAGTTATTTTTTCAAGCTCGTTTATCTCATCGCGCCACGCTTGACGCTGTGCTTTTATCGGAGCATATTCTTCTTCGGTGAGAAAGCCGTCTATGCGTTTAAGTGCGTAATAGTCCGTGCTAGCGAGCTTTTTCTTCAACTCCAATATCTTGATGGCGTTCTGTTCTTCTTCGCTAATATTCGAGGTGACTGTGCTTATATCACGAATTTCAGGATAGCCATTTTCACCTGCAAATATAGCTTTTGGCGTGTCGCTGTTTTTGACGATAGCGAACAATTCTTCGCAAACACTGTCATCGATTTCGATACAGTCTTCGGGTATCGGTATTTCGACTTCGATTGTTTTCTCGACAAGCCTTTCGACTTCTCTCTCGACTTCGTGTTCTTCGCCATTTTCGTCAATCTCTGTTTCTCGCACAATCATTATTTCAGGCTCGCTAATCTGCTCTAATCTAGTGCGACTTGCAGGCGATTTCGTGAACGAATTAGTCTTATAATTAAAATACATATTTCTCTCCTTTTACGCTAATTTCTTGAAATAGATACTACCGCTTTGCGAAACAGCATTAGTGCCGTCAAGGTCGCGTTGAGTAACAGTAACTGCGCCATACGTAACGCCGCCTGCGCCATACGTAGAAACAACCGCTAATTCCATAATCTTGACATCAGCACTTTCGGTTCTGCGAATAGGTGCAAACGCGATAGACGTAACCGATAGAGTGTTATCTGTTGCGCCTATAACATCTATAACCCACGTCAACAAGATTTCTCTACTGCCGCCGCTCGTTAAAGCAACGCTTGTCGGCATTTCAACGTAATATCTACCAGCTGTAAGCGTTACCGAGCCGAGCGTGCCGCTAGACAGTCCGCTTTTAAGGTATGCTCCCTTGCCCTCTGTTTGCACATCACTATCGCCAATCTGTACGGACGTTCCTTGCAAAACCAACGGCACTTTTGTCGAACCAACTTTAATGGTCGAACCCGACGTTGTTGCCTGCTGTATCATCGCATTGCCAGCACCACCATTTATCGTGTTTGCTGTCATCGTCTTGCTATAAACAGTGTCAACGTAACCGTATCTCCAATGCTTCTCCGACGCTCCCAAATCTATATTTGCGTTTGTGTTTGGTGAGAAATGCCATTTATCAGTGTCACTTGAAGAAGTCGCACCACTATTGCTATATAATGCCACAAAGTTACTCACATCACTACCGAAACTTCTAGCATAGAGTTGTGCCGACATACTTCCGTCTGTATTGACATAACTCCTCCAACCCGTTAATGCCACGCCATTAGCATCTCTGTAAATTAGCTGAGCGTCTTTAACACTAGTAGGATTTGTGCCGTTTACGACGTCGCTACGCTTTAATGAAACCGAGGGCGTTGTAGATTTTACGATGGTGAAATTGTCACTATTTTCATTCAGCACAACTTCGTTCCATTCAACCGACGTGACTGTGTTACCGCTTCTTATAAAGTGTCCATAATAACGATTATAATTCGTCGTGCCAATATCCGATATAAACTCAATATTCGGTCGAAGAATTGCAGAGCTAACAGTAATAAGCAACTGTCCGTTATCGTTTGGCACACCTATATTCGTGTCCTTAAAACCGCCAGCAATACACACAATTGTGTTCGTCAATGAGTTGGATATGATTGCATTCATAATATCAACCATTGTTGGGTTTTCTAATGCCGTCGGCAAAAGACGATTTAGCTCCGCTAGACTTCCGACAAATCGCACACCCGTTGTAATGTTTGAAACAATTTCTTCACTTTCATAGTTATATGCGTATTGCGGTTGTGCATTTATGCCGCGCAAAATAGTAGGCTTAACCAAACTGCCAAAATACACATTAGCACCATTATAATGATAAATCGCATTGCCAGCATTATTGTGTATCGTGTTTGTATACAAGCCATTATCATTTTCAAAACGCCACGCACCCGCAATTTTTTCGTCTGCGGTCTTATCGGTGTAGTTTGCTAATGACGGTGGATTTGCTAAAACATTATATGGTATTTTTATTGCTTCATATTTTGTGCCATTGTCATTGTCACTTGTCTTGACATATGGAGAAAAAGCACCAGAGCTGTCTTTTTGCAAATAAAGACCATTTTGCATTAAGCTTTCGCTCGGCTCAATTTGCCCTGTTTTGCCAAACTCAATAGACTGCCCACCACGAATTGCACGTCCCTTTGCGTCTATTTCAACAGCACTAAAAATCTTGCTGTTAACGCCGTTGCTGTTTTCATCAAGATAGTCGTCAAGAACCCCTGTGTTTTGAAGTTCTATAGAAAGCGCATTATCTGTTTTGCTCGAATTAAAATCGATTTCATCAAAAGCAACATCAACAACCGCACTGCCGTTATACTCAACTACTTGCTCTGTGCCATTTCCGTTTTGTCCACTTATACGCAATGCGTTAGCAACACGATTTGCCGCATTTGCAATGTCTACAGTGTCCGCTCTCGTTGCAACATTAGCCCTAGCTGCATTCGTGGCGTTTTTAACTGTAGTGCCATCACTCTCGAATATATCGGCTATCTTCTTGCCATTGATTGTCGACGTAACATTTTCAGCATTCGTGGCACGTTTCGGCACATTGTTTTCAACGTCTTTCAAAAGGGCAATTTCTTCTAAATCTTGCTCATTTTGTGTATATTTTGGACGAACGTCTTGTCCTTTGAGGTGCAATGGTGCGGTTATAGAACCGAATTTATTATCCCCGTTATCAAATTCATATACACTATCGCCGTTTATATTCTTAATTGCGTTCGTTTTAAGACCGTTTGAGTTTGTGAATACCCATTCAGCCGATATTTGTTCTTCGTTATCGGCTTGTGTATATTTACGTTGGTCGGGAACAAGGTTTTGTCCAACGCCGTCCCATTTCACAAGGGTATCGTGAATAAGCGCATTTCTTGTGACAATAGGTTTCAAATCACTTGCGTTTACATCAATGTTGCCCCTGCTGTCCTTTACGGCTTTACCTGCCATAAGGGTGTTCGTGCCGTCAACAACAATACCGAAGTCCTTTTCGCCGTCTGCTTTTTCAACAAGAATACCAGCCGGACTTGTGAGCGGTTCGGTGTTGCCTCTTGCAACATCAATAAGTTTATCTGCAACAAGGAGCGTTGTGCTTGTAAACTCTGTAACCTCTCCGTTGACTTTAAGATTTCCCTCAATGGTCAAATCTCCCGAAATTGCCCCACCGGTATTGTCGAGTTTTTTATCAAGCTCTGCTTTAACATCGGTTTGTTTTGCATAGCCTTTATCCTTTATTGCAATGCTTATTCCATTTGTTTCGGTAGAAATATCAAAATCATCGGTGCTGTATTTAATCGTCTTATCTGCCGAACCATTAAAACTAGCTTGCGCTATGTCATCACCAATAATAAGACGGTGTAAAACCCTATTCGCTTCTTTTACGGTTTTATCTATATCTGCCGTATTATCCACGTTACCCAAGCCAACCTCCTCTTTCGTATAAGTCGGCTTTGTTGCATTCTTTGCCCAACTCGGAACAGTTGGGTCTGTTTCTTCCGCAACGTACGTAGTAATATCTTTTCCGTTCTTGTCCGCAACGGCTCTATTAACAATGATTGTTCCGTTTTCAAGGTTAACGACGTCCGCTTTTTTGTCAAGGTCATCGGCAATTTCTTTAAGAACATTCTCGACGTTGTTTGCCTCAAAACGATTTTCGCTGTCTTTTACTAATACTTGTCCTGCCGTTGTTTCGGGTAAAACTTGCACAAGATTCCCTTCTTCTACGCGGTAAATTTTTGTGTTTTCATCACCAACAAAAACATAGTCGCCCTTATCAACAAGATTAAAGTCAATACGCTCGATACTACCCACTCGCAATATCTTTGTAGACATACCCTTGACCGCCTGTAACGTAATTCTAGCACCACTAGCCTTATCGTCAACAAACATTTCAGCCTTGTTTCTAAAGTCGCGCAAAAGCTCGTCGGTGCGCTCAAACTCTGACAAGTCTATCGGTACAAGCCCCAGTTCCAACGCCCCCTTATTCCCTTGCAAAGTAATTCCATTGATTGATGGCTTGTTCTTCAACACCAAATAATCGTTTGCCGAAAAAAGCCCATCAGCAAGTTTTGCGTCTAATTCATCGTCTTGTAGGCAAGCTTCTATTATATTTGTAGTACATCTATTATCCATTATTCCACCATATTATCTTTTTTAAGAACACAAACAGTTCCGTGATAAACTCCCGTCACAATATCGCCACTGATTGTTTTTGCAGTAATATCAAATACGTGTATTCCAACATCAAGGTCGCGAGTTTCCTCTCTCGAAAGATTTATGTACCATTCGTCATCGGTTTTTTGGTCGAAATATTTATTTATCCCTAATGTTGCACAAGTAAAATAAAAGCCTTGCACAATCGTGGCACTATCCCCGATAAACTTTACTTTAATATGCTTATCATCGCCTTGTACTATTCTTATGTTTGCCATATCATACCTCTTGTTTCATTATATTGTCCACCTACTAGTTTGTCAATAATATTGTTCGACTTTCGTTATTACCAAGTTTGCAATATATAACCCACCGCCGCTTTGGTTAATATTGACATCTGACTTAAACGTTAGCGTTGACACGGCTTTATTTAATACAAATGAGCAAGCTACCGAGCCGACAATCTCTCTTCCCCCCGTTGCCTCATCGGTTTTATATAACGAAACGCTCGCTCCACTATAAACTTTGCCGTCCATTAAGCGCAATCGTGTAAAGGCTTTTTCGTCTTTTGTTTCCGAAGTAATGCCACCAATCGAGCAAGAGGTATAGCCTGTTATAATCGTTGGTATTCCCCAATCAACACCGCTCGGCATATCATTTGTCAATGTTGTTTCGTTCAACGCACTTGTACTAGTTTTATGCGAAAGCACGGTTGTATATTCACCCTCAAATACCGTGCGCCATTTTACCTCGTGTTGTTCTTGCAGTTCTAGACTTAAAGTCGGTGCGCCATTATATTTGAATGTGCGACTTGTCACTCGCCATAAAGTGTTTTCTTTTGAGAATTGCACAAGGTCATTTGGTTGTATGATTTCACCATTTGCCCAATCTCCAAGTCCGCAAAACAAATCGATATTCCCTGTTGCCACGCCATTGCGATAATCATTGAGTATATTCTCTCGTATTGTTATCACATCGTCCTCATTTTGCATAAGCTCGCTTGTCGGTATGCTAACAACGGTCTTTGCATTCTCTATGTTCGCACTGCTTAAATCTACTTCTTTGAAAGACACTTCTCGCTTGTCCCCATAAAAACTAATCGAAAGTTTTTCGGCATCATAAGCGTGGAGTTCGCTACGCACATTACCACTATATACTTCATAATAATAATATTTTTGTCCAACCGGCACAACAAAATCAACTTGCCAATAGCCGTCTTTAAGCGTTATGTTTACGCTTTGTTTGTTTGTTACACTAGCCGTTGAACCGCCCGATATATTGCTTTCGCTAAATTTACTAATAGTCCAAATAGACTGTTCGCTATCGGTATAATTGGCTCTATATCCACTACCGCCGTCACTTGAAATATAACTCACTGTTCCCGACCTATGTGTTCCAGAAACAGAAAATTCGTATTCGGACAATCGTTTTATAGTGGTGCGATTTTCATTGCTTTTTTGCGGCACTGTAAAAGAACCGTGATAATATGAAACCTCAATATAAGTAGGAACACTTAACCACTCACCGCTTTTGTCGGTGCTTGTAGTATATTCGTTTTCGCCACTATCCCAATTATAGACATTATCGCCAGCAATATCTTCGTCTTCGACTTTATTTTGTTTAATATTAACACCGTCAAATTTGTTTTTTACAAACAATGATTTGTTAAGATTGCTTATTTTGTATGTGTCGGGGACATTAAGTGCCGTTTCGTTCTTTTTGAGTGGTCTAGCATCGAAAAATTCAATCTCCCCGTCTTCATTTAGTGCTAGTGTAATTTGTGCGAGCGTGCAAAATTTCTCGATGGTTTCTCGATAAGTGGCGGCGACTAAATATGGATAGCCGATTTTTATTCCATTAAGCTTGTCACCAATGGGCATAGTAGATGTGCCGACATTTTCGATTTCGCCCCACACTTTATTTTCGGTAGCTTTTTCAAGTGACTTGCCGTTAACATCTATTGAGTTAATGCTAACAACTATTTCTTGTCCGTCGCTTGCCCAACCAAAATTAAGCACAAGATAAATAATGTTTGTTGGGGCGTCAAATTCAATCGTTCCCGAATAAGAACCTACGCTTTTGCCCAAGTGTGACTTTGCAATAGTAATGTTTTGGCAGTCACTATTGCTTGGAGCGGCTGACAAAACTTGCAAGGGAATACCGCTGTTACTTGTATAAGCTGTCCCCACCGTAATACTATAATTTATGGTATAGTGTTTGCCAACAATCACTCTTATCGGTGTTCCGACAATCTCATAGCCGCTTGCCGTATTTACCACAATGCTATTATGCTCCGAAGCTGTTATAATCGACGTGCCGTTCTGATATTTTACCCAGTTAATCGGACACGCCTTACAATATTCACCATATGAGCCGATAACATCATCTAGCATTTCATAGGCTGTCATAGAATAATCACGCAACGGCATTCCCACATATGTAACCACATCAAGCAAAGTTAATCTATCTTGAAAAGACAGCTTTAGTTGCTTGTCTATAATATCATAATCACTATCACTAGTAATATGTTCTTGCATTTGATTATTGTTAACTTTTACATTGATTTCCGCATTTGAAACGGGAATATTCCCTTGTTGAATTTCGCTCTTTATTTCTCCACCCAAATCACGCATTGTTGCAGAGCCATAACCACCAATAACGCCATAATTTATGTTCTCACTATCATTTGAGATTTGAGAGGTGCAAAACAAATCGTCAATCCACGCTTTATTATACTTTTTGTCGTTTATTTGTAATTCAATGTTTGCCATAAGCTAGTTTTTCTCCCAAATTGCATAAAGTGACATATTCTGCCATAATGTTTTTGGTTGGTTTGCTTTGTATCTTTCGCCCGTTCCGTTTTTATTTGTGTTCCACTCCTTAAACGAATAACCTGCATATGAAAATCCGCTTGAATCTGCTATCGTCACATTATCACCCCATCGCGCAGTAGCTTTTGTTGGGGTTGTCCCCGTACCACCATTAAGACCATAAGTAATTGAATATTGTGTGCTTATCACATCTTCTCTATCTCGATTAGTCGCGACAAGTTTTACGGTAACATCTAATAGCCCTAGATAATCAGAACCAAAGGCATAAAGTTTTGATTTTTCTTGTTTTGTAAAGGCAAATTCTTGACTGCGCACCCATTCGCCTTTTTCATAGTTGAAATACGTTGCATAGCACACGCGCTCTTTTGCAATTTTGCACAGTGCTTTATAGTCTTTTACATTCATATATTTATAAGATACTTCAAGTCGCGCAACAAGACCATAATCGACATCAAGAATGTTTGTCAACACAAAGTTAGTGCTTCGTGTCAAGTCACCACCCCACACAGGCTCTTCCCAACCTAGCGAGCTATCACGGCTTATATCCTTAAATGGATAATCAATATATCCTGCGCCCGTTAAGTAAAACGTATCAAGTCCGTCCGCTGTGTTTACGGGGTTTATCAATGATACATTTATTTTGTTTTTATAATCAACTTTTACGCTCATTGTCTTATCTCCAATTCAAGCCTGTGTTTCTGCGATTTGCTTCGTTCCTAAAGCCACTACTGCTCGCAACAAATGTACCGACTTTATTTCCGTCTAAATACACTGCGCTCTCGCCACCGTTGCTGTTGCTTGCCATTGCTTTTATCATTCCGCTATAAATTGCACTCTCCAACTGTTGCATATTCATAACCGCACCGCCACCGCTATTTGTGCTTGCTATCAATTCAGTTTGTCCGTTCTCATTTGCATAGAACAAGTCCGCACTGTTATAGTCACCACCAAACGCATAGTTTTTAATCGGATTCCACGCTTTTGCACTCCAATCGGCATTCCACGATGAAATTGTACCACCAACATCTATTCCAAATGCCTTTAATATCCAAAAGAGTGGATTGGTTTCCACAAACAAGACGTTTAGTGCATCTATAATAAACTTCGCAAGAGCAATAAACATATTGGCAATGCCGTTTGTCATTTGCACAAAACCATCACCGATTAAGTCCCACGCTCCTTGAAAATCTCCCGTTAGCACTTTTAACAATCCGACTATTATCTTAAATGCAGCTGCTATTTGATCTGCCACGCCACCAACAATGTCACCAATAGATGCAACAACAGGCATAAGAACAGCGGTCAACGTGGTGATAATCTCGTTAATAAATTCCATTACCGGCGTTAAACTGTCGATTATTCCTGTAAGACCACTACCTAGCGCACCGCTATCTTGTGTCGTATACAAGTCGCTTTGGCTCTCGGCTTTCATTGTGGTAAAGGTATCGAATGCCAACAACGAACCCTTTTTAAGTTCTTTATTATAGTCTTTTTGGTATTTTATGTTTGTTTGAATTGCCTTGCCTGTTCCGTTAAATGCTGATAGAATTTGCCCTATCGTATTAGATACCGTAACAAGCAAGTCTGCAATCCACCTAATAATAGGCTCAATAATTGGCAATATGTTTGCACCGATTGTTGCCAAAGAACCTTTTATTTTATCAACACTTGTCAGCACACTCGACCAAGTTTTGTTGAACTCTGGACTTATTTGTGCTATTTGTTCCGCTCCCTCTTTTAGTGCATCGGTAATAAATTTTATTATTGCACGAATTAGCCTATAAGTTGCCACTCGTTTAATTGATGACAACAAATTACTTGCCCCCGACTTCTCTTGCTTGCTTTGCTCATTGGCAATTTGCCGTTCAAGCCTCAACTGCTGTTTTTTGAGTGATAAATACTTTTCTTCCGTAAAACCGCCCTCTGCCAATTTCTCATTGATAAGTTCAAGTTGTCCTTGATAAACTTCAAGTAGTGAGTTTACTTCCGCAAATGTTGCCTCTGACTTCTCTTGCACGGCATCAAGTTGTGGTGCAATGCCGCCTTGTGCTTGTAATTTTTCGCCACTTTCAGCTTGTGGTTGTGGTTGAGTGCCTCGCATTTTTTTGTATTCTTCCTGCACCTTTTTAAGGGCTTTGGCTTGTTCTTCATAACTCTTTGCCGCATTTGCACTATTGCCACTCATTACCGACATTGCCTTTGATATGGTTTCAAATTTACTCACATCAAGTTTGGCGATTTGCTCATTCAATTTAGAAACAGCCGTAGCGAAATCATCGACTAATTTCTTACTACCGCCTTGTGTTTTATCTTTAACGTCTATCTCTAATAGTAATTTATCAATCTCTTGTTCCGTCACGGCTGTTCTCCTATTTATTTTTTGCACCTAGCAATGCTGTGAAATGTTGCCACGCTATTGCACGCTGTTTAGCGAGCCATTCCTCATCATTTGCTAGTTCTTGTTCATCTTCTTCTTGATAAGGCATTTCGGGATATTCAGGCGGGTTTGACTTGCTAAATGACAAGGTGCTTGCAATCGCACAAGCAAAGTATCTGCCTTGTAGCCATAGGTCTTGTATCTCCGTTTGTCTGCGCCTTTTATATGCCTTAAAATATATTTGTATTGTCTTTGGCGTTAATTGCCAAAAAACATCGTCTGGTATCCCTATAACCAACGCATAGTAATGCCATTCGTTTTCTATCCACTCTCGTATCGTTGGATAATCATTTACCGACTTGCCTCTTTTTCTTTTCGTAGGCTCGTCGGTTGGCTCTGTTGTTATTGGGATATGTTGCGAAAAAAATCACTTTCAACAAGATTGTCAAACAGTGGTTTTAGGTCTGCAATCGTTCCACCATTAGCAAGATGTTCTTCAATCTCTTTGCCAGCCACATCGACGTCGCACTTCATAACGTGCGCACACAAAGCTCTCATTGTCTTAAATGTTTGCTTTGGCGCATCTGCAAGTGCAAAACCGAGTTCTTCCAATTCGCACAGTGCATTAAAATCGATAGGTGCAAGTTCATATTTTTTTTCGTTAATTGTTATAGTTTTCATTTTATATTCTCCTTAATGATTATTCTTTATAGATTTGTAAGGGGGTAAGTTTTGTTGTTATGTTTCGATATAGCCAGTGGGGTCTTCTGCATATTCGGGTTCTCCCGTCGGTGTGACAAACACAGAAGTATCGATACCGCTGTTTGCAGTCATTTCAGGCATACCCAATTTGCTCGGTCTACCAGTAAAGAAAATAGATTTTGAATATCCGGGAATATCAATGCAGAACCAAGTTTCCTTGCCAGATGCAATTCCGTCTTCATAAGCAGAAACAAGCGTTTCCCATTGGGTTGCAATCTTTTGTCCAAAACGAATACCAAACTCAATGTTGTCTGGCATTTCTTTCAAAAGCTGAATTTTTGTGGTGTATTCTTTATTCGCAAAAGAAGTTGCGTCCGCAGTGCTGGGTGAAATGTTAAAACTTGGAGTGCTATAAACACCATCAAGCACGGTATATCCCTGTTTCGGTCTAGTGCCTGCCGCCGCTTCAATGCAATAAGACACTTTTACGCCAATCGTTGACAAAGGTATATTTCTTACCATTTTTAATTCTCCTTGTTAATTATAATATTATAGCGTATAACTGAATAATACGCTTTTGAGCCATTTTCATAGGGTAGTGCGGGAGTGCAGCTTGTACAGCGCATAGACACAATGCCGCTTTGAGTGTGTTTATACTCTTCCATAAATGCTTTGCACATTTCAGCAAGGATATAAGCCACCGCTTGTGCTTCCGTGAGATTGTCACGCACTTTCATTTTCACACCATAAAGGTTAATTTGTATCGGTGCATTGATAGTACACTCTTCCGAAAATGTTTCACTTTGTGTTGAGTTGTCGAGCATTTGCACGGTGTAAAATGGTGTGGTCGCATTTGGCAAAAGGTCTTTCTCATAAGCATAATGCCCAATAGGCTTTTTAGACAAAGTTGTATCAGAATTAAACTTGCCATTAAGATATTCGATTATTTTATCTATAAATGATTTCATTGTTTGCTCCTAATATCTCTTGCCAATTCGCCATTTTGCACATATTGCCGTAGGCTTTTTGCCGTGTTGAACATTTGCATACCAGCCACTCGTCCTTGCGTAAAAGTATGACCGAAATACCAACCGCCTAATGCCTTGTCCTTGTAGGGACTATCATAAAAATATTCCCACTTCCCAGTGATAGGCACTCCGCTTTCGGGTGTTTCCCCCTCATAAGTGTTCTCACCAACCAAACCAGTACCATATTCAACATAGGCTATGCCCTTGCCACTTGCGACTATCCTACCGCTTTGCTCGTCTTTTTCGCTCGTAACAACAAAGTGAGTTCCTGCATATTGTGCGTTCGCCTCTCGCACTCCCTCTTCAACAAGCAAGTCAACCGCCTTTTGTCCGATATTCCCACTTGTGAGATTTTTCAATTTGGAATAGTATCTATCGAGGTCATTACGCTTTACACAGTTCATTCTTCTACCTTTTTTAGTGTGAGTTTGATGCGCACATTGCCATAGTCTATATCGTCAACAACATAGTTTGCATTTTGTCCATACCAATCTTCTTCCGCACTAGGTTTTTTTCCATTGCAATAAAACAAGTCACCGCTTGAAAATTCTTCTTCCCACATTTCATAGGGCTGTGCGATTGCTGTTAAATAAGATGATATCCTATTGCCAAACTCAATAATGTCACTATAACCGCTCTTCCCCATTACTGTAAAAAAGCCTGCTCGTGTTACTATTTGCTTTGGCTCGGAATACCCACCATTCTTTAACTTTTTACAATACCATACACTTTGTCCGATTTTCATTAAAATATAACTCCCACTTGTGGTGTTATCATGCTTACAAGCCTATCGCTCAAATACGCTCCGTCAAAAGTCCACGACACACCATTTTCTTTATATGCAACAACATTTGAAAAGCCTAGTCTTTCTACGAGTTCATCGCACGCACTCAATACCCACTGTTCGGCTCTAAAACCTGTTATAGGTTGTGTATCAATATCTATGGACTTATCCACAGGGTATGCAAGAGAATAGTAAAACATTTTTGCCTTGTCTACTATTCGTCTTACATCGCAATCATCCAAATATTGATATTTTGCTTTTACCACTGTTTCAAAGTCCATAAATACTATCTCCTATAATACTTATTTATGCTATTTGCATATTAACCCTTTGAGATAATTCTTGCGATAGGAATTGCCTTGTGGGGATATTTTGCCTTTGTGCCGGTGCTGTCTTGTGCAATTTTCCAAGAAGTACCCTCTTTAAGCAAAGACAGGTCGGGTGACATCGGGATAGATGTGGGGGCAAACGAGATTCCTCTCGGTGCGAAAATTTTTCTTTGTCTTGTGTAAAGAGTTGTTTCGCCACCGTTCTTTGCGGCATCTCTGTCCATTTCATAAGCAACTTTAACGCCACAATCGATGTAATCAAATGCGTCACGACCGAGAACATAAGTTGTGTACTTGCCCTCGTTTTCGGGCATATTGTCATCAATAAGTACAAGTCTGCTATTCCAAGTTGCAAGGCTCAAATCTCTTTGCATACCGCTTGCATCTGTATATTTGAGGTAGTTCAAAAGTTGCAAATTTTCAAGGTGTGTTGCCACAACAGAGTGCATAATTGCAACGGTAAAGATGTTTTTGTTGTCACCTGTTGCCTTTTGGATAGCACTGTTAAGAGTTGTTGCACCAACCATACTTGAAGCGTCATCATCACCGGAAGAAATATCAAGAGTGTGTGTATCAACAAACTTGTCTGTGCCTGTTTCGGTCATACTGAAAATGCCCTCCAAAATTGCGAGCAATGTTTCTTGGTCTACATTATCCCAATAGTGTGCGACTTCACCTGCAACAGGGAGGAAATCATTGCCGCCCGTAATGTCGTAAGAAAAGTCTTTTTCAGTAAAGCCCTTTGCTCTGCCAACAACAATCATACCTTGTGAAAAGGTCTTTCTGCTGTCGGCTGTGATGTTTGTGTTACCGTCATAATTCACTGCATCGCCACCGATAGGTGCTTTCATCGGAATTACAGCGTAGTTGCCACCTGTTTGTGCAGAGAACATACCCTTAATGTCATTTCTTACACGGAAAACACCGGACTTCAAGAGTTCGTTCCTTTTGAGGTCGCTAACAGTGTCTACATATCTGCCAAAGACTTCGGCATTAAACACTTTATCGTCAAAAATACTTGCCATTGTTTGTTATCTCCTTAATTTATATTATTTTATAGTGTTTATAAGTCGGTTATACTCTTGTGGGTTAGTTTCTTTAAGAGTATTCCAATCAGCCATAGAGAGGTCGTTTGCCTTTCGTTGGTGGCTGTTATCGTTCTGTGGAGCGGGGTTTGGGTTACTGTGCAAGAGTTCTTCACGGAGTTGTTTCTCATAATTCACTCTTTCTTTTGCAAGATAATCGTTTTGCGCCCTAATAGCCTCACCAAAATTGCCGTCCGCATAGAGTGTTGCCACGCTGTTCAGCACTTCACCGTCTTTGATTGTATTAGCCAAATCGGCTTTATACTTGTACAGTGCATTTTCACGCTCTATTGCTTTATAATGACTTTCTCTGTCCGCAAGTTCTTGTGCTTTCTTTTCGTCATCGGTCATTCTCTTGCGCAATTCTTCTTCGGCTTTTTTTGCACGCATTTCATAGTCCGTAAGTTTGCCCTTTGATACATACTCACCGCTTGACAAGTCAGCAAGTTTCTTTCCTGCCAATGCACTTTCGATTTCTTCAAAAGTCATTCCGTCTTTGTAGGCTTCGCCCAACAGTTCTTTAATAGTTGCCATAAATGTTCTCCTACCATATAGTCTTTAATGTTTAAATCAGCAGTCTGCTCTGCTATGTATGGTGCATATTTTATATGTCTTATGCTCGACAAATTTATTCTTTATCATCAAGGTTGCCCTTGTTGGTATCTTTTTGTGCTTGCAGTGATTGTTGCCTATCGAATTGCTCTTGTGCTTTTCTATCGGCTTCGGCTTGCACCTTTGCCATATACTCTTCCCACTGCTTGCCCTCTGCTTCGGGGTCATTTGACAATCTTGTAATGCGGAGTGCCATTGCAGGTGGCATTTTTACACCGATGCAAGTACCGAGTGATTGTGTCTTAATTTGCATATTATCATTAAGATTAAGACTATACTTAATTTCAATTTCACTCAACTTCAAATCATTGACTTTGTTGTTTGCTGTGTTTTGGCAAATAAACAACATTTTATCCAATAAGTCGCTGTCGGCAGGCAAGAAGTTATTGATGTCAGTTAAGGCTCTGTTGTAAGCATTGTCATAGCCATTTGCGACTTCACTTCCGCTCTTTGTTGTTCCACCGCTGTTTGTATTGCTCGTTGCAAGTGGTACACCGATTGTTTCATACATTGCACGCTTAATGTTGTCACTTAAAGACAGCACGTCAGCAAAATCAAGCGCAAAGGTTTTTACAATATCCAAATCAGGCTCTGAAAAACCTTTGTTTGCAGGTGGCAAAACTACCGCACCATTTCTACGAACGGCTTTGTGATATTCTCGTCTTTCGTCCGCATCTTTACCAATATCAAGACCTTTATACTTATAAATAACATTTACAACTTCTTGAATATTGTCAATGCTGTTGCTTGCGATAGTGTCAAGTGCCTTTTGCATAGACTTTGCCATTGCAACAATACCTATGCCGTTTGGGTTAAGTCTTTTCTCGACAAGAGGCAATTTCTTATAAACAGGTCTTTTTTGGTGTGCTTGCTGTGCAAAATCAACACTTGTGATAGTGGTGTTCATTGACGCTGGGCATTTATATTGATAATAATCATTAGGCAAATAAATATCAATAATAGCAAATGTTTCTTTTCTGCCGTTCTCGTCAATTTCCTCAACAGTGGTATAAAGCAAGTCAAAAAGTGGTTTCTTGCCATTGTACGATGAATATACTTTTGTGCAAGTATCAGCTTCACGGCAAAACAATTCAAAAGGTGCTTGTGTTTCGACGTCAACTCGCTCTTCGGTGGGTTGAACAAAGTAATATCCAACACCTGTTGCATATGCCCACATTCCGACTTCTTGGTCTATTGCACTGCGGTTTGCATATCTTGCATATTTATTAAGATAAGTTATATCGTCTGTATCGCTGTCTTTTGTTTGTGCGTACTTAATGGGGTTGCCAAAAACATATCCCGTTTTCCAATCAACCATTGCCAAAAGGTGTGGTTCTAAAACGATGTTATTTATATCCGTATCATCGTGTACTCTTCTCTTTGCCAGAATATCGTGTTGCAAACAATAAGTGTCATAGTCCGCACGAATTTGCAGTCTATTTTCATCAAATTTTTGTAAAATAGTAGGAAGATAGGGTATAACTTTATCAATAGTTAATTCGCTAGGTTTAATTGGTACTAAAATCTTTTTAATTCCTGCCATATCCTCGTCCTATAAAAAATGCGTAATACCGCTTTTATTTTGGGTACTACGCACTCCGTTATCCGAATTTTGTGTCTTTGCACATCGGTTTTATTTCTATCGCGAAATTAGTCCTCTTTCTCGACCTTTTTCACATCATACTTTATCTTTCTCTTGCAGTTATCACACCAAGTGACGTACGGCAACACCTTTAAGGGCTTGTTAAATTCCACCTCAAAACCATTTGCCATTTTCACATTTTCAAGAGTGTGATTACATATCGGACACTTTACAGTTTTCATTTTTTACACCTTTATGCACTCTATATTTATTCACACACTAAAATATAATGCCATTTTTGCAAATTGTCAATAGGTTTTTTACATTTTTATTTTTTGCAAAAAATCACAAAATTTTTCATTTTCCGCCTTGACAATGCTCTATAATGGTGCTAGAATTACGATGTTGGCAGTAAGCACATAATTTACTCCATTAAGTGTTGGCAAGAACCGTCCGTTTTATCCTTCTTTTTTCGGGCGGTTTTTGTTTTACCTACAAAATGTGATAAGTTTTACAGGTTGTCCATACGAGCCGTTTATAAAGGAGCGAGAGAAGCCGGCAACGGCATCTGTCCAGTCATCGTGTTCGTTTTTACGCTTGTAAGAGAACCCATACATTTCGTCCATTGCCATACCCAACTGTGATGAGCGAGCATACATACCGAATTTAGGGAATACCATTCTTGCCTTTATGTTGGCTTCTTCCCCTGCTATTCTATCCTCTTTTTTCTCATTGTTGTAAATTTCGGTGATTTTGCAATTATAAAAGCCGTGTTCTTGTAACATATTAGTTAATAGAGTAGATAAACCCTCATTGATATTATTTTCTATAACTAATTCCACTATATTATGTTGTATTATTTTAGCAACAATACTCTCGTAAATATCTTGCATTGGTCTTTGGTCATAAAGTCCGTCAATCACATAGTGCTTATCGTTAATCTTTGAGCCGATAACCATTGCACAAAAGTCATTGCCTTTTCGCTTTGTGTCGATATATGCACGATGATATATGCTCCGCCCACAAGTGCCAACAGCCGGCAAACCCTCATATTCACAAATGTTGTCCATAAAGAACGGAGTGTCGGACGGTGCAAGTGGTCTTTGTTGGTTCATTGCCATAAACACAGCATAGTTATCTTCACGCTCTTTTCTTGCCTTTGCGGTTGAAAACTCACTCGGATATGTGCTTTCGTCCGTATCATAGTCAAGTTTTGGCACACAAATAAATGCTGAAATGCCATTTTCCACAAACTCATTGGAGTATGCGACTTTCGTGTACTTATTCATTTTAGACACTACCGCACCCTCAATGTTAAACTTCTTCTTCAAATATGACAATATATCAAATTGACTATATGTTGTACCACCTATAACCAAGTGCGAATTTTTATTACTATAAAATCTCTTGCTCCATACTGTTTCATATGTATATATATCTTTATCGTGTGCTGTGATTTTGCCAGCATCTTCCGCTTGTGTTATGTCATCCAAAAAGAAGTATTTAGCACGCACACCACTGATTTTACTGTCTTTTCCCACGCACAAAAAGTTCACAGGCTTTTGCGAGCCACTTATCTTAAAAGTTCCCTCTGACTGTTTGCACATCTCAAATATGTTATCTTTCTTCCCACCAAATTGGGCAAAGTACGGAAACACCTTTGCATACTTCAAATCGCACATCAAGTCTACTATCGTATCAAACGCACGACCGCAATTATACTTGTTCCCAAACACCTTTATAACATCACTGTCTATATCTTGCCCCAATATCCACGCTATCAAAAAATTGTCACTCAATGACTTCCCATATGCAACAGGCAGCTGCTTTTCGATAAATTTCACATCTCCGTCAAGCACCATTTTAGTCGCATAATAATACCACCCCTTGAATATGTCCAATGTCGGCTTCCACACTTTCTTTTCCCAATCACTTTCCATATACAAGCAAAAATGCTCAAATGACCGCATACTCGCCAACGCCATATAGTCATCATACATTTCCATATACTGCCGTATCAACTCCGTGTCTTTTACCCTCTTCTTCAAAAGCGTTTCCACTCTCGCTTCCAAAGGTCTAACTGCACCGAGCCACAGCACCTTGTTCTTATCCCTGCTACCTAGCACATATCTTCCCAACAAAATGCGTATCTGCTTTTCATTAGCGTCAGTTTTCACAACACTTAATCTGCCTATTTCCACCCTCAAACTATCACGCAATATACCATAAAGTGTCAGCAAATCACCATCTGCCACCACTTTGCACTTCCTCATCGCGTCTATTTTCACATACACACTCTCTATCACTTCTCTATAACTCACCATACACATATCCTACCACATTCCAAAATTTTGTCAAATGGGGGTTTGGGTAATGAGCCACCGTGACCGATTGCCAGAAATACCCCCGGGGGCAGCAGGGGGGGGGTGTGCCGAGTATGTCAAATCGCACCTTATCATACATTTTGCACAATATCCCGTGTCCACAACCGAACGGATGCGTACACAGACAAAAAATATCATACATTTGTATAATATCGTCAAAAATCGCTACATTTTATTATGCGCTTTGTTCAATAAAACGCTCAAAATACACTTATCGTGTGCCGATGTACCAAAAACGGGACATATACCTACAATCCTATATAATATTAAATTTATGCTTATATACATATAAATAAATTATGATAGCGAATTTAGACATTTTATAATCGGGCGCGCGTGTGCGTGCGTTTAATCGCTTTACAATTAGTTAACTTGTAAACATAATATTATACGTTTGTAATATATTTATTTTTTTGATAAAAATATAAAAATTGCTTGACTTATAGCAAAATATCCTTTATAATCAAAGTATCCTAGATGATAGGAAAAAAAAATAAAAATCGGTGCTGTGGTATATTTATATCATCAAAGGAAGAGCGATACAGCTCAAGAGGAGATTCAATGAGGAGATTCAATATGGAAAACAAGATTAAATTCACAGTATGCACACGCATTGTCGAGACGAGAAACGGCAAGAATGCTTTTGACGTATGGAATAACTGTGCCAATCAAACGCCGAACAAGTCGGTGGATTTTAACACCCTCGAGGAGGCGAGAGCTTATTACGCGACGATTCAAACACGCGTAGATTATAATCCTTTTCATCGTATCTACGTCCACGAGTGCAAGTGGATTGAAGACGGGCTTTATGACGAAGACGGCGAATTTATCGAAGGCTCGAATATTTGTGAATTGGACTTTCCGGATTACAAAAAAAAGGAGGACGAAAAATGACTTACTGCGAACAATTTCACAACAAAAATCAATTTTTATTACACAACAACGGCACTTTAATTTTTCAATCATACGATAGCACAATCGCGATTTTAAGCACTGAACACGGGGGGACGCTTACGCTTGGGCGCGATTGGAATTACTCGCAAACAACGCTAAAACATTTATATTTATTTATAAAAGAGTATATCGGCGACATTAGCAAATTTCCCCACATTGACGGTATGTATAAATTTTTAACCGACCACATCGACTTTTATAAATTCGAGAGTAGCAAAAATAAGCGTGCATTTATCCAAAATTTAATTGATAATAATATAATCAAATACGATAAAAGCTTATAAAATTATAATAATTTAGCGGAGAAAATACAATGAATAAATACGAACAAAAAAAGGAAGAAGCGAGAGAATGCGCGCGCAATTGGCAGCTTTGCGCAGAAACGCCCTTGTCGCTTGATGAACTCGGAGCAGCTGGCGACCGCTTGGAAAAGCTCGCGAAACGATACGGCCTTATTAAAGAATTTAAGGAAAACGGCATTATATGAAATATTATAAAAATATAGAGAGTGCTCTTTCGGGGGCATTTTCTGCGTTAAAAACACCGTGCGAGTGTGTGGGCGTGCGACAAACACCGAACACAACACTATTAGATTTTCGCCTTGCAAACATTGCAGATCTGCCAAAAGTCAAACGGCTTGCGGTGCTGATTTCTGCCGAAGTGGGCGAAGATGTGGAAGTGTCAAAAAGCACTTGCGGACATTTTGCACTTGTTTTTAAACGAGCAACAAGGGAAGCCGTGCGATTTGCTGACAGCGTGCGAAGTGCTGAACCTGCACCATTTGAAGCAGTCGTAGGCATTGACGAGCAAGGGCAAGCGGTCAAAGTATCGTTGCCAGCTATGGTTTCGGCTTTGTGCGTAGGCACGAGCGGGAGCGGTAAATCAACCTTTCTGCACTCTTTTATCAATTCTCTTGCGATTTCGACATCTGCCGACAAATTAGGTTTTTTAATGATTGACTGCAAGCGGTCGGAATTGGTGCGATATAATACAAAATCTGCACATTTGATATGCAAGGTTTGCACGACTGCGGAAGAAGCAAAAACACGCTTATATCAATTGCTTGACATTATGCAATATAGATATAACATTATGGAAGAACGAGAAATAAACACCTGCCCGGAAGATTTCCCCCGTTTGTGCGTGATTGTGGACGAGTTGGCTGAATTGGTTTTGAGTGCTGATAGACGGCTAGCCGATGAGATTAAAACAGCACTTGCGCGACTTTGCCAAATTGGGCGAGCGTGTGGCATTCACTGCGTATTATGCACACAATCCCCACGAGTTACAGTTGTTGACGGTCTTATTCAATCGAATACGCCGACAAAATTCGCTTTCCGAACCTCAAACACAAGAGAAAGCATTTTGGCAATCGGTCACGGTGGCTGTGAAAGGCTTTTCGGTCGTGGTGATATGCTTTTCAAGCCGTCCGATGATGTGCGAGAAAAACGCATACAAGCACCATACATCACAGCCGATGAGATAACCGCATTGTATGAGAATCTCCCGCCAAGAGTGTGGAACGAGCCGACAAGGCAAGCACCACAACGACAAACGCCAACATTATGGCAACGCATTAAAACGCCTCTAACTTTGCAAGATTGCATCGATTTTGACTTAATGGAAGATTAAAAGAGAGTTCAACCCCTGCCCATTGCGGTGGGGGTTTTCTTATGCCCTTTTTACTTGAAGTCACTAAAACGATTTTAAGGCGGTATAAAATCACACATTGAACAAGTTATCGATTTTAACACTGCCGTTTAATTTTGCCCTATCTCATTGAGGAAAAACACACATTCAACAAGAAAAACGCACCCGACATATTGCCAAGTGCGTTGATTTTTATTGTGATTTTTGAACTATGTACCATTTTCGGTACATAACTGCCCTTTCTGCGTGATTTTACTGTGTTTAGGTTTTCTAAATTCAGCATTCCGTCTTTCTGCACCAATTCTCATCAAGGGATATGGTGTTATCAAGCGTTCGCGTTCTTTCTTCCCACGCGCGCCTAAATACAAGCATAAAGTATTTTTTGCAAAAAACATAAAAACTCGTGTTGGGCATATACTGCGATAAATGTTTCCATATCATTAAATAAGTTTCGCCAATGATATTGTCAACGTCGAGTTGCGCATATCGGTTTAAGTGCATATCTTTAACGATGTGCAATACGCAATTTTTTACTTCGTTTTTATAGCGTGCAATTTGTTCGGGCAATCGTTCTTCCGTGTATGCTCTGCATATTTTCAAATTCCAAATGGCACAATTTGTTGTATCTCCGTCAATGTAAATGATTTTGGGACGTGTGTCGTTGGGATAGCCTTTGCCAAACAGCTTATAAACAGCTTGCGCTACTGTAATTGTTTGCTTTTTATTGTTACTATACAAACGTCATACTCTTTCCATTCCTCTTGAACTGAAGCAGCTGTAGGGCTTGCACTTTTACTATAATTCTTCATTGTCGTTATTCCTCGAGTTATAAAAACTTTTTCTTGCATATAAACACGGCTTGTTTAGTGACATTGTGCTTTCGTGCGATTTCGCTTTGTGTCAAGTCACCTCTTTTCAAGTCCTCAACGATTTCGGCTGTTTTGCTTTTCACATAGTGCGGTTTTCTGTGACCGGTTTTCACAATTCTATAAACACTTGCCTTTGATATGTGATACTTTTTGCAGAGAACATTGACATCGGTTATGCCGTTTTCCACATCGTTTATAATATCGGCATTTCTGCCCCTAATCACCTTTTCTGCCCTTTTAAGACCTTTCACTGTGTTGCGTATTTCGTACTGCTTAAATGGCATTATAAGTGCAATTTCATCAATATTATAGCCTTTAAGATAGTAGTCAATTATTTGTGATTTTTCACGCTCCGTCATTGTTTATAATCTCCCTCAAAGCACTTGTTTCGTTCTCTCCTAATTGTGTTTATTTGTTCTGAATAATCTTTTATTTGAATATCAATAATGCGAATTATCATTGCCTTATCGTAAGTCGTATTCAATTTCATTGTATCATGGAAATACAAACAATATTCAGT
>CAZPYK010000008.1:0-45052 GCA_964590755.1 uncultured Ruminococcus sp. | reverse complement strand
CCTTCGCGTAGGATGAACTACGCGCGCGAAAATTTGTTTCATCTGACGAATTTTCCGGCTGCGCAATTGAGCAAAAAGAATTGTGCGGTATTGCCTTAAGTTTTCGTGATGAAAATCAAAAGCCGACGGCGATAAATAAAAAGATGATACACGTTCCGTGATCGGAGCGTGTATTTTTTGTTTGCAGAGATAATAATATTGTCAGATCTGTTTTTTACGGAGGTCAAGGTGTATATATTTTCGGTGCTTCGCTTTATAGGCGGGGTGTGTATCTTTTTGTTCGGTATGACCGTTATGGGCGAGAGTCTGCGGGAGTTGGGTGGCGGCAGACTTCGCGGGTGGCTGGGGGAGATGTGTCGCACCCCGCTTCGCGGTGTGGCTCTCGGCGCGGCTGTGACGGCGTTGGTGCAATCCTCTGGAGCCACCACGGTCATGGCGGTCGGTTTTGTCAATTCCGGTCTGATGACGCTCGGACAATCGGTGGGAGTCATGATAGGAGCCAATCTCGGCACCACGCTGACCTCATGGCTATTGTCGCTCACAAGGCTCGGCGGCGTGCTTGTATTTCTGGATCCGACGATCTTCTCGCCCTTGCTTGCCATTGCCGGTATAGTTCTCATAATGGGCTCAAAAAATGAAAAAAAGCGAGATGCGGGGCGGGCGCTTCTCGGCTTTACGGTGCTGATATTCGGTATGGAGCTGATGAGCGACACCGTCGCGCCGCTTGCCGAGCTCCCCGGAATATCAGAGGCGCTCGCGGCGTTGGATTCGCCGCTTCTCGGTATGGCGGCGGGAGCTTTGCTGACGGCGGTGATACAATCCTCCTCGGCTTCGGTCGGCATATTGCAGGCTCTTGCCGCCGCGGGAGCCGTGACGCGCGGTGCGGCGTTTCCGATCATTCTGGGGCAGAATATCGGCACATGTGTTACGGCATTGCTTTCGGGGCTCGGTGCGGGAAAAAATGCACGTCGGGCGGCATTCGTGCATCTTTATTTCAATCTTTTGGGCAGTGCGGCGGCGCTTGCGGCTGTGTGGGCGATCGGTCTCGGCGGTGCACTTGACGATTATTTTTCGACGAGTGCGGATGCCGTGTCCATAGCTTTTATGCACACGGCGCTCAATGTGTTTGCGGCAGCGCTGTTGTTACCCTTCTCGCGCGGACTTGAGCGTTTGGCGATCCTGAGCGTTCCCGACCGAACTCGGCGCAAAAGGCGTTCCGCCTCCGCAAGCGGCGAAGCGGCATTCGACGGCTACAGCATTCTTGACGAGAGATTTCTGCCTTCTCCCGCGTTTGCGTATTCGATGGCGCATGCCGCTTTTTATCGCATGTACGAACTGGCAAAAAATGATTTTCATGCGGCTTTTGAACAGCTTTCGGAGTTTGACGACGATCGCCTCCGTGAGATAGAAAAAAACGAGAGGCTCGTTGATGCATACAAGGATTCGATACGCGCGTATCTGATAAAGCTTGCCGAGCGACGTCCGAGCGGCAGATTGTGCGAGCTCATATATTCGCTTTACGGTGCCGCGGGAGATGCCGAACGGATAGGAGATCACGCGCTTGAGGTAGCTCGGGTCGCCGAGCGGATGAATGCCGCGGGGCACAGGCTCGACGTTGAGCTCGCGCGGGAGATAGCCGTATGCCGCGACGCGGTCGGAGAGCTCTTGGAGGATGCGGCGCGTCCGAGCGTCGGTGGTGCGGAGTCGGAGAACGCGGATACGGAAGCGCTTGAGGCTGCCGTGGACAGGCTTGCCGCCGAGACCTCGCGTCGTTGCTTGAGGAGGCTGAAGGAGAGGGGGGACATGCTTGACGGTGCTTACGCCGACGAGATATTGACCGCTATCGAACGTATAGCCGATCACGGCGCCGAGCTTGCCGCGTCGGAAGGTGTAAACGCCCCGAGCGGAGATGGACCCGTCGCCTCGGGGGAGCATGCCGGAAGACCCGGGCGGGACGAGTATTTTAAAAAGCATTAGCTTTCTTAAGATCAAATCGTACAATAGCTTTCGCTCGATCGAACCGTTGCTTTAAGCACTTGAGTCTTTGCGGACTGCGTTTATCCTTCTTAGCGATGCGAGCAGCAGGACGATCAGAAATGCGGCAAGCATGAAAACGGCATATCCGCTTGTGCCATCGCTCTGCGGAGCAGATGTCGATGCGGGGGCGTAGACCGCAAGCGCGGGGCGCACGGAAAGAGCGACCAGCATCAGCAGAGCCGCGAGCGGGGTCTGTATCGCCTTGGCTGTTATATAGCGGCGCACGGAGGGATGAGGTCTGCTTGATGCGGCGCATATCGCCGCTACCTGCAGATGTACCGAAAGCCCCGACCAGCTCGCCGCCGCGGTACAAAGAAGCAATCCGAGCTTTTTGGGGCGGACGGCGGTCGTCGCGGCAGCTCCCGCGGTGAGCTCCAAAGCCGAATAGATCAAAGCTTGAGACAGTGAACCTCCGAGAAACGATGAAAAAAGATGAGAAAGCAATCCGACCGCACATGAGAAAAAGGTGACAAACGCACAGATGCCAAGCGTTGCAAGCGCTGCCGAGGTCACTGCATTCGGCAATATCGCGATCAACGTGGTGCCGTCGGAGTTGTCATTCGGCTCCGCTTTCGGGATCCTTCCGCTGAGCTCGGCGCGGTCTTTTCGGACGGGAAAGAATGCGCTTACGATTCCATATATTACACCCGAAAGCAGGACCGAGACATACATCAAGATACCGAGCGTGCGATCGCGCCACAGTGTCGCACCGACGGTGCTTATCATGAACGCCGGAGACGGATAACTGCAAAAGGCGAGCACACGTTCGGTCTCGCGTTTGGTCATCAGCCCGTTGTCATATGCTCCTACGGCGGTGCGCGCGCCGACCGGAAAGCCGCATATCGCGCCGAGCGCGAGCGCAAAACTGCCGGCACCCGACACTCCGAAGAGCAACCTCATGGGGCGGGAGAACAGCCCTTCGAGCAAACTGCCGCTGCTTTTTACCAAGAGCTCGGAAAGCACCAAAAAGGGAAAAAGTGTCGGAATGACGGTATTCACGCAGAGCTTAAGTCCATGCTTGACATGTTGCGCGGAAAGTTCGGGAAAGCAGAGTACCGCAAGGATCGAGAGCAGTGCCGCGATTGTCACGGTCGTTTTGCGCGGCGACGGGGCGCGCGATCCTTCGGGGTGCTTTTTTGATGTGCTTTGCGGATTCATTATCGCCGCCTCCGATGCATAATATCATACAAGAGATGATATGCGGAAAGATCTGTAATTATTGCTTTGGGGTGTGGATATCGTGAGAAAAGAAGGAAATTCCGGAAGAAAGCGCTCTGGCGGAGCGGCGCTTGCCGCGGCGGCGGTGAGATTTTTCGATCTTCCGCCGGACGTGATAAGCGGAGGCTTGACGCTGGAATTGCGCGGCAGGGAGGCGCTTTTGGTCGGAGGCTGTGAGAGGATACTTGTATATTCCGAAGAATATATTAAGCTGGCGTTGTGTCGGGAAACGCTTGAGGTGTTCGGTGTGAGGATGAGCTTGACGACCTATTACGGCAATTCCTTGGGTATCGAGGGAAGAATAGATCGCATCTGTTTTACCGATGACGAAGGAGAGCGGGTAAAATGAGGTTGCTTGACACGATATGCGGAATTGCGGTATTCTCCGTGGAGTGTGAGCATGCCGAGACGCTTCTTGATATGCTTTTCCGCACAAAGCTTGTTTACCGCGGCTTTAAGCTCGTCGGTGACCGTGCCGAGCTGATCTGCTCGGCACATACGGCGCGCAAGCTTTCTCGTCTTTGCACGGATGCGGAGATCTCTTTTCGCATAAACGGAGAGAGAGGCTTGCCGTATATCGGACGAGAACTTAAAAATCGCCTCGGTCTGCCGATCGGCATCATTGCGGCGATAGCTGTCATCATACTCGGAGAGAGTGTGATCTGGGATGTGCGCGTTGTCGGGTGCTCCGATGTGTTGACCGAGACCGAGGTAGAGGAGCTTTTTGCGGAGCTCGGTGTGCGTCCCGGTGTGTTCAAGCGTTCATTGGATGTCGACCGCTTGAGTGCGTCGGCGGTGACCGAGAGCACCGGACTTGCTTGGGCGGCGATAAATATCCGCGGTACGACCGCGGTTATAGAAATAGTCGAGCAAAAAGATCCCGACGATATGCGCAAGGACGACATGCTTGACGGATATGACGGGCAGAATCTTATTGCGGCCGAGGACGGCTTAATAGTTGAGCTTGAGGTGATCGGCGGCAAACCCGAGGTGTCTCGCGGTCAAGTGGTAAAAAAAGGCGAGCTGCTCGTAAGCGGAGTGATAGACAGCGATCGCCAAGGTGTTCGGCTTGCCTTTGCTCGCGGGGAGGTTCGCGCACAGCTTACGCGCAGACTTGAGGTCTCGATACCGTACGAATATCAAATGCGGGTGCCGAACGGCGAGAGCGACACGGAGTTCGGCCTCATTTTCTTTTCACACGATATAAAGCTTTTCTCGCGCGGCGAAGCTATAGACACGAGCGTTGGCGTGACCGAGAGGCGGGAACTTTTGACTTTGCCCGGCGGCAGGGTTGCTCCGATCGGCTTTACTTACAGGAAGCGGCTCGGGTATACAGTCGAAAGCGCGAAAAGAAGTTCCGAGGAAGCGGAGCGCCTCGCCGAATTCGAGCTTTCGCGTCGGATATCCGACATGCTGTCGGAGGGTTCGTATACGGTCGGCCGCGAGATTACCCGCAAGGCGGGAGAGAATACATACATGCTTACCTGTGAACTGACCGTTATCGAAAACATAGCCACGCCGCAGGGCTTTACTTTTGAAGAAATATCGAATTGAAAAGCGGGGAAATAAGTATATTTGTCAAAAATACGTGACAAAGTGCTTTTTTTATGATATAATAAACTAGGAATGTTATAAACCGTGAAGCCGACGGTCGGATCCGTTCGCCGTGATCTTGAATGCTTAAATGCTTGAAGTCCGAAGCTTGTCACGGGATCGATGCTTATAATAGGCTCGGAATATGGGCACCACCGCGCGGTTGCGGTTCGGTGCGAAAGGTACGGTGATCTAAATGGAACAAAAAACGGTATATACCGACTCTGCCGAGCAAACGGCGCGACTCTTCGGAGCCTTTGATGTCAACATGAAGGTAGTTGAGGATGTCTTCGGCGTGACCGTTCATAATCGTGCCTCGGCAGACGGCGACGGCGACGCGCTGATCGTCAGCGGGAGCTCGTCCGAGGATGTCGATGCCGCAGCGCGCGCCGTAGAGGCGCTCAAAAGTGCTGCCTCCGGGATGGGGGCGCTCAGCGAGCAGACGGTCATATATATCACATCGATGATAAAGGACGGTCACGGCGACGAGCTCGCGGCATTTGACGAAAACTGCATCTGCCTCACGTCGAAGGGGAAGCCAGTGAAGCCCAAGACCGTGGGACAGGGGCGATATGTGGAATCAATAAGAAAGAATACCATAGTGCTCGGTGTGGGACCCGCGGGTACCGGCAAGACCTTTTTGGCTGTTGCAATGGCAGTCAAGGCTTTGCGCGAGAAGCAGGTGAGCAGGATAATACTTACGCGTCCCGCGATCGAGGCGGGCGAAAAACTGGGCTTTCTTCCGGGTGATCTGCAAAGCAAGATAGATCCTTATCTGCGCCCGCTGTATGATGCCTTGTTTGAGATGATGGGGGCCGAGAATTATCAGCGTTGTGTCGAAAAGCAGATAATCGAGGTCGCGCCGCTGGCTTACATGCGCGGAAGAACACTTGACGATTCCTTTATCATTCTCGACGAGGCGCAGAACGCCACCTTTGAACAAATGAAGATGTTTTTGACGCGTTTGGGCAACGGCTCCAAGGCGGTGGTTACGGGAGACCTGACGCAGACCGACCTGCCGGATGGGCAGAAGAGCGGGCTTTGGGCCGCCGTTCACATACTTGAAGGCATCGACGACATAGCGATACATCGCTTTACCGAGCGTGACGTGGTCAGACACAAGCTGGTACAGCGGATAATATTGGCTTATGACAGATACGAGCGTGATAATGCTCGCCGTGAGGCCGAACGGCGCGGCGCAGCCGGTCGCGATCGCCGCGATCCGCCCAAAAAGTATCACCGTGTTGACAATACAAAAAAGCAAAACAATTGACTTTAAATTCGGAAGAGGACTCGGTACACATGAATCTTTATGTTGATCTTTATAATCGTCAGCGCAAGGAGCGTGTCGATGACGCTCTGCGCGAGCTCGTTACTTCTGCGCTTAAGGCGGCGTTTGAATACGAAGGCGTGGATGCGGACTCGGAGGTGTCGGTGACATTTGTTTCCGACGCGGGTATAAGACGCTTAAACCGCGAATACAGAGGCATCGATCGCGCAACGGATGTGCTCTCCTTCCCGCTGTTTGAGGGGGATATATCCGAGGCATTCGACGGAGAAAGGTATCAGCTGGGTGATGTGGTGCTGTCGCTTGAGCGCGCACGTGCGCAGGCGGAGCTGTACGGGCACTCCTTTGAACGCGAAACGGCATTCCTGTGTGTGCATTCCGCACTGCATCTCATGGGCTACGATCACGAGCTCGGCGAGGCGGAGGATATCGATATGCGCTGTCGCCAACGTGAGATAATGAAGCTTTTGGGACTTGAGACGCATTCTGAGGATCCGGAGTGAATTATATAAATCCGGAATGAATCATATAAATAAAATAACGTTAAAGGGTTAATGGATAAATGAAAAGGACCGCTTTTATTTCAATAGTGGGCAGACCAAATGTTGGCAAGTCCACACTTATGAATCGTATTTTGGGCGAGAAGGTCGCCATAGTTTCGTCAAAGCCGCAAACGACGCGCGGTAAGATAGTCGGAATACATACGGCGGGTGACGATCAATATGTATTTTTGGATACGCCCGGCATACATCGTCCGCAAAATAAGCTGGGAGATGCCATGGTCAAAAGCGCAAAGGACGCCATGCAGGACGGAGATTGCGTGCTTTTGGTGGCGGACGCGGGCAGGGAGCCTTCAAATGTCGAGCGCGACGTGATAGCATATGTCAAGGCGGGGCATGTCCCGTGCATTTTGGTCTTGAACAAGGTCGATCTTTACGGTCGCGAGGTCATTGCCAAAACGATAGCGTCATATGCGGCGGAGTGCGATTTTGATGCCGTGATACCGATAAGCGCCAAGAACGGAAAAGCCGTGGATGAGGTGATGGACGAGCTGTCTCGCTTCCTTACAGAGTCCGAATGGTTCTATCCCGACGATATCAGTACCGATCAACCGTCAAGGCAATATGCCTCCGAGATAATACGCGAAAAGCTTTTGCGGACGCTGGATCGCGAGGTGCCGCATGGGATAGCCGTGGTGATCGAGGATTTTACCGAAAGCAGAGGACTTGTAAGCATACGCGCGGAGATCTTCTGTGAAAAGGCGACTCACAAGCGCATAATAGTAGGAAAGAACGGCGAGCAGCTTAAGATGGTCGGTACATATGCGCGCGAAGAGCTTGAAAAGGTGTTCGGTAAAAAGGTGTATCTCAATCTTTGGGTCAAGGTCAAGGAAAACTGGCGGGATTCCGACGGTCTGGTGCGCAATTTCGGACTTTCCGCCTCGGATGACGATAAAAGCTGATACCTTCCGGGAGATATTCTCATGGCAATGCAACGAGATTTTGTGACCGACGGCCTTGTGGTGCGCGAATACGAGCTGGGCGAGCATGACCGCATGCTCACTCTGCTTACGCCCGAGTACGGAAAAATACCGGTGATAGCCAAAGGGGCGCGTTCGGTGAAGAGCAAGTATATGGGTCCGTCTCGGCTCTTTTGTTATGCAAGCTATGAGCTTCACCGTCGCGGAGATATGACCTGGCTGCGCTCCGCAGAGATAATAGATCCCTTTGTGAAGCTGGAGAGCGAGATAACGCGTTTGTATCTGGCGCAATATCTCGCAGATCTCGCATGCGAGCTTAGCGGAGAAGGGGAGCCTGCCGTGGATATTTTGCGATTGACGCTAAATTCACTCTATGCGCTCAGCAAGGGAACAAAGGATCATCGTTTGATAAAGGGTACCTTCGAATGGCGTGCGGCGGGCTTTGCGGGATATCTGCCGGAGCTCGGCGATTGTCATGTGTGCGGAGCCGCAGGCGCCGTTTCGGAGGGCTCGGACGGCGTGTGCTTTCTCGATGTGATGAACGGCGCACTGATGTGTGCAAAATGTGCCGCGGCGGAACGCGAACGACAGTCGGTGCTTCCGGCTGATATTTTGCCGCTGGACAAGGATGGAATGCGATCTATTCTTGTGCCGCTCGACCGCTCGGTGCTGGCGGCGATAAGATATGTGCTTGATGCATTGCCCGAAAGGATGCTGGCTTTTTCGCTTTCAAGTGAAAAAGCACTTGAAAGTTTTTCCTCTGCGGGCAGCACCTATATTACGCATCATTTGGAGCGTGGGTTTGCATCCCTTGATCTGTATAATGAAATAATTAAGCTTTAAAGACACAAAAATGCGTTTCCGTATGAAAGGAATGATCATAAATAATGTATTTACCCGAAAAAACGATAAGGTCGCTTGAGTTTGATAAAATACGGCAGATGCTTGCCGATGCGGCGCACACCGAGGGGGCCAAGGCTGCGGCGCTTGCGCTTGAGCCGGACGACGATGCGGTGCATGTGCTGCGCCGTCAAAGATTTACGAGCGACGCGAAAAAGCTTGTCTCCTATAAGGGATATCCGTCCTTCGGTATGATCAAAAGCGTTGAGGCTCATTGCGAGCGAGCGGAAAAAGGCGCCATGCTTACCGCTCGAGAGCTGCTTGATGTTGCAAACGTTCTGCGTACGGCGCGCGGGATACTTGAATACAGCCGCACCGATCGCACCTTCGAAACGGTGCTCGATGAAGTGTTCGAACGTCTTTCCGCCGACAGACCCTTTGAGGAGCGCATATATCGGACGATAATATCCGAGGAGATGATAGCCGATGACGCCTCGCCGATGCTTGCCGATATTCGTCGCAAGCTTCGTTCCTCGGCAGCACGCGTGAAGGAACTGCTCTCAAAATACACGGGTGGGGCGTATTCCAAATACCTGCAGGAGAGTATAGTGACCATCCGAAACGGCAGGTATGTCATCCCGGTTCGCGCCGAATGCAAAAACGACGTAAAGGGATTGGTGCATGATACCTCTGCCTCGGGAGCGACGCTCTTTGTTGAGCCGATTGCGGTGGTCGACGCTAACAACGAAATACGTGAGCTTGAAGCCAAGGAAAAGCATGAGATAGACAAGATACTTTTTGAACTTTCCGCAGAGACGGCAAAGCGCGCCGATGCGCTGAGGTACAATGCCGCGAATATCGATGAACTGGCATTTTATTTTGCCTGCGCCGCGCTCTCCGAAAAGACGGACGGCGTCCAGCCTCGGATCACCTTCGGAGAGGACAGACAGATCGAGCTTACAGCCGCGCGGCATCCGCTTATACCGAAGGATAAGGTCGTGCCGGTCAACATCTCGCTGGGCGGAACTTACGATACGATGATAATCACCGGACCGAATACCGGCGGCAAGACGGTGACCCTCAAAACCTTGGGGCTTTTTACCTTGATGGCGCAATCGGGACTTCATATTCCCGCGGGGGCGGCATCGTCGATAGCTGTTTTCGATCGTGTTTTGGTGGATCTCGGGGATGATCAGAGCATAGAGCAGTCGCTCTCCACCTTTTCCTCGCACATGGTGAATATCGTCTCCATGGTAAATGAGCTTACGCCGAACGCGCTGGTACTGTTTGACGAGCTGGGAGTGGGCACCGACCCGATAGAAGGAGCGGCGCTTGCCATTGCCGTGATATCCGAGGTGCGCGAGAGCGGTGCGATGTGCGCCGCAACGACGCATTACGCGGAGCTGAAATCGTACGCTCTCACGACCCCGGGTGTCACAAATGCTTCCTGCGAGTTCGATGTCGAAACACTGAAACCGACATATAAGCTGACCGTAGGTACGCCGGGCAGATCGAATGCGTTTGCCATATCAAAGCGTCTGGGTCTGCCGCAAAGCATCCTCGATCGTGCCGCCGCCGAGGTCAGCTCGGATGACCGTCGCTTTGAGGATGTCATAGACAAGCTGGAGGAGAGCCGCATCGATATGGAGCGCGAACGCGAGGAGGCTGCAAGGCTTCGCGAAGAGTACGAGCGCTTCAAGCGTGAAGCGGAGGCAAAAATACGCGAGAGCTTGAAGATTGCCGAAAAGGAATCCGAGGCGGCGCAAAAAAAGGCAGCTCAGCTGATCGAGGGCGCGAAGATATCCAGCGAATATATACTTTCACAGCTTGAAAAGGTAAAAAAGGCGCGTGACAGCGAGCGGCTCGGCGAGGAGCTTGAAAATGCCCGCCGCAAGATACGCGAGCATCTTAAGGAAAACGAGGACAGGTTCGATCCTGTGGATAAGGATGAGGACGACGATTATGTTCTTCCTCGGGCATTGCACAAAGGCGACAAGGTCTATATACGAAACATAAAGCAGGAGGGCGTGCTGCTGTCCGATCCGGACCGTTCCGGAAATGTTGCGGTGCAGGCGGGCGGCATACTAACGAAAACAAAGCTTAAAAACCTCAAGCTGCTCGACGATGTTATCATGATAACCGACAGCGAAGGGCAAAAGAAGCCGGTTCGTGAATTCTGCGCGACCGCGGTCAGTCGTGCCTGCGCACCCGAGATAGATCTGCGCGGCATGACGGGAGACGAGGCGTGGATGTCGGTCGACCGCTATCTTGACGATGCGGTACTCGCCGGTCTGCTTTCCGTCAGATTGATACACGGAAAGGGCACAGGGGCGCTGAAACAGGCACTGTGGAAAATGCTGAAGGGAGACTCACGCATAGCGGCGTTCCGAATAGGGCAGTACGGTGAGGGAGACGGCGGCGTTACCGTTGTCGAACTCAAATAAATGATCATGTGAAGCGCAATAATTGTGTGGGGGGACATGGCATGAAAAAGGTCAAGCGTATGTTGGGTATAGATCTCGGAGCGTCGAGCGGGCGCGGTATAGTCGGCAGCTATAACGGAGATAGCCTTTCCCTTTGCGAGGTACACAGGTTTCCAAATGAGCCGCAAATGCTTGCGGGCAGGTTTACGTGGGATATCGTGAGGCTTTTTGCGGAATGCAAAAATGCCGTTCGTGCCGCGGGCGGAGAAATCTCCTCGATCGGTATCGACACATGGGGGGTGGACTACGGTCTGCTCGATGTTCGCGGAAGACTGCTTTCCGAGCCGGTGCATTACCGTGACGGGCGCAACGCGGGAGCTGTTGCCGCATTCGACGGCAATGTGATGCCGAACCGTGAGCTCTATCGGATCAGCGGCATACAGCTGCTTGACTTCAATACGGTCTATCAGCTTTGTACCGAGAAGCGCGAGGGCGGTCTTGAACGTGCCGGTCGCATGTTGTTCATTCCGGATCTGCTTGCTTACTTCTTGACGGGTGAGCAGGCGTGCGAATATACAATAGCATCCACCGGAGCATTGCTTGACGCTCGCAAAAGGTGCTTTTCATCCGAGATATTGAATGCGGTCGGTGTGGGTCGTGAGCTTTTTGCTCCGCTTGTCACTCCCGGGACCGTACTCGGAAGATTATTGCCCGAGGTCGGGGCGGATGTCGGTGGTTGCGATGCGAGTGTGATAAGCATCGCGTCGCATGATACGGCATCGGCGGTGCTTGCCGTTCCGGCAAAGGAGAACGAAAACTTTGTTTATATCAGCTCGGGGACGTGGTCCTTGCTTGGAACCGAGCTGACCGAGCCGGTGATCACGTCCGAGGCGTTTGAGGGCAACTTCACCAACGAGGGAGGCGTCGGCGGCAGGATAAGATTCCTAAAGAATATCATGGGTCTTTGGTTGCTTCAGGAATCGCGCCGCAAATGGAGATTGGATGGCATGAGCGAGGACGAGATAAGCTTTGCGGCGCTTTCCGCTGCGGCGGAGCGCGCGCCCTCCTGCCGTTCGATCATCGACCCCGATGATCCGATATTTGCGCCACCGGGGGATATGCCGCAAAGGATCGTCGATTATTGCAAGCGCACGGGACAATATACGCCGTTCGCTCCCGGCGAGATCGTTCGTGTAATATATGACAGTCTTGCGCTGTGCTACAGAAGAACGATAGACGGCATACGTCGAATCTGCGGTATCTCACCGAGCGCGATAAATATCGTCGGTGGGGGCTCGCGCGACTCGCTTCTCAATCGCATAACGGCGAATATATGCGATCTTCCCGTGATCGCGGGTCCCGCTGAGGCGACTGCGGTCGGAAATATTGCAGTGCAATTGATGTCATCCGAGGGGATGAGCATCGGTGAGGTGCGCGAACTGGTGCGCGCTTCAATACCGACCGAGACGTATTATCCCGACCCGAACAGCCCTCGCGATAGTTTTGATGCGGCATATGCGGCTTTTTGCGCGTTGGCGGAAAAGCGCGAGGCTTTGACGCGAGCCAAGGGATAAGTTAATGTGCCGAATATCGGCGCAGACTTGCGCTTTGCGTTCGGGAATACGACGAATTTTTACTTTCGACGACTTAGAATGACAAAATCTGTTGCGGAGCCGTCAAAAATATGTTATAATTATTTACGTATGATTGCCCGCGTCGGCGCGAGCTTGTCGCGGCAATAAAAATAATTGAATATGAAATTGGGGGAACGCATGAAAGACAGTCTTTACGGTGAGCTCGGTATAATCGGTATGCAAGGGTGCGAGAGCTTTGCCGCGCAGGTGGACAATTACATCAGGGAGTGGAGAGGAAGCGAGGAGAGCTTCCTTGTAGGCGCGGAGTGTCCGCGCTTCGGAAGCGGAGAAGCCAAGGGGCTTATTTCGCGTTCGGTAAGAGGTCTTGACCTTTATATAATCTGCGATATGTTCAACTACGGTGTGACATATAACATGCGCGGGCAGTCTCATCCCATGAGCCCGGACGATCACTACTCCGATCTGAAGCGCATCGTAGGTGCAGTCGAAGGCAAAGCAAGACGTATTTCCGTTATCATGCCGATGCTTTATGAAGGCAGGCAACACAAGCGCACGACGCGCGAGTCGCTTGATTGCGCCATGATGCTTCGTGAGCTTGAGACGATCGGGGTGCGTAACTTGATTACTTTCGATGCGCACGATGACCGTGTTCAAAATGCCGTTCCATTTATGGGATTTGATAATTATCGTCCCACATATCAGATGACCAAGGCGCTCGTCAAGGTCGTTCCCGATATTGAATTCGATAAGGAAAAGGTCATAATAATCTCGCCCGACGAGGGGGCAATGGCGCGTTGCATGTATTTCTCTTCGGTGCTGGGATTGGATGTCGGCATGTTTTACAAAAGGCGTGATTATTCTCGTGTCGTGGGCGGCAGAAACCCGATAGTGGCACACGAATATCTCGGCAGAGATCTTAGTGGCATGGATGTCATCATCGTTGACGACATGATCTCCTCCGGCGAATCCTTCTTTGACGTTGCACGTCAGATCAAGAGCCGCGGAGCCAAGCGCATATTCAGCTTTGCGACCTTCGGACTCTTTACCGGCGGTCTTGACAGGTTTGACGCCGCATACGAGGAGGGGCTCTTCGACAAGGTGTTCACCACCAACCTCATCTATACCGATCCCGAGATCAATACCCGCTCGTGGTATGTGCCGGTAAATATGAGCAAATATGTATCCTATATAATCGACACGCTCAATCACGATGAATCGATCAGCTTGATACTTGATCCCGTAAAGAAGATCCACGCTCTGCTTGACAAGCGTCGCGCACAGGCGCAGGCACAGCAACTCAGCATTTTTGCGTCTCAACAATAATATTTGAAAATTTAAGACACCTCCGAGGTCTGTGCGGCTTAAGGCTGCATCGGCTTTGGGGGTGTCACTTGATAATGAGGCTTGTGATGAAAAGATATTTGTGTGCATTGTGGGCGGTGCTTCTTATCGCTTCGCTCATGCTGCCCGCGGCAGCGATCGGTGACGCCTCGGGGAACGGCGAAGTGAATATTACGAAAAAAGTTGTTTATTCGATTGATGCGGGTCTGCTGACGGATGACCGAGAGTCGACGCGTGTTACGTTTGAGGCGGGCAGTCGCATCGATATAGAATACGATTTCCCCATAGCTGCTCTTTATATCAAGTTTGACAGAACGCCGTCCGTGTGGACGCTTTGCGTCGGAGAGCAAAGCGTTGAGTGCGGAAAGTACGGTTTTTTGCACGAATATTGTGATATAGACGAGCTTTTCGGCGAGGCGCGGAGCGTAGGGTTGTGTTTTTCGGCGGAGACGACGATAAGCGACATATATGTGTTCTCTGCGGGTGAATTGCCCGATTGGGTCCAGATATGGGAGCCTGCGGAAGGTGACGCCGATCTGCTTTTGATATCGACGCATGCGGATGACGAGCAGCTGTTCTTCCTCGGATTGTTGCCGTATTATGCGGGTGAACTTCAATATGAAGTGCAGGTGGCGTATTTTACCAACCACCTTCAGACGAGAAATCGCCCTCATGAGCTGCTCAACGGTCTTTGGACGGTCGGCGTGAGGCGCTATCCCGTTATAAGCGATCTGCCCGATGGGTGGAACGGCGTCAAAGGTGATACCGATAGCGCATATTATTCCGCAAGGAAGGCGGGATTTGAGCGGGACGATCTGATAGCCTTTCAAGTCGGCCTCTTGCGTCGATTCAAGCCCCAGGTGGTCGTGGGACATGATATAAACGGTGAATACGGTCATCCTCAACATATGATAAACACCGAAACACTGATAGCCGCACTGCCGCTTGCTGCCGATGCGGAGTATACGACAAACGATGCCGAGCATTACGGTGCATGGGATGTTCCAAAGGTGTATCTGCATCTTTACGGCGAAAACCAAATATCAATGAATTGGGATATTCCTCTTTCGCGCTTCGGCGGTATGACGGCATACGAAGTCTCAAGGCTTGGGTATGCGTGCCACCTGTCTCAGCAATATACATGGTTTACGGATTGGATGCTGGGTTCAAAAGGGCAGTATACCAAAGCGACCGATATAGGAACATATAAGCCGACCGAGTACGGTCTGTACAAGAGTACGGTGGGGATCGATGTGACGGGCGGGGACTTTTTCGAACATCTTACGGTGCGATCGCAGATCCCGGTAACCGAGCCGATGACCGAGCCGGTGACCGAACCGGTGACAGAACCGGTGACAGAACCGGTGACAGAGCCCGAAACTGCGGCGTTCACGGAGACAGAGGAACTCACGACCGAGAAAGAGGAACCTGTCGATACGAGTGTCGTATCGATATCCGAGACGGCTTTTGAAACGACAGGCGAGAGCCTAAAGCCGAACGATGGCGGCGGGGTGTCGATGTTCGTTGTCGTCGCAGCTGTGGCGGCAGCCGTGGCGATCGCAGTACCGGCATTGTTTGCGGCGGTGAGAGGAAAGTCAAAAAGAAAATAAAGTCAAAATAAACTCAAACTGTTGTCCCGAGTCGTGGGATGATCTTCGTTTGATCGGCAACACGCAAAAACACTTGTCTACCGATGTCGGTATGCAAGTGTTTTTTGTCAAGTATCACAATAAAAGTCACAAAATGGCGATTTGAGAAGTCTTTGCGCGTGCGCGGATAGTTTTGATCTTATCTTTCCATTAAAAAGCTTTATCAAACAGGTCAAATATCGCTCTTCGGCATTTTTCGGGCTCCAAAAGATAGGATACGCCGTGCCCGGCCCCCGGAACGGTTATAAGATTTTTCTCCTTTGAGGCGCAGGCCTCGAAGTTTGCGGCGGTGTTGCGCGGAGAAACGAAATCATCAGCCTCGCCATGTAGAAAAAGGATCGGAACGGTCAGCTTTTTGACCGCGTCCACTGTCGTGAACTCATCAAACGAGAATCCCGCCGTGCGTCGGCAGACCGCGCTTGCAATGTTCATGAGCGGGAATGGCGGCAGGTGAAAGCGCTTTTTCAGAACATCCTCAAAGATCGCGCGCGGACTGATAAAGCCGCAATCCGCTGTAATGCAACGAAGCATGGCGGGCATGTCCGGCTCTGCGGCGGCAAGCAGGACGGTCGTGGTTCCCATGGATATACCCGAAAGCAAAAACGGTAGGTTCGGATATCGAGCCTCAAGGTATTCGCACCAATCGACGATATCGTATCTTTCGCGGGAACCGAAGGTTATCCACTCTCCCTCACTGCGTCCGTGCGTGCGCTGATAGGGAATGAGCAGCAAAAAGCCCATGTCGTGATATGTTTTGGCAATTGAAGAAAAATCAAATTCGGGGGTACTGCGATACCCGTGCACCAGTACGGCGGCACGTTGCGGTGCCCGGTCTACCTCGGCGGGGATAAGGCGGGCGCGAAGACGCAGACCGTCGCGAGAGGTTATCTCGATCTCCTCTTGCGGCGCATTTTTTATCCATTCTATGCCGCGCTCAATATCCGGTACCGAAGTCGCAACATTGCTTTCTGAAAGAAATTTCAGACTGTTTTTTAAGTCCTTCTCGCTGTCTGCAGCGCGGGTGAAGTTGTTATAAATAAGCTTTTTTGCCAAAATTGCCGACAGAATGCATAATATGAGCGCCGCCAAAGAGATGAGCACGGCAAGCACGATGATTACAACGGTCATTGTGATACTCCTTTCGTCGCCTCAGGGGCGGCACAAACGGTTAATGAAAATGGCTTATTCATGCGATCTTTATTGTATCATGTAATTTATAAAAAGTCAATATCTTGACAGAAGGCCGGCTTTGTGTTATACTAACTGTGAAAAGCTTGTCGCCGCGAGGCCGGGAGATCGGATCGATGCTTTAAAGTCGGATCTGTCAAGCGAGACGAGAAAGGAATGGTCATAAGCATGAACAAGCCCGAGATATTTGCGGCATATCCAACCGTGTATGCCGTCGGTGAGAAATATGTGATAATGGTTCCGGTCAAGGAGCCGTGCGTGATGTGGGTCCGCGTCGGAGGCGAGGAGTATTTCGATGATTCGAACGGAATATTTCGCTCGGCAAGATTGACGCACAAGATGGAGGTCCCGACCGAGGAGCTCGATTGCGAGAAGGCGTACACAGTCTGCTGGCGCAGGATGATAGAGCGGAAGCCTTATTTTTCGGATGCGGGGGAAATAGAGGAGTATACCTCGATTTTTCGTCCGATAGATCCGAATGCCGAAAGGATCAATATATATCACATTGCGGATGCGCACAATCGCGTGGAGGGACCGGTCAATGCGGGAAAATATTTTGAACACACCGGCGAGAGACTCGACCTTCTGATACTTAACGGAGATATTCCGAATCACAGCGGAGATATTGTATATTTCGAAGCGATACACAGGATAGCTTCCGGAATTACCGGCGGCGAGCTTCCGGTGGTCTTTTCGCGCGGAAATCACGACACGCGCGGCGTGTGCGCCGAGCTTATCGCAGACTATACGCCCACAGACAACGGCGTATCCTATTTCACCTTCAGACTGGGATCCCTCTGGGGGATCGTGCTCGATTGTGCCGAGGATAAGCCGGACGGAAATGCCGAATACGGTCACACGATCTGCTGCGAAGCCTTCCGTAAGCGTCAGACGCGCTGGCTTGAGGCGCTTTGCCGCGCGGAGAATGCGGAATACAAGGCGGAGGGTATAAAATACAGGATCGCGGTCACGCACAACCCGTTCACCGAGCGTCGCGAGCCGCCCTTTAATATCGAAGAGGATACCTTTGCGCACTGGGCGAGCCTGCTGGGTGAATATATCAAGCCCCAACTGATGCTGTGCGGTCATGTCCATAAATGCTATGTAACTTACCCGGGTGGAGAGAAGGATGCTTTCGGTCAGCCCTGTCCGATAATAGCGGCATCGAGGATCAGCAAAAACGATCCCTCCTTCTTTGTCGGAGGTGCGGTGACGCTTGACGGCGACCGTGCGAATGTCAGATTTACCGACAATGAGGGAAGCATTATCGGCGAGGAGAACATAGATATCCGATCAGAATAAAAACGAGGACCGAAAAGTCGTTATGCGGCTTTTCGGTCTTCATTGTGTCTGGCTTTAGCGGCTTTTTTAAAAAAAGAAGATCCCGCCGCAATCGAAGAGTCGGTCGGGGGCGAGCGAGACGATCCCGACGTTTGCCGAGCGGCAAAACTCGCCGATGAGCTTGCCGTCGGGATGGGTCATTGGGTCGCCGCAGAACCACAGTTCCCGCCTTGCGGAGCAATATCCGCCGCAACCACCTATAAATCCGCAGCCGTAGTCGGGAAGGTCGATGTTTCCGGGCGAGATCAAAAGACTTCGCTCTCCCGCGCGGATCACCGCGTCGTGTATTCCTCGGTCGGCTGTAATGATGCATTCTCCCGCCGCTGCCGCGGAGCATGCGGCGTATCCCTGGCGGACGGTAATCACCCTCAGCCCTTCGTTGCTTGCCGAGCTCAAAAGCTCGGGGGCGGTGTGCCTCCCCGAGATGAAGAGTTTGCCTGCGCGCTTGGCGCAGAGCGGAACGTCGTGCGGATACTCGGAACCGGCGTGGAGTGAAATAAAACGCATCTCAAGCTTTGCCGCAGAGCAGATGGCGCCGATCGCGGCTTCTCCGACCGTGCGGTAATAATCCTCAAGGGTGTAAAGAGCGCCGCCGACTGGGCAGATCAACAGATCCGCATGCGACGATGTCGGCGCGGGAAGCGCATTGTAAGGCGGCAATTCGATCACCGTCGCGAAGCGCGCGGCGGCAAGCTTGTATTTTTCCGGCGTGCCGGCTCCCATTACGATAAGCATTGCTTGTGTGCGCTCCTTTCATGCCTTGGTCTATAGCGGTTCGATGTCGTATCCGATGCGGTCTGACGTAAAATGCGTCGAAGCCGCCCGAAAGTTCCGGATCAAAAACAGTATCTCCAAAAAGCAGAGAGACCAAAGTGCACCGAAATGCTGCTTTGGTCTCTTTCAGATCATTAGGCGTTTTCTACCTTCTTCATAGTACGCAGACAACGGGCGCACATGCTCACGGTCTTGACAGTGCCGTTTTCGGAAACCTTTACCTTACGGATGTTGGGCTTCCATGCTCTGTTTGTCTTGCGGTGGGAGTGGGAAACAGAATTGCCGAACACAACACCCTTGCCGCATACGCTGCATTTTGCCATTAGGGACACCTCCTCATATATTATGGTGAAAAATTATTAACATACAACAATAATCATTATACCATATTTAAATCAAAAATGCAAGGGTTTTTCGATATTTTTTTCGTTGTCGTGAAAAATAAATGGCAAAAGAGGAGCGTAAAGAGGGCATTCGGTGCAAAAAGATCGCGGCGACCGTCGGATCAAAGCTTTAGCTTCGCCTATGTGGAAATAGACAGCGCAAAGAAGATACCTCAAGGTATGACGCGGTTACCGCACTCACATGACCGTGAGATGCCCGAATGAGTCGAGTGCAAGTCGATCGAACGTCGGCGGAAGCTCGGAAGCTGCCAAAAGCAGACGCTCTCGGATACACAGAGAGCCACACCTGCTTTGCCGATGTCGTCTGTTTTTTTACAGAAACAGCTTCCGTCTTTGCTTTCCGCAAAGCGCATCCGCCGCGGTCGCCTCGAGCTCGGAAAGCTCCGCGACCAGGGAATGCGGCTTGTCGATCGGTGAATCCTGCCGCATCGGCACAAAATAAACATTTTTTCGCGACAGTATCACGGCAATATTCTTCAGATTTGATGAGAGTGCGTCATTCGATGCCAAAGCGATAACAAGCGGTCTGTCTTGGCGCAGGTGAGCCTTTATCGCCATCGTTACCGTTGTGTCGGTGATCCCCAGCGACGCTTTGGCAAGCGTATTTCCGGTGCATGGACACACTATCATCAGATCGAGCGGCTCGCGCGGCCCCAAGGGCTCGGCATCGACTATCGAAAGCACCGCACGAGAGCCGGTAAGCTCGCAGGCGCGCCTTACAAAATCGTTCGCACTTCCGAAGCGCGTGTCGATCGTTGACGCGTGCTCACTGAATATCGGCACGAAGCTGTCCTTCGGATGCTTTGTCGCAAGTTTTTCGAGCAGCTCCAGCGAACGCTCTATAGTACAAAACGAACCGCATATAGCATAGCCTATCTTCATTCTCTTATGATCCCCTCGCTTTCAAGATATGACAGTACCGTCTCGCCGATAATGACCCCGGAGGTCAACGGTGCATATTTTCCGGGCAGAGAAAGTGCCCATGTAACATTAAGCCCGAGGCTTTTTGCCGTTTCGGTATCGACCCCACCGGGAACAGATGCGAGATCGATGATCACCGTCTCCGGACTCATACGATGCAAAAGCTCGCCCGAGAACAGCTTTACCGGAACGGTATTTATGATAAGATCGTATCCGTGTGTGAGCTCGAGCATACCGAGCATAGTTTTATTGCGGTCTATCTTGAGCCGACGCATGCCGCGCAGTCCCGCTTCGGCAAGGGCGCTTTCACCTCTTGCCGCAACGGTGACATGTGCCCCCATCCTGTTCAAAAGCCCCGCCGTCGTTCTGCCTATCCTGCCGTAACCGATGACAGCCGCGCGGCAGCCGTTTATCGTGCATTCCAGCTTTTGCATGGCAATACTGACCGCACCCTCGGCGGTTGGAAGCGAATTTTTGATCTTCAACTCCTCGGACGTATAATAATCGTATATTTTTACTCCCGCCTCTTCCGCCGCGCGACAGAAGCTTTCCTCAAGCCTGCCGCCGAGCACGGGGATGCCGGCGTCTTTGAGCAGCGACGACAGACGCAATTTCGATTCCGGAGAGAGCGGGCAATTCACTCGCACGCCGTCATATGACGCAGGCAGCGGAAGTACCACCGCGGATGAGTCCTTTAAAGCGTCCCACGGGTCGGTGCATCTCACCGCTCCGCCGATACCGATCTCGGCTCCGAGTCCCCATACGGCACACTCAAGCCCACTATCGGATAAAAAGCGTGCCGCCGCTGCTTGACGCATGTCACCGCCGAGCAGAGCTATTTTAATGTTATAATTCATTTCGGTCTTGCCCTCGATCCTTAATACACCCCCAAAAACACGTATGCATCGGGTGTTGCTCTTACATATTATGAGTGCCTACGTTATTTTGCCAGTGATTAGATGTCATTTCGCGCAGCTTTTGCAGGTCAATATATTTAAAATTGCATATTTTTCACAAAAAGCTCATCTTCGAAGAAAAAAACGAAAAAAAAGATTGACAACTCGGCGTTCGCGTGGTAAAATACAACTGTAATTGATTTCGGTCGGAAGGAGAAGCGCCATGAAAATGACAGCGTTTGCAGTCATGAATATGATGATGTCCATGTGCATGTGCGCCATGCGCATGTTTTGCCGCGCTTATAATTCCGACAGGAATCCTTCCGTTGCATGATCGATTGACTTTTGTCAACAATGTCAAAAAAAGGGGAACGCTGTCGGCGATTCCCCTTTATTTTATATTAATTTCTTCACGAACAAAGGAGCACCCCATGAAAAGAACATTTTCGCTACTCATTGCATTTGCACTCGCACTCTCGTCTCTCTTGATCCTTTCCGCGTGCGGGAAGAGCGGTATCGAGATCGCCATTCCCAACGACACCACCAACGAAGCGCGCGCGCTTCTGCTTCTTGAAGCCCAGGGGCTCATCAAGCTCAAAGATGGGGCGGGCATCACCGCAACGGTACGCGATATCGTTGAAAATCCCTACAACATTACCTTCCGCGAGGTCGAAGCCGCACAGCTGCCCAACTTCCTCAAGGATGTCGACTATGCCGTGATCAACTCAAACTACGCTATTTCCGCCGGTCTCAATCCCACTGCCGACTCGGTAGCCATAGAGGGCTCATATTCGGCATATGCAAACATCCTTGCCGTAAAGGAAGGAAATGAGACCGCCCCCAAGACCTTGGCGCTCATTGCCGCCCTTGAAAGCCAAACGATCAAGGATTTCATTTCCGAAAAGTATAACGGTGCAGTGATAAGCACGGTCGACACCACCACCGACGGTTATGATCCCAATGTTGATTATTCAGCTCTTGCCGGACAGACCATAACGGTCGCCGCTTCTCCCACACCTCACGCGGAGATCCTCGAGGAAGTAAAAAAGATTCTCGCGGCAAAAAACATAACGCTTGAGATAAATGTGCTCTCCGATTATGTTGTTCCCAACCGGGTCGTCGAAAGCGGCGAATGCGACGCCAACTACTTCCAGCACGCTCCCTATCTTGATGATTTCAATGCGCAGAACGATACGCATATCGTTTCGGTCTCTGCCGTTCATGTCGAGCCCATGGGTGTGTACTCCTCCTCGCACACATCTCTTGATGATATAAAAACGTCATCTGCCAAATAATGATAGAGATCAAAAACCTGAGCAAGACCTTTGACGGCGCAGGCGGCAAGGTCGAGGCTCTGCATTCGATAGATCTGACGATCAACGACGGCGACATCTACGGAATAATCGGCATGAGCGGAGCGGGGAAAAGCACTTTGGTGCGCTGTATCAATATGCTTGAGCGCCCCACATCCGGAGATGTGATCATCGACGGCGTCAGCATGACCTCGCTCGATCCATCCGCACTGCGCGCGGCGCGGCGCGGCATCACCATGATATTCCAGGGCTTTAACCTGCTCATGCAAAAGAATTGCCTCAAAAATGTTTGCTTTCCCATGGAGCTTGCGGGAATCCCTCGTGCAAAAGCCGAAAAGAGAGCCCGCGAGCTTTTGGAACTCGTCGGTCTGCCGGATAAGGCATCGGCGTATCCCGCACAGCTGTCGGGCGGTCAGCAACAGCGTGTTGCCATAGCGCGTGCGCTTGCAACGGATCCCAAGATACTTCTTTGCGACGAGGCGACCAGTGCGCTTGACCCCAATACCACGCATGCGATCCTCGGACTCATACGAGAGATAAACCGCAGACTCGGAATTACCGTGATCGTTATCACGCACCAAATGAGCGTGGTGGAGGAGATCTGTTCGCATGTCGCCATACTTGACAACGGCGAGATAGTCGAAAAGGGTGCGGTGGGGACTGTGTTTGCAAGTCCTCGCTCGGCTGCCGCCAGAAGACTGGTGTTCCCCAACGGAGCCGATGATAGCGTATCCAACCCCAATCACGAGACACGGTTGCGTATCATATTTAACGGCGCGATGGCGGCAGGAACTCCGTGGATCGCACGTATGGCACAGGAAAAGAACATACTTGTAAATATCGTCTCGGCATCCGCGCGCACCATAGACGACAAGACATACGGGACCATGCTCATAGGTGTTCCCGGCGGTGATGAAAAAACTCAAACGGTCAAGGACTATCTCGGGGCTATCGAAAACGTGACCGTCGAGGAAGCGTAAGGTCAAAGGAGTAAAAACGATGTCTAACATGTTTTCTGAGGAAAAGATCCGCTATGCATTCGAATTGCTTCTCAGTGATATACCCGGAGCTATATGGGAGACCTTTTATGTCACGGTCATATCAACCTTGTTTGCCTTTGTGATAGGCTTGCCGCTCGGAGTTTTGCTTGTTTGCGGTGAGAAAAACGGCATACTCCCCATTCCCGCTTGGCTTCTTAAAGCGCTGAATATTACAGTTAACCTTTTGCGGTCGATACCTTTTATAATCCTTATAGTCGTGGTCTTTCCGCTTACTCGTCTGATAATCGGAACGACCATAGGGTCGGCGGCTTCGATAGTGCCGCTGGTCATTGCTGCCTTTCCGTTTGTGGCAAGGCTGGTGGAGAGCAGCCTGCGTGAGGTTAATCCCAACATTATCGAAGCTGCATTGAGCATGGGAGCCTCTCCGTTTCAAATAATAATCAAGGTAATGATACCCGAAAGCGTGCCGTCGCTGATCTCCAATGCGGCGATTGCGATCACCACGATACTCGGTTACACTGCCATGAGCGGTGCCATCGGCGGAGGCGGTCTCGGCAACATCGCGATTATGATAGGATACAACAGATATAACTACCCCGTCATAATCGAGACGGTAGTGCTGCTCATCGTTATGGTACAGATATTTCAAAGCCTCGGAACATTCCTCTCCCGCAGATCCGACAAGCGTCTTAAGTAAGCTTATATAAGCATATAAAAATCGGAGCCCGCGCGACGCGCGCGGGCTCCGATTTTTGATTGCATTGTTCGTTTCTGACCGTGGATTGACCGGGCTGTTTTGACGAGAAGCCCGGTCCCCGGTAGGTGCAACAATAGTTTTGCGATATCATTCGAGAGCGGCATCCGCCTCGCGCTTTTTTTGTATCTCGGCGGCGGCGGTCATTTCTTTGACCTTCATAAGTCTTGCGCGGCTGCCGCGTTCGTCTTCATCAAGCTTCATTGATATCGTCTTGATGGATTCAAGGTATCTCGGCATGAGAATGTATTCGAGAGCGTTTACGCGACGTCGCGTGCGCTCGATTTCACCTGCGAGCAGTTGCGCAGTCTTTTCAAGCTGTGCCAGCTTGATCATATCCGCGGAAAGGGAGGATAGCTCTTCCAACGCCGAGTCAAGCCCGGCGGGAGTGAACGCCATTCCGTAGCCTATGCCGACGGTGATATCGCCGCCGCAGAGTACCGGAACGGTCACGCCCATCGTGCGCGCCGTGTCGACATCGATCAGGTTTTCGCCTATACGGGACAGAAGCGCCTCTTCAAGCATCTTCGGGTTTCCCACCGCTCCCGCGGCGGTAAACGAACTGTAATATCCGCGAAGACGTTTTTCGACGCTTTGGCGGAGCTCCTCGTTTTGTTTTACCGCCTCAAGAAAGTGCTTCATAAGCTCGTCGCGCTTGTCTTTGAGCAGCTTGTGTCCGCGTCGCGCCGCGGCATATCGTGTTTTGAGCCTTTTCAGCTCCATGCGGGTCGGGCTTACATTTGTTGCAGCCATGATCGGACAGCACCTCCTTCGGTCCTTGCGGAGTTTTTATTGCTTTTCATCTTGCTTTGCTTGAGAGGGCCAATATTTTGCGATGAATTCCGGCTTTATGCGCTTCATCTCGCTTCGCGGCAGAATGGAGAGCAATTCCCATCCCAGATCGAGAGTTTCTTCGATCGTGCGGTTCTCATAGAAGCCCTGATTGATATATCTTGCTTCAAAAGCATCGGCAAATTTAGCATAAAGTCTGTCCATGGGCGTAAGCGCGGATTCGCCGAGCACCACCATCAGTTCCTTTGCTTCGCAACCGCGGGCATAGCTTGAAAACAGCTGATTCATAACTCCGGCGTGATCCTCACGAGTCCTGCCCGCGCCGATACCCTTGTCCTTAAGTCGTGAAAGGGAGGGGAGGACATCAACGGGTGGCATATATCCCTTGCGATACATTTCGCGCGAGAGGATGATCTGTCCTTCGGTGATGTATCCCGTAAGGTCGGGGATCGGATGCGTTTTGTCGTCCTCGGGCATTGAGAGGATCGGAATCATGGTGATAGAACCCTCGGAGCCCGCCTTGCGTCCCGCGCGTTCGTACATCGTGGCAAGGTCTGTGTACATATATCCGGGATATCCGCGGCGTCCGGGAACCTCACGACGTGCTGCGGACACCTCGCGCAATGCTTCGGCGTAGTTGGTAATATCGGTGATTATGACAAGCACGTGCATATTACAGTCAAATGCCAGATATTCTGCGGCGGTAAGCGCCATACGCGGAGTGGAGATGCGCTCTATCGCGGGGTCGGAGGCGAGGTTGACGAACATGACGGTGCGTCCGATGGCTCCCGTGCGTTTGAAATCGTTTATAAAGAAGTCGGCTTCTTCGAAGGTGATACCGACCGCGGCAAAGACCACTGCAAAGTTTGAGCCCTCTCCGCTATCGTCGCCGATGACCTTTGCTTGGCGCGCTATCTGAGCCGCGAGGTCGGCGTGAGGGAGTCCTGAGCCGGAGAATATGGGCAACTTTTGACCTCTGACAAGTGTGTTGAGGCCGTCTATCGTCGATATGCCGGTCTGGATGAATTCGGAGGGATAATATCTTGCCGCGGGATTTATCGGCGTGCCGTTGATGTCGCAATATTTTCCCGGTATCAGTCGGGCGCCGCCGTCAATAGGCTCACCCATGCCGTTGAAAACTCTGCCCATCATATCGGGGGATACACCGAGACGCACGCCGTGGCCCGTGAAGCGAACGCGGCTTTCGGCAAGGTTTATACCCGCCGCCGATTCAAAAAGCTGCACCAGCACGTCACTGCCGTTTATCTCAAGCACGCGACAGCGGCGGATCGATCCGTCGGGCATTACTATTTCGCCCAGCTCGTCGTATTTGACACCCTCGACACGCTTTATGAGCATAAGAGGCCCGGCAACTTCTTCTATTGTTTTATATTCCTTTATCATGACCGTCACCTCTTAATTTTTCGGTATGGTGGAAGCGATATCCTGCTTGATATCTGCTTCAAGCTTGTCAAATTCCGAGGAATAGCTGTCGTTTGCGACATCCTTTGCTCTGCCGATGCGTTCTCTTATCGGCAGATCTGAGATCTCGTCTATCGCCGCGCCGCGATCTATGGCACGACGGCTCTCATCCTCAAATTCAAATATCATGTGCAACAAACGGTACTGCTTATCCAACGGTGAGTAGCTGTCGTTGTCACTCATGGCATTCTGCTGCAAAAAGTCCTCACGCAGTGAGCGTGCGACCTCAAGCGTCAGCCTGTCGTGCGGAGAAAGCGCATCTGCGCCTATGAGCTGAACTATCTCGTTGAGCTCGGATTCCTGCTGAAGCGTTTTGAGACAACGTTGAGTCAAAGCCATCCAATTGCGAGATACATTTTCGGCAAACCAATCGGTAAGCCTTTCGCGATAGAGAGAATAGGAGTTGAGCCAGTTGATGGCAGGGAAGTGTCGGCGATACGCAAGTGAGGAATCGAGTCCCCAGAATACTTTGACGATACGAAGCGTTGCCTGGGTCACCGGCTCGGATATGTCGCCGCCCGCAGGTGAGACCGCTCCGATCGCGGACAGCGCACCCTCGCGCTTGTCCGCGCCGAGACATATCACACGCCCCGCGCGTTCATAAAACTGAGCGAGCCGCGAGGTAAGATACGCAGGGTAGCCCTCCTCGCCGGGCATCTCTTCAAGTCTGCCCGACATCTCGCGCAATGCTTCCGCCCAACGAGAGGTGGAGTCGGCGATAACGGCTACGGTGTAGCCCATGTCGCGGTAATATTCCGCGATCGTGATTCCGGTGTAAATAGAAGCCTCACGTGCCGCAACCGGCATATCCGAGGTGTTGGCTATCAATATCGTGCGCTCCATAAGCGAGCGTCCGCTGCGCGGGTCGCGCAGCTCGGGGAATTCGCGCAAAACGTCTGTCATTTCGTTTCCGCGTTCGCCGCATCCGATATAGACAACAAGGTCGACATTGCTCCACTTCGCCAACTGATGTTGAACGACGGTCTTGCCCGAACCGAAGGGACCCGGAACGCATGCTGTGCCTCCGCGGGCGATGGGGAAGAGTGCATCTATAGATCTTTGTCCCGTGACCATAGGCTCGGTGGGAGGAAGCTTGCCGGCGTTGGGGCGAGCGATACGCACGGGCCATTTTTGCATAAGAGTTATCTCATGCAGTGTGCCGTCGGCACTTTCAAGCGTGCCCACCTTGTCGGTGACATGATAGTCTCCCGAGCGCAAGGATATCACGGTGCCGGAGAGCCCCGGCGGTACCATGATCTTATGGGTCAGTGCTTCACTTTCGTTGACGGTTCCGAGAATGTCGCCTTCCGAGACCTTTGCGCCGCGCTCGACCGTGGCGTTGAAGTGCCAGACCTTGTCGCGATCAAGCGCGGGGGCGACGATTCCGCGGGTGAGATTGGAGCCCGCTATCTCGCGCAGCTTTTCGAGCGGGCGCTGTATTCCGTCGTATATGTTTCCTATAAGGCCCGGCCCCAATTCGACCGAAAGCGGGGCGCCGGTGGAAACGACCGGATCGCCGCGACCTATGCCGGCGGTCTCCTCATAGACCTGCACCGAGGCGCGGTCACCGTGCATTTCGATGATTTCTCCGATGAGCTTGCCGCTTCCGACATGCACGACGTCGAACATATCGGCGTTTCGCATGCCCTCGGCAATTACGAGCGGACCGGATACCTTTAGGATCTTTCCTTCTACATTTTCCATTTTTATGATCATGCCTTTCGTTGTGATCTGCATTTTTGTCTTTCGGTGCCGTTTTTCACCGTGGCATTTACTTTAGGATGTCGCTGCCCACGGCGCGCCGCACACGATCGTGCAGCGCCTTGACCCCAAAGCCGTTATCCGAGGATGCGGATGGGATCGGAAGTATTGCCGGAGTGGGAATATCGTCAAATTTTGCGATATCGTCCGCGATGGCAGATGCAAGCTCCTCTGTGATGAAGATGACGGCGAAACCTCCTTCCGGAACTCCGTCGGTTCCCGCTCCCGCAGTGGCACGCGATAATGCCGCGCGCGCGGCATCGGCATCCTGTGCCTCAAGCAGTGTAAAGCCCAGCGCCGAAAAACCGAGTATATCCTGTCTGCCTCCGATAACAGCAACCTTATACATGATGATCTCCAAAAAATATATTGAATTTCTTATACATACAATTTTTAATTTGCTCGATCCGCGAACGAGTTTTATATTGTGTTTGTTTTGTTCCGTTCTGTTCCGCGCCGTGCGGCGGCGTGGAATGGCGTTTTGTGCCTTATGCTTTGCGCAGCCTTTCTTCGATGCGAGGCTTGGCGTCTCCCGCTTCGATTCCGGAAAGGATGATGCGAAGATTCTTTATCTCGTTTTCAAGCGACAAGATATATCCGAGGATCGGATATATGCCGAGCAGTTGCTTTCCGGTGACCGAGCGCACCGCATCGGTGAAGGCGTCGTCCAGCGTGAGAGATAAGGCTTCAAGAGAGGCGGCGCTCATGTCAACATTGTTTACCGCAGCAGCGATCTCGGAATATCCCGAGGCATCGGCAAGTGCGGCTATCGCTTTGGCATCTGTCGCGTCCCTTAATGCCCTCATGCTTATTGCTCCGCCGGATAAAACCGAATCGTCAAACAGGGCACGGCGCATATCTTTGTCGCGCAGGCGAAGAACACGCAGTGCAGTCATGATGTTTACACCGTCTATCCTTCTTTTCATGAGAGATACTGCTTCGCGCAGACCGGTTGCCGCCGCCGCTTCGCGCATATCGGCAAAGCATGCGCGGTCAAGCAATGAGTCCACCTGTCGCGAGCCGGCATTCTTGTGAAGGGCATCGGTTGCCATAGCGGCTCCCTTGGCCATATTCGGAAGGAGCTCCGCAATGGCGGAAAAGTTGTTTTTATCAACCGCTTCGAGCACTGTCTTTGACGGAATATTACCGCATTCTATCATCATAGATGCGGCATCCCTGCCGACAGCGGTGCATTTTATTGCCGATTTTAGGTTGTTGCAATCGTATTTCAGTCTGCAGAGCCTTGCAAGTGGGGTACAAGGACAAAATGAGAGCAGCTTATCATAGCTTTCGGCTGTATATGCCGTAAGGGCGGCCTCAAAGCCATGATTTGCCGCAAGCACGGAATCAAAGCCGTATTCGGATATACGCTCCATTACCGCTTCGGTGCTTTCAAGAGCTGTGAGCTCAGAAAGCTTTTGCGGCGGTATCAAGCCGAGCGATATCGAAGCGATCTTTGCCGCGGCATAGCGGTAATCTTCCTCACGATATCTTGCCGTGCGTTTTTTTTCTCCGTCAACCATTTTTGCCCGCGCTTTCTGCCGCGGCGAAAAGCACGCGGCTGACATCGCTCTCGATCCTGTCTCGTGCCTCGCCGATCATCGCGGACACCGAGCAATCGATGTGTGTGATACCGAAATCGAGCAAAAGACCGCCGTTTATTTTTGCATCCTCGGTCGATAGTTGCCAATCGGTAACGTCGGTTCGTGCTTCGAAGAACTTGCGTATCGCCGATCCGGGATCCGATATGACACGCTCAAGCAAAGCACTGCCCTCATCGGCCCTCAATATCGCCAAAAGCTCATTGCCGATATTTTCGCGGTCTGCGCGGTTGAGCGTTATGACGCACCGACTGTCTTTCTGATCACTTGCCGCTTCGCGCGCAAGCGTCGCGAGAAAAATAAGATAATTTTCTCGCGGCATATTGCAGATCTTGCTTTCAGCCTCTGCAAAAGCGTTATCTATCGCGCGACGCCTGCCGGAGAGCAGGATGCTGCGTTTTTCTGTCATTGCGGTGGCGCGGGCGCGGGATATGATGCTCTTGCCCTCCGCTTCGGTAGCGTTATCCGCCTCCGCTTCGATACTTGCGGCTTTTTCCTCGGCGGCTTCAAGGATATCGCGGCATTCCGCGTCTGCCCCTGACAGAATCTGTGCGGCATCTGTCTCGGCAGCGGCAAGTATTTTGTTAATTACCTTTTCAAGTCCTACCATAGTGTAGCTGCCTTTCACGGTCCGGGGAATAATCCGTGATTATCGATCAAAGTCCCGCGGGAGCAAGAACGACGAGCAGGAAAGAGCAGATGAGCGAAAGAAGAGCATAAAGCTCGACCATCGCGGTTGCGGTGACGGCTTTACCGGATGCTTCGGGACGTGTTGCAACCATTGCAACGCCGGCAGATGCCACGCGCCCCTGACGAATAGCGGAATAATAACCGCAGATGGCTACCGGCAGGCAGGCAAAAAGGTAATAGATGCCGCCACCCAGTGTTGATACGGGCTCGCCGCCGATTACGCCGACCTTGACCATCACCATGAAGGCGACGATGAAGCCGTAGATTCCCTGTGTTGCGGGAAGAGCCTGAAGCAGGAAGGCTTTACCGAATTTGGAGGGGTCCTCTGACATGAGTCCGGCAAGCGATTCGCCGACCGAGCCGACGGCTTTGGCACTGCCGATTCCGGGCAGTATTGCGGCAAGCGCCGCGCCGATGAGTGCGAGTCCCTCGCCTGTGGTCAGTTGGTTCAAATACTCTACGAAATTCATAATGTTTTTCTCCTTAAACAGTTTTTATTATTTGTTTTTTATTATATTTTAGTCGTTGCCTTTTCGGCGATATCCTCCGAATATCTTTCCGATGGTTCAAGCGGTGAGAAGGGTCTGCCGCCGTCCTCGTAGAACTTTCCGAAGAATTCTATATATTGAAGTCGGCTGGTGTGAACAAATGCACCGAGAGCGCTCAGCGCAAGGTTAAGCATGTGTCCTATAACGAAGCAGAGCAGCATGCCTATAATGACAGCCGCCGGACTTGAGCCTCCGATGGTCCCGAGAATATTCATGACTTGCGCCAAAACACCTCCGGAGAGGGCAAGCGCCAATATTCTCGAATATGAGAGAATGTCGGATCCGAAGTTGACCAGCCCGTAAAGTGCCAGAAGACCTTTCGGCAACTTCATGAATATATTCTTTTCTTTGCGTCCTCCCGTCAAGACTATGGCGATAAGCGCGCCGATGGCGACCCATTTGCCGACAGACGGAGCAAACAGCAAAAGTATCAAGCCCGCATAAAGGACCCAAAAGAGCCCATAGTCGCATATTGCATCAAGCGGTGATGTCTTCCACACAAGCACAAATTTTATGACCTGACCGGCGACCAGATGGATAAATCCGAGCACGAGCCCGAGTATCATAAAGGTCATGGGGTCTGCGATCGGATCAACGACAAGCGCCAATGTATCCGGAAGCACGGCATCGGGATTCAGAGCCTTGATGATGGCGAGCGGCATGTCTCCGAAATATCCGCCAAAGAGAACACCGGTTATAATACATCCGATGCCGCAATAGCCGAACATGTAAAAAGGCTGAGCTTTTTTCGGTTTCATGTGCATGAGCTTCGGAGCAAGGAAGCCTCCCAGCACCAACAAAAGTCCATATCCGACATCGGCAAACATCATCGCAAAGAAGAGGATGTAGAAAAAGCTCATGACGAATGTGGGGTCAAAGCTACCGTATGCGGGCAGTGAATACATCCCCACGACCCATTCGAAGCAGGCGGCAAAGCGATTGTTTTCAAGCTTTACAGGAACATCGTCTCCCTTTGCGGGATCGGTTAGCGAATATGCACATTCGATCGATTCGAGCACCGAGGTGACCTTGTCGGTTTTCTTCTCCGGGATCCAGCCGAGAAGAAGCACACATTGATTTGAGGCGAGCAGCCTTTCTTTGACCTTTTCGTTGATCATCTCTGTTGAGATGGTATCCCAAAGCACCTTTATATCGTCGATTCGGCAGGAGAGCGTGCGAAGCAGTTCGTCAAGCTCGGTCCCTTCCGCCTCAAGAGCGCATATGCGTTTTTTTGCCGATGCACAGATGTCCTCGGCGCTCCCGCAGCCGTTTTTGAACACCGCTCGCGTAAAGCCTGCGGAACCGAGTCGCCGTTGCAGCTCGTCTGCGTCCGAATTTTCGACGATGAATATAACGTACGAGGAGTTGCCCTCGGTTGCAAGTCGGCGCCATGCAACGGCAAGGCCGTCGAGTCTTGCATCCAATGCCGCATCGTCAATGGAAGCGGATATGCTTCCCATCAGTACACGTGTGTGCGGCGTTTCGGCAAGGTCGAGCGGTATGCCGCAGCCGAGCCACGGAGTGGCGGCGGCGATATCCGCCCGCGCGTCGTTAAGTTCGCGCTCAGTTTCGTTCATACGAGCAACCGCGTCGTTGATCCTTTTCACGACCGTTTCGGTATCCGAGCGCAAGCCTCCGACGTTTGTCGCGATCGCTTCTCGATCGACCTCTATCGCCGGCGGCGGTATCAAACTCTTTTTTCTGGTATCGTACTTGTACAGCGGCTGTATCGCCGATTCGATATCGGCAAGCTTTATTTCCAACTCGCGTATTCTTGCGGACGGATCACAGCGGACAAGCTCTCCGATTTCATCCTGCGGGATAAGATCGACATCGACGCATTTCTGGCGCACCAGCCGTTTGGCAAGCACGTCCGCGTCTTCTGCGTATGCCCACACAGTCAAACGCTTCATTACGCACGTAGACATTTTTCGACTATCTCCCAGTAGATCATTTTTACAGCCTCGTCGGTGTTTTTCTTCGCCTCCGCCACGATGGTATCCGCTTCGGCGTGAGCTTTTGCGATAGTTGCCGCTATCAGCTCGTCGGCGCGCGCTTTCATATCGTCAACCGTCCTTTGCGCAGCGGCGTGCGTCTCGACTTCGGTATCTGATATCAACCGGTCGGCTTGCTTTTTTGCATTTTCAAGTCTTTTTTGAGCTTCGTCCTTTGCCGCTGTTCGTATATCATCTGCCTTTTGCTCGGCAAGACGGATCTGATTCAGCGAATCTGTTGTCATTTTTTCGGAATTGCTCCTTTCCTCGAAGTTTGGCATGCCGACGGCTTATATTTGTGCGTCAGCCAATGCTTTTTGATTCCAAAAATCCAAGCCTATTATATCACAAAAACCGTGAAAAGTCGATACATTTAATGTTTTGTTGCAAATAATTTTGATATCGTTTTTATTTCGTTAAGAATGTTCGCGGCATCTGTTTTTGCCTCGATCGTTTGTGTTCCCTCGATCCTTCGCGAGACGCAAGCTCCGTTCGGCACAAAATATATATCCTCCGTTGCGCGTCGGCGAAACACCGACGGCGGAAGACAGATGCCGCAGGTCAGCCATTGCGCGGACAGCGGCAGTATCAACATCGTGTCACGTCCGCGGGATACGGAGATCGTTCCGCGCACGGAAGCAAAGCTTTCGCTTGAATATAACGGAAGAAATTCCGCTTTTACATAAAAGCGGCGAAATCTAAAGCGCTTTTGCGGATCCGTGTCCTCGTCATAGCATCGTTGCGCTTTTTCAAGTCCGGCCGAGCGAGAGTATGAAAAAAGTCTTTCCGTAATGTTGGAGTAAAAGGTGGCAGCGGCGCGGATGCTGTCGGGGGACGATCTTTCAAACGCGGGATATGATGCATCGACAGTCAAAAGAGGCGTCTCCTCGCCGAGCGTAATTCTTTGGTGCTTGATGTAATACGGCTCTGCGCTTTCGGAAAAGGTCGATTTTCCGCTGCTGTTAATAGTGGCGTTTTTGAAAAAGCTGGGATCGTTCATTTTGGCGTATACCTCCGAATAGATACTATTCGCATGCATACGGCTCTTATGCCAAACTTTGATGCTTCAAATTATTGACAAATTCCTAAAATATGATATAATAAGAGCATTCGATGGAACATCCCAATGTGCGGTTGTCGGTTTATTGTCGTCGGGATGCTGAAATCTTTTCAGCACCCCTGTAACGGGAATCTGAACCCGTGCCTCGCGCTTTGCGCGAGCCTGAAGCCTCGGCAAAGCAAGATTTTCGGCTTCACTCGTTCATTTTTTGATCTGTTGTGGCTTTCGTATGCATACACGTCCACCGAGCCTTCGGCGGGTTCTCATCCTCATTGCTGCTCCAAAAGTAAAAAGGAGCCGCAAGGGCTCCTTACTTTTGGAGCAGGTAACGGGAATCTGAACCCGTGCCTCGCGCTTTGCGCGAGCCTGAAGCCTCGGCAAAGCAAGATTTTCGGCTTCACTCGTTCATTTTTTGATCTGTTGTGGCTTTCGTATGCATACACGTCCACCGAGCCTTCGGCGGGTTCTCATCCTCATTGCTGCTCCAAAAGTAAAAAGGAGCCGCAAGGGCTCCTTACTTTTGGAGCAGGTAACGGGAATCGAACCCGCATAGCCGGCTTGGGAAGCCGGAGTTTTGCCATTAGACTATACCTGCATATTCAACACATATATTTTATATCAAAATCGGCAATTTGTCAACCCCTAAAATTCTTTTTTTAGGCGGTGGCGTTTCAAGTTTTGAAATCGATATCAGAAAGGATATTTAAATAATGAGACTTGCAACTTCGACCTGTATTTTTCCCGGCAAGCGCGGAGGCGGCAGGACCCCTCTTGAGGATTCGATAAGACGCTGCTATGAATGCGGCTTCAGAGTGATCGATCTCAATTTCTGCTCCGCATCAAACCCAAAGAGCGGCAGCGAACTGGTTGGTGACGATTGGGAGCGTAATGTAGATCATCTCGGTGAGCTGGCGGCGGAGCTGGGTATCTCCTACAATCAATCCCACGCTCCGTTTGATTCAAACCTCTATCGTCCCGAGCAAAAGCTTTCGGATGAATATCGCGAATTTTATGCCGAAAGCGTGCGCCGCGCCATAATAGCCAGTGCGCGTTTGGGGGTGAGATATGTTACGACTCATGCGCAGACAGCCACCGAAAACGACGAGATGGGCTTTGAGGAGAATATGCGTGCCAACATTCATTTTTACACGCCCTTGCTTGAGCTTGCAAAAAAATACGGCACCGGTATCTCAATCGAAAACATGGCTGAGTTTAATCCGCAAAAGACAAAGCATCGCTTTACCGCGACGGTGGAGGAGCAGATAGCCATTATCGATGCAATGAACGACCCCGTGTCCTGTCGCGCGACCTGGGATTTCGGACATGCCGAGCTGGTGTATGCCGACCAGGCGAAGCAGTTGCGCAAGCTGGGCTCACGTCTGTGCTCCACGCATGTTCAGGAAAATCGCGGACTTGCCGACGATCATTTTCTTCCGTTTGTGCGCGGGAATACGGCGTGGGAGGTGCTCATGCCTCTGCTGAAGGAGATCGATTACGACGGAGATTTCACCTATGAGGTACACGGCTTTTACGGCGCAATCCCGGAAGATCTGCGCACTTCTGCGGGAAAACTCGGATTTGAAATAGGAACATATCTTGTCGGACTCTACGAAAACGCCCGATAATATATGTATGATCGATGTCCGATGGGCATAAACTCTATTGACCCCTTTACTGATGAAAGGATTTAAAATGACCTCACAAGAATTATTTAATTGTTGGTATGGCAAAAAGAATATCGAGCCGTCGGTACGTGAAGCTCTGGAAGCGATAAAAAACGATCCGCAGCAGATAGAAGAATGTTTCGGCACCGAACTTGAGTTCGGTACGGCGGGACTTCGCGGTGTGCTTGGCGCGGGCCCCGGGCGTATGAATGTATATACGGTAAGTCGCGTCAGCGCGGGCTATGCCGCATATCTTTTGTCTCTGGGCAGTGTCTCCGCACACGGCGTCGTGATAGCGCATGACAATCGCCGCATGTCCCGCGAATTTGCACTCACTGCGGCGGGAGTGTTTGCGGCGGCGGGGATCAAGGCATATATCTTTGATTCGCTGCGTCCCACTCCGATGCTATCCTTCGCGGTGCGGCATATCGGCGCCGCGGGAGGCGTTATGATCACTGCATCTCATAATCCGCCGGAATACAACGGCTATAAGATATATAATTCCGAGGGCTGTCAGCAAGGCTTGGCAGAGACCGCGCGTGTTATCGAATATGTGTCGCGGGTGGGCGATTGCCTTTCGGTGCCGTGTTTTGATATTTTAGAGGCGGGAGATATGATATCCGTGCTCGGAAACGATGTCGACGAGGCTTATTACAAAGCCGTGGAATCGATCTCGCTCCGCCGCGTAAATGCCGCCGCTCTGCGTGTGATCTATTCTCCGCAACACGGTACCGGCAATATTCCGGTGCGTCGGGTGCTCGGCGATCTGGGATACGATGTTGTTCCGGTGATCGAGCAGTGCGATCCGGATCCGGATTTTTCGGGGACAAAAAGCCCGAATCCGGAATCTCCGCTTGCCTACGAAAAAGCGCTTGAACTTGCCGACCGGGTGAATGCCGACATAGTTATAACCACCGATCCCGATTGTGACCGTCTCGGTGTGGCGGCACGCAGTAACGGGAAGATGACGCTTATGACCGGTAATCAATCCGAGGCTGTTTTGCTTGAATATATCCTTTCCACCCATCGTTCACGAGGCAGCATGCCCGAAAAGCCGGTCATGGTAAACACTATAGTGACCTCGGATCTGGGCGACCGCGTCTGTGAGGCATACGGTGTCAAGGTCGAGAAGACTCTCACCGGCTTTAAATTTATCGGTGAGCGCATCGCGCGGCATCTTGAACGCCGCGACGCAAGCTATGTCTTCGGTTACGAGGAAAGCTATGGTTGCCTCATCGGTGATTTTGTTCGTGACAAGGACGCGGTGCAGGCGTCCCTTATGCTTTGCGAGGCTGCGGCTTACTACAAAGAACAGGGCAAGACCCTGATGGATGTGTTAGGCGAGCTTTACGAGCGTTACGGCTTTTATCTTGATACTCAATCAAGCTTTTTCTTCCGCGGTGTCGACGGCGCCGAAAGGATGGCGTGTTTGACTGCCGGACTGCGTCGTGAACATCCGACAGAGGTGGCGGGCGCAAGACTTGTGCGCGTGGAGGATTATCTTTCGGAACAAACGCAAGCGGAAGGCTTTCCCGCGTCTGATGTTTTGAGATTTATTTTCTCGGACGGCTGTTGGGTTGCGGTGCGACCTTCCGGAACCGAGCCGAAATGCAAGTTCTATTACTGCGTTCGCGCCGATGACAGGGCTGCCGCCGAAAAGAAGCTTGCCTCACTCAAGGAAGCCTTTGAGCCGAAAATGTAATTATCGGAAACAAAAAAATAAAAACATCCCCGAGGGGCGTCAAAGACGCAGACTCGGGGATGTTTTTATCGGTTAATATCCGAATTATCGAATTCCCGCTCTGTTTTCAGATGCCGAAATTCTTGATTTTGTCCGGCACCTTTTTCCACAGCGCGCTTATTGCATAGAATGAGGCAATGGCAAAGCCTATGCCGAGCAGGATTCCGGCAAGCACGTCGGTGGGGTAGTGAATAAAGAAATAAAGTCTTGAAAAGGCTATGAGCACGGCAAGCACGATGGCGGGAATTCCGTATTTTTTGTTGCACATGAATATTCCGAATGCGCCTTCGAAGGATGCCAGCGTGTGCCCGGACGGAAATGAATAATCATGCGGCGGAGTGATGAGGAGCGTGGCGCGAGTGACTATCGGATCCCAAGCCGCATTGTCGTACGGACGTACGCGGTGGAGCAGGGGCTTTAAGATCCCATTTCCGAAGATGAGCCCCAGCACCAAGGCTCCACCCATTACAAGTCCGGTCTTGCGCGTGCGCTTGAAGCACAGAAGTATTGCGGCCAGCGCTATCCAGAACCAGCCCGCATCGCCCAGGTGAGTTATAACGCCGAAAAAGCCATCCAAAAAGGATGTGTGGAAGTGCTCGTTTATGTAATTTAATATTGAATAATCGAAACCGTATATTGCGTTCATTTATATGACCGTGTCCCTTCAAAGTGTGCGTCAAGATCGTTCCGCCGTGGGCATCATCCCTCGGTGACCGCATCGTTTCTTATATCGTATATCAGCCAATTTCCTTCAACAAGATGCATATACACCGTTACGTCCACGCGGTTCTTCCATTCGGGGTAATCCTTGTCACCGTATGGGTCGGTGCACTCGGTCAGTACTTGAGTGAAGCTCACATGTGCGGCGTAGTCGGTCTTTTCCTCGTCGAGCCAACGGTAATTTTCGTTGACTATGTCGTCAAAATAATAGCCCTTGTGCCACATGATATAGCTTTGGCTTACCAGCTTGCCTATTGAATTGAAAAATTCCGATTTTTGATCGAAATATTTGTTTCTCTCGGCTGTGCGCGCGTCGTCCTGCATCCATCTGGCATAGGTTTGAACAGCTGTCAGAGTGTATTCTCCGAGCTCTGCTTTGATCGCCTCGCCTTCAAGGAGCAGTCGTTCGGCTTCTTCTTGTTTCCGGCGCTCCTCCTCGGCTATCTTTTCGTTATACAGAGTAACATATCTGTTGATATAGTCGGTATCGGCGCGCCAAACAACGGTTTCGGGATCATAATCGAGAGCATATTCAATGCTGCCGTCAGCCGAGGTCACGGTGACGGTCGGCTCGTTAAAGAGTCCGCCGACATAATAGTTTTGCATCGTTCTTGCGCTTTCGTCGCCCTCGGGGTAGTAGACCGCGTCGGCAAGCACCACCGAATCGCCGTATTTATAGCTGTCTCCCAGTGCTACGCCGTTGACCTTGACGACGGCACCGGCGGGTGCGTAGATGTTTGCGCCGCGGGTGGGATAAACATTAAAGGTTATCGTGTCGAGCATATAAGCTTCGCTTCCGGTCCCGCAGGTGCTCGGCACAAGTGTAAAGCTTCCCACTGCGGTGCTGTCTGCCGAGACCGAATATTTCAACACATCCGGATCGGCGGAATAGGATTGTATGCACTGCCATTCCGCATCACCGAACAGCGAGGCGGCGTAGGCGGCAACGGCTTCCGCGTCCTCGAATTCGGAAATGACAATATTCCCGTCCCAAAGCAGCTGTAAGTAATTTTTGTCGGCAAAATGCTCGGTATAGACCCTTTGCGCCACATATTTCGGTTGGCTGTCTTCATATTCTCCAAGCCAGATATCCACACGGTTCAGCAGATATATCCATGCTCCGGTGACCGCAAGCGCCAGTGCGAGCCAAACGAACCAAAATATCCTTCCTTTGCCGAAGGGCCTTCTTTTTTTATGCTCGGAAAGAGTCAGTTTGTCCTCCGGAATGCGCCGCTTTATCGGCTTTTTGATTTGCTCCATTTTGAAAAAATCCTTTCTCGGTGCCCGACTTAAAGGTTCATAACATGCGAGCATCCGAATGGGCGGTCACGGCGATACCGCGAAATATGTGGGAATGCGCCGCGGCTCGGTAAATGCCTTAAAAACGTTCACCAGCCCCATTTTTTGATACTTGTCGAGCGTTGAAACATCATAGTCGTAAATGTTGTAATAATCACGGTAGTAAAGCATCGAGGAGGAGCCTCCGTCAAGCATTCCCGCGTTTACCGCTCCAAAGCGAAGCATGAGATCTATCATATCGTTGTAGGATGCACCGAGGCTTGCGCCGGTGCGTCCGTCGGTGACTATCATGATCACGGCGCCGTCCTCGCGCTGACCGATCGCGGTGCGCTGTGACATTGCGGTATCACTGCGTCTGTTGGCAACAACGTTGCCGGAGTCATCCTGATATATCAGAATGTTATTGTATTGGAAGCAAACGCCGTCTCTTACGCCGAGTGAGTCGGCCTTGGCGCGCGTGATACCTTCGCGCAGTATCATTTTATTGTCTTTGTCGAATCCGATAAATGTACGGCTTCGGTTATCGTCATAAACACAGGAGCCCTTGGAATATGTAATTCCTATCGGAATGCTGCCGTTTCCGCCGCCGCCGTTGTCGGGGTATTCTCCGGCGTTGATCATAAGCACGGCGCCCTCGCGATCTGCCATGTCCCAGAAGCGCGCACCGGATTTCCCGCTCTGAAAATCGCTTGCGGTCGCGGTGTACACTCTGGTCGGGTCTTGGATGACCGCGATATACGCACGACAGTGCGGAGCCTCCACGACCTTGAATATGATGCCGTCAATTGCCTGTGACCAATCGACATCCGGTTCGGGAGTGTCGGTGACAGGCTCGGCGGTGGTTACGGGCTCGATATGTTGCCCCTCTTCATCTATCCTAACGCGTTCCACTTCATTAAGCTTCACGGCGTCAATGACTTCTGCGTTAGCGGTTTTTGAGTCGTTAAGTATTTTTTCGACGGTTTCGGCGGAAAGTACAAGCCCGGGCGCCCATTTTGTGGCGCTTGCCTGCATTGCCATATTTACAAGAGTGTCGCGCAGCGTCTCGCTCGGACCGTGTGCGATTTCAAAGGCGAGCGTATAGACCATTAATATGAGCATCAATAGGATGAGACCTATCGAAATAAAAAATCTGCCGACGATGCCACCGACACTGATGCGGGAGTGCTTTTTTTGCTTCATTGGCTTGGAAATTCCTTTCTGTGATGCGTGACTTGGCATCGCGCTTGCGATAGATGCAGTATTGCCGAGAAAAAGATCGGGAACATGCTTATTTCTCTGCGGAGCCGCGCTTTGAACTCTTGAATACCCACTCGCGCTGCATGCGAAAACCGACAAAATACAGTGCGGTGTCTATCATCATTTTAAAGATCGTACGAGGTATCGGAGTTGATGTGTTGAATATGTGTCCGAGCAGCGTAACTCCGCCTGCCGACAAAAGCATTATCGGCACGGCGACGGCGTAATATTTCAAGAGTGTTTTAAAGATATTTTCGTTGTTGCGAAATACGACTTTTTTATTGATCAAAAAATTGACCAGGGAAGAGCAGATGCGCGCTGCGATCGTTGCTTCAAGTGTCAGCCAGTTCATATAAGCATTTGCATAGGGCAAATACTTATAAAAAAGGTAGAAAAGAATAATATCAACGACGGTTGCCGCTCCCGATGACAGCAAAAATTTGATTATCAGAGCATATATGCGAAGCGAATCGCGTACCGGGCGAAAATGTGAGGTCTTGTTTTCTTCTATGTATACCGTTTCTATGCGGTGTTCGTGATATTTGATCCCCAAGCCCTTGAGTGCCAAGAGCATATTCGTTTCATATTCGTACCTGTCTCCGTTGACCTCGCTCAGCCCCGCGAGAGCCGAGGTGGGAATGGCGCGAAGTCCGGTCTGAGTGTCGGAAACATGCAACCCGCAAAGTATCAAAAAGACAGCTGAGGTTATGCGGTTTCCCATACGACTGCGCGGTGGCACATCGGGAAGGGAAAAGTCACGCGCACCGAGAACGAGCTCGTGTGTCCGGATCATATCTTCGGCGCAGGCAAGAATGTCGCAGGTACGGTGCTGAGCATCACCGTCTGCCGTCACGACTCCTGCGCGTCCCACGCGATTTTCAAGGAACCATCCGAAGGCCGTTTTCAGTGCTGCGCCTTTACCGCGATTGACGGGATGCGTCAGCAATGTCATTGCGGGATGTTTGGCGGGATCGGGAAAGAAGCACCGATGCTCCTCGTCACTGCCGTCGTTTATTACTATTATATCGTCAAATCCGGCGTCCTCAAGTCCCGAAACGACGCTCTCAAGCTTTTCGTCCGGATTATATGAAGGAACTATTACGGTAACCCGTTTCGTCGCGTCGGTATTATTTGTTGTCATATTTATAAGCATTCCTTTCGTTTGACGTTCCGTCGGTGGTCGCGCACGGAGGAGAAGCATAAAAAATTTACTGGATATATATATTATATCACCATGCCCGAAAAAGTCAATATCCAAAAGGGGGAGAGAACGATCAAAAAGCTTTGAAAATATAAATATTTCACCGGGGTGAAATTTTTGTTATAGACGGGCGGCGGTATTGACACATCGCGAATTTTGTGCTACTATTATAAAGGAGAAGATTTTTGATATTTAAGGCAACACCGCACAATATACGAAATCTTGAACAATGTCAAAGGAGGCTCGCCGCACAGCGGCGGAAGATAAGCGGAAAATGAGAAAAACAAAAATAGTTTGCACGATAGGTCCTGCGTGCTCCTCAGTGGATACGCTTAAAAAAATGATACTTGCCGGAATGAACGTGGCAAGATTCAACTTCTCTCACGGTGAGCATGAAGATCACAGAAGATTGATGAATGCCGTAAAGGAGGCGCGCGAGGAATTGGGGCTGCCGGTGGCAATAATGCTTGACACCAAGGGCCCAGAATATCGTATCGGACGCTTTAAGGACGGCGGCATCATGCTTGCCGAGGGAGACACCTTCATTTTTACTGCGGATGACATCCTCGGAGATGAGCACCGAGTTTCGGTCTCCTACAAGCCGCTGCCGCACGAGCTTGAGGTGGGGGCGAAAATACTGCTCGCAAACGGATTGCTTGAATTTCGAGTCACTGCGATAAGCGGCAACGACATTGAGACTCGGGTCGTTCACGGCGGAAGGCTGACGGATCGAAAGAGCATGAGCTTCCCGAATCGTGTGTTGAACCAGGTGTTCCTCAGTGAACAGGATAAGGCGGATATACTCTTCGGTATCGAAAACGATGTTGATTTTGTTGCGCTCTCCTTTGTGTCGAACAAGCAAAACATCGAAGATGTGCGAGAATTCTTGCATGAACACGGCGGCGACGAGATAGATATAATCGCAAAGATAGAGAACCGTTCCGGCGTGGATAACATTGAGGAGATAATCGAAGCCGGAGACGGTATAATGGTCGCGCGCGGCGACATGGGGGTGGAGATACCCTTTGAGCAGCTTCCCGCCATTCAAAAAATGATGATAACGACCTGCCGCTTTCGCGGCAAGCGCGTGATAACCGCGACCGAGATGCTTGAGTCTATGATACACAATCCCAGACCCACCAGAGCCGAGATATCCGACGTAGCCAATGCGGTATACGACGGCACGAGTGCCGTCATGCTGTCGGGCGAGACCGCTATGGGGGAATATCCCGTCGAAGCGGTCGCAGCTATGGCGAAGATCGCCAACCAGACCGAGCAGGATATAGATTACAACGAGCTTTTCAGAACGGCAAAGTTCAAAATAAAGAATCAAATAGACGCGCTTTCGCATGCCGCGTGCTCGTTGGCGATAGATATCGACGCAAAGCTGATCGTGGTGTGCTCAAGAAGCGGACATACGGCTCGGCTGGTGTCCCGCTTCCGTTCACCCAAGCCGATAATCGGAATGACCACCGATGAGAAGGTTTGGCGCAAGCTGGCGCTGTCGTGGGCGGTGATTCCCGCAATGAGCGAGGAATTTCAATCCGCGGACGTTCTCTTTTACCATGCGGTTGCAGTGGCAAAGCGCTCGGGCATGGTCGAGCCGGGGGATGTGATCGTGATCACAGGCGGGCAGGTCAACGGACAGTCCGGCAACACGAGCCTTGTGAAATTCGAGACCATAAAATAAAAGATCGCGCCGGCAAATTGCCAACGCAATGGTGGGCGCTGAAAGGGTTATGGGCAGAACAACCGGTCTCGCCGAAGTGCCGAAAGTTTTCGCCCGGCTGCCAGTCGGGCGAAAATGACGGTCGGGAAACCGTCATTTTCGAAAAATCGAACGTTTTTGACGCTTCATATTGCAAAATTTCATATTCTTTGGCGTCAAAACGACGAATATCATTCGTCGAGTTCGATTTTAGGGGCGTGCCTCGCGTCAGCGAGACAGCCCCGGAGGTCGAGGGCGCGTAGCCCTCGTCGCGCTCCGCAGAGCGCGAAAAAGCTCTGGGCGTTTCTCTTTTGTTAACTTTTCTCTTTGCGCCTGTGGTGTCAAAGAGAAAAGTGGCTGAAAACTTTATGCATTTTTACATTTATCTTTTGTCTACAGTCTGCGGGGCTTGTCTCACCAACGTGAAACAAGCCCCGCAAGTATTATCATCTCTTTTTTACAAGAAACGATGAAACAAACAGCCCTACCATTACTATGACATAAATTGCATAGCATACACGCTTTTGCTCCGCACCAAAGGCAAATTTGCCGATGTAAATGACCCTACCCAGTGGAGCGGAAACAGCCATAAATACAAATACCACCGCGATGATCAGCATTATAAAGCTGATAATTCGTAAAATTATTCGCGTTTTCATAATTGTACCTTGTATCGAGGCAAAACGAGGTCACGCCATGCTTTCGGGCAATTTTTTGCCGCCGACCAGGTGAAAATGCAGGTGCTTGACCGACTGGCAACCATCCTCGCCGCAGTTTGTGATGACGCGATATCCGTTCGTGAGCCCCGCGGCGGCGGCAATTTTCGGAATCGCTTCAAAAACGTGTGCCACGGCGGCGCTGTTGCGCTCGGATATCTCATCCGCCGAGGCGATATGCTCGCGCGGAACGATAAGTATATGCACAGGTGCTTGTGGGTTTATATCGCGAAAGGCGTAGACGTTTTCATCCGAGTATACCTTTTGAGAGGTGATCTCACCGGCTATGATCTTGCAAAACAGACAGTCCATTTTTTAACTCCTTTTTTAACTTTGATTTTAAGATAAAGATAATAATATCAAAGCGGGAATGCCCGCTTGCGCAAGGGCATTCCCGCTTGATCTTTAGGAATTATTTGTATTTGCGCTTTCTGGCGGCTTCGGATTTCTTTTTCCGCTTTACGCTGGGCTTTTCGTAGTGCTCTCTCTTGCGAAGCTCGGTAAGGACGCCGGAGCGCGCGCACTGCTTTTTGAAACGACGAAGAGCGCTGTCAAGCGACTCGCCCTCTCTGACTTTAACTTCTGCCATTCTTTTTCCCTCCCTTCGCCACACACACCGCATGTGCGGGTGCAAAAAACCAATTAACAGCATATATTATACATCATCACGCTCTGCTTGTCAATAGATATTTTTTATTTTTATCCACAAAAGATTTTTTTAATCGCCGGGTAAGTTGCCAAAGTAAAATCCCCTTACCGTGAGGAAAAGAAAAGAAGGGG
>CAZPYK010000007.1:0-46506 GCA_964590755.1 uncultured Ruminococcus sp. | reverse complement strand
TCTCTCGAAATCTCCGTTTTTCTCGTTTTTTCGTGCCTGCATCTAAATCAGACACGCATCATGGCTGGGATGGCCGGATTCGGACCGACGAATGCAGGAGTCAAAGTCCTGTGCCTTACCGCTTGGCGACATCCCAATATTATGACCATATTATTTTACCACAATTATACGTCCGTGTCAAGGGCTTGCGGATATTTTATTGCAATTCCGCGCACAGAGGCGCTTTTATGTTGACAATTCGGCGCGCAGGTGGTACAATTATATCAATAAGAATCGAGAGGAAACGATATTGATGAAGCTTATGATAGCCTCCGACATACACGGCTCGGCGAAATATTGCCGCGAGCTGATCCGAGCCTTCGAGTGCGAGGGCGCCGAGCGGTTGCTGCTTTTGGGGGATCTTTTATATCACGGCCCGCGCAACGCACTGCCCGACGAATATGCTCCCGCCGAGACTGCGCAAATGCTGAATGCGATGCGCGAGCGTCTTATCTGCGTGCGCGGAAATTGCGACGCCGAGGTGGACGGCATGGTGTTGAGCTTTCCGATCTTTGCCGATTACGCGGTGCTTTCGTTTGGCGGGCGCTTGATATACGCCACGCACGGGCATGTGTTCAACAAGCTCTCTCCACCGCCTCTCTGCGCGGGAGATATTTTGCTTTGCGGGCACACGCACATACCGGCGTGTGAGGAATTCGGTCGGGATAACCTGTATATCAATCCCGGATCGGTCAGCATTCCGAAGGGCGACAGCGAGCGCGGATATATTCTGACGAACGGTGACGGATTCATTTTCAAGACGCTCGACGGCGGCGAATGCGCCGGGTTCGATATTGCACGATAAGACCGAAAGGAAAAACGACTATGCTTGAAATGAAGGAAATATCCGAGATAATAGCCCGCTTCGGGCTTACCGCTCAAAAGGTGACCGCATTTTACGATACCTCGCACGGCGACGACGACCGGCGGCTGAATTATATTCTTGACGACAAATATGTTTTGAAGGTCAATTCGCTCGGTGCCATGTGGGAGGATCGGCTGGCTCAGATACACAGACTTATCCTGCGTTATCGCAGTATAGGGCTTTACTGCCCGGAGCTGATGCCTACCGTCGACGGAGAGCTTTCCTGCCGGTGGCGCAAAGACGGTCGCGACCCCGAATACATCTGCTTTGTCGAGGAATTTGCAAAATATCCGCTGATAGGCGATGATGAGGATAAATTTGACCGCAACGAGGTCATAGAGCATTTGGGAATACTTGCGGCGAGATATTCCGGAGTGGAACTGAGCGATATCAGATCGATGTGGAGCATTATCGATCTTGCGCCGCTTGACGTGGATATCGATGAAAAGCAGGAGAACGCAAACACTCTTGTTGCCGCGCTGCACAAGAACGGATATGACGAGCTTGCCGACAGGGTCGATTCCTTTAACCGTATGTTGCGGGAAAGGATAATGACGGTGTTCGATCGTCTGCCGCGCTGTGTCTATCAGGGCGACCTTAACAGCTCAAACGAGCTGCAAAAGGACGGTCATTTTGTGGGGCTTATCGATTTCAACATGTCGGGGACAGACGTAAACATAAACGTTTTTGCCAACGAGACCGATTGGTTCCCGACAGAGGCGGAATTCGACGCGCTTTCGGTGCAAAAGCTTCTGTCTCGGGCGGAGAGTGAGCAGAATGCCCGCCTTGCGGTGATACTGCGGCATTACGAGCTGAATGAGGATGAAATATATGCAATGCCGTATTACAGGCGCATAGTGGATATGTTCCAATATCCCAACGTGTGCGCGATGGTGCGGTGGCTTGGCGACGACTCACGCAAAGAAAAGTGTATTGAAATGATCGAAGCGCTGATGGCAAAGGAACTGTGAAGCCCCACCTGGTTTTTCATCGTGCGGACAAGAATTAATATAAAAATAATTGATTTTCTTCCGAATATATTGTATAATAACATTGAATATGAGTTTGATCCTTTTCGCGTTTCAAAAATTATGAAAAGCTCAAAAAAGAAAGGAACGGCAATAAAATGAGTATTGAAAAAAAGTCGGATATCAGGATAATGTCTCACAATATCTGGTGCGGGGAGGTGCATAATCGCGACCTGCATCTGGCGAGCATATATCATCGTTATCTGCCGGATGTGCTCGGTCTGCAGGAGATGACCCCGAATCTTTACGAGTCTCGCTTGCTCGGACTTTTGGAGGATGAATACGAGCTTTTAAAGCCCGAGACCGACAGCTTGCTTGACAACACGCCTATTTTGATCCGCCGCGGCGTTTTTGACGTGATAAAATGCGGGTGGCATCTTTACGACGGGCTCAACAATCACCAAAGCAAGAGCCTTTCGTGGGCGGTGCTGCGCCGTGTGCACGACGGTGTGCGGCTCGGCGTTATCTCAACGCATTATTGGTGGCAAAAGGGTCCCGAGTCGGATCTTGCACGTGTATATGACGCAAAGCAGCTGGCGGCGTATGCTCATTTTATTCAAACCGAATACAAGGTCCCGGTGGTCGCCATGGGCGATCTTAATATGCGCATCGGTGCGCCGGGATATAACGAGATGATATCAAACGGCGCTATGGATATGCGCCTTGCCGCCAAGGATTATGCAAGCCGCTCGAATACGCATCACGCGTATGCGGTGTACGATCCCGAAAGCGGAGAGTATAAAAACGGTCCCGCGCCGAAGGGCTGTCACTTGAACGCCATCGATCACATGTTCGTTTACGGAGCGGAGCAGTTGGATGTCAGGGTCTTTGATGTGATAACCGAGCAGGAGGCGCTCGATGTGTCAGATCACTGCCCGATCTTTGTCGATTGCGATCCTCTGCCGCCGACCGAAAAGCCGGTGGCACCCACATATAAGAAAAAGGAAGAAACGGTATAATTACAATGTCGGAACCCGAAATGAATCAAAACGGCGAAAAAAAGCATTTGACAAGCGCGGAACGACAGAAGATATATATGGAAAGAGCGGCGGATAAGCATCACGCGGCGCTTTCCGCGCAGGAGCGGCGCAAGCGCAGAAAAACAGTGTTGTCGGTCGGCGGAGCTATCGTCGCCGTGGCGCTGATAGTCGGTGTCTGGTTGCTGATATCGCGCGTCATTATTCCCGAGGGACGGTATTCATCTGCGATAAAGCTGTACGAGGCGGGGGAATATCTTGAGGCTATGGATGCCTTTGACGCCATGGATGGCTATCGCGACAGCCGCGAATATGTTGAAAAATGCATTCTTGAGCAAGCTCGTGCGCTTTCGGGACGTGAGGATGTGCTTTACGGAACATCCGAGACGATGCCGTGGTTCTCGCTTGCCGACGATGAGGGTGATGGCCTTATCAAATTCGACGAGGACAGCTACACCGGCGGCGGGAATATTGAAATTCCCGATGTTTTTGACGGTGTGCTGATACGCGGGATAGCCACGCGCGGTTTTTACAGATGTGATTTTCTCACTTCGATATCGCTGCCGCCTTCGGTGCGGATCATAAGTGAGCGCGCCTTTTACGGTTGCGAGCTTCTTTCATCGGTCACGCTTCCCGATTCCGTAAGCGAACTGGGCGAATATGCCTTCGGAAAATGCACGGCGCTTTCCGAGGTCACCTTCGGTACCGGGCTCGAACGCATCGGGCAGCGCGCCTTTGACGGCTGCACCGCGCTTATCTCGGTGGAGGTCCCGAACGGCGTAAGCGAGCTTGGCTATCGAGCCTTCGGCGGCTGTACGGCGCTTGAGTATATAAGTCTGCCGTCCTCGATCGAAACGGTGGGAACGCAATGCTTTACCGGCTGCGGTTCGCTGAAAACGGTCGTTTATGCCGGTACGCGGGAGCGTCTTGAGGAACTGCTTCAAAACAGCGGAGATGAGCTGTCGGGGGCGACCATGGTGATCGTTGAGAACAGCTGAAAGCGGATCTGATTAATTATGAAAGGCGGTTTTTTCGTGGATATTACCGAAAGATTTTTAAAATATGTTTCCTTTCCGACTATGTCGGATCAAAACTCAGAGACCTGCCCGAGCACCGAAAAGCAAAAAAAGCTCGGGGCATATCTTGCCGACGAACTTCGTGCGCTGGGTATGAGTGATGTCCTTATGGACGAAAACGGCTATGTCAGCGCCGCGCTTCCGGCGTCGGCAGGCTGCGAGCGCGCACCGGTGATAGGTCTCGTGGCGCATATGGATACCTCGGATGAGGCTCCCGATGAGGTAATAAAGCCACGTGTGGTAGAATACCACGGCGGGGATATTACGCTGAACGAGGAGAAGGGAATAACACTCTCTCCCGCCGACTATCCGTCGCTTAACGGCTATATCGGCGAGCGGCTGATAGTTACCGACGGAACCACGCTGCTCGGAGCCGACGACAAGGCGGGCATTGCCGAGATCGTGACGGCGCTTGAGCGTATAATAAAGAACGGTTTGCCGCACGGCAGAGTGCGTGTTTGCTTCACTCCGGACGAGGAGATAGGCGCAGGTGCGGACCATTTCGACGTTGAGGGCTTCGGGGCGGATTATGCCTATACCGTTGACGGCGGTGCGTTGGGCGAAATGGAATACGAGTGCTTCAACGCGGCGTCGGCAAGAGTTGACCTTCACGGTGTGGTGATCCATCCCGGCAGCGGAAAGGGGCATATGAAGAATGCGTCTCTCATCGCCGCCGAGCTGATATCCCTGCTCCCCGCCGCAGAGACACCCTCTCATACCGAGGGCTATGAGGGCTTTTATCATCTGACTTCGATGAGCGGTGAGTGCGAGCAGGCACGGGTCGACTATATAATTCGCGATCATGACGCGGAAAACTTCGAAAAAAGAAAGCGCGTGTTCGTCGCGGCGGTTGAATTTATTAATCAAAAATACGGCGCGGGAACCGCCGTGCTTACGCTTAAAGATTCCTACCGCAACATGCGCGAGATAATCGAACGGCATATGTATACGGTCGATCGTGCCGCCGCGGCAATGCGTGCCGAGGGAGTTGAGCCGCGCATCATTCCGATACGCGGCGGCACCGACGGCGCAAGACTTTCCTATATGGGACTGCCGTGTCCGAATCTTTGCGCGGGCGGCGAGAATTTTCATTCTCGCTTCGAATATCTGCCGATAGGTTCGCTTGAAAAGATAGCGGACATACTTGTTCGCATCATCACCGATGCGTCATCACTTTGAAATAAAACGGAGAAATGCGATAATGGAGAAAATGACCGGAAAATGCGGCGACGCGGTAAGGTGGACGCTTGAGAACGGCGTTCTGCGCGTCGGCGGTAACGGAAAAATGAACGATGCCGCCTCTCTGAGTGCCGCGCCTTTCGTTAAATACAGCGACGAGATAACCGAGCTGGTAATAGAAGAGGGCGTGGGGTCGATAGGTAATTATATGTTCTCGGGACTTGGCAAAATAGAGAGTGTGACCGTTCCGGGCAGTGCGCATTATATCGGCTGGCAGGCGTTTTCCTGCTGTGAATCCCTCAAAAAGGTCACGCTTTGCGAGGGTGTGGAGGTGATAGGTCCGAAAGCGTTTGAAAAGGATCCCGCGCTGTGCGAGCTTGAGCTTCCGTCGACCCTGCGGGCGGTGGATTTTAAAGCCTTTAAGCACACCGACAATGTTGAGCGTGTAAAGTACGCCGGCACCGAAAAGCAATGGCGCACCGGTGTGCGTGTGGGAACCTCCTCTCTGGGCAACGCATGTCTTTTCAACGCCGAATTTACATATCTTGATAACACGGTGAGATACGCCGCGATGACGGCGGAGCTCGGCGAGCTGATAAAGCGAGGCGGGGACGGTGCGCTTTATATTGTAACGCCCGACCTTTCGGTTGAGACCTTTTACGGAAAATCGGGTGATTGCACGCTTATCATATTCCCCGACGGACAGACCATGCTGATAGATGCCGGCGCAAAGCCGTGCGGCTATCATGTCGTTGACCTTTTGCGCGGAGTGGGCATTACTCATCTCGATTATTTTGTCATTTCTCATCCGCACGGCGATCATTTCGGCGGTGGCGCGGAGATGGCAAATTACATTTACGATAACGGCGGAAGCATAGGCACTTATCTGTTTTCCGGCTTTCTTTACAAAAAGGACGGCGAACCTGTGCTGGCAAAGCTGCTTGCCGAGCATGGAACGACAATGCGCCGCGACGTCGTGGCGGGAGACTGCTTTGATATAGGCGGCGTGCATATCGATATATTGAATCCCTTTCCCGAGGATCTTATCATCACCGATGATACCGATTTCAGCGATACCGGCGTGAACAGTGTTTCGCTGGTCATGCGATTTTCCTTCGGCGATGCGGTATACCTCACGGCGGGGGATATATACGCGGCTCGCGAGCGCATGCTGGTGAAAAAATACGGCGCGTTCCTTCATGCGGATCTTGCCAAGACCAACCATCACGGACTTTTTACCTCGAACACCGATGCTTGGCTTGACGCAGTGTCGCCTCGCGTGCTGATATCAGACAGTGACGATGCGCCGTGGACCTTGTTTGCCGACAAGCTGGCAGAGAGGGGAATACCGCACTATATAGTCAGCGATCACGGGCTGTGCGTCATGCGTATGTCGCGCGACGGAAGCATAGACACAAAGACCGAATATAAATTCTGATCGATACGAGAAAGGAAATTAATATCATGACTTGGCTTTTTTTGGGCTTATTTGCCGCATTTGTGCTTTTTGTTTTACTCGGCTTCAGCCGTTCGGGGTGGAAACTGCGTCCGCGTCAGTTGCTGTCGCTTGCGGGACTGCTTTTGATCTGCGGCGGTATGGTGGCGTCGGTGCCGACCGGACACACCGGAATACTTACCACCTTCGGTAAGGTGGAGGATGTGACCCTTGAGGCGGGCGTGCATATGAAATCGCCCTTCCAAGAGGTGGTCGTAATGGATAACCGTACGCAGGTGGCGCGTCTGTCGCTGACAAGCTTTTCAAGCGATATCCAAGAGGTGCTGGTCGATTATTCGATGAACTATCAGATCGACAAGACCAACGCGCAGAAGATATATAAAAATATCGGCACCGATTATTATCACACCGTAATGGAGCCGCGCATTCACGAGGTCGTCAAGAGCGTGATAGCAAAATATACAGCCGAGAGTCTCATCGAGAGCCGCGACGAACTGTCGCGTCAGATCACCGAAACGCTTGTTGAGGAGCTGGGTGCGTATAACATCGAGGTCGTGAGCACCTCGGTGGAGAATATTGATTTTTCCGATGCCTTTACCAACTCCGTTGAGGATAAGGTCGTAGCTCTGCAGACAAAGCTCAAGACTCAGACCGAGGAGGAGCAGAAGACGATGCAGGAGGAGGAGAACGCCAAGCGTGCCGAAATACAGGCAAACGCAGATGCCTCGGTAAAGGAGATCCAAGCCGCGGCGGATGCCGAGGTCGCCAAAATAAAGGCCGAGGCAGAAGCAGAGGTAAAGAAGATACAGGCGGATGCCGATGCATATGCGGGCGAGAAGCAAGCGCAGATCAACAAGGACCTTGCCGCATCGGTGACCGAGGAGCTGGTCAAGTATCTTACCATGCAGCAGTGGGACGGTAAGCTGCCGACATATTTTGTCACGAGCGACGGCACGGTGCTGCCGATACTGGGAAGCCTGGGAGATAGCGGCGAAACAGCCGGTGCCGATTCCGCGCAAAATGCGCAATAAACAATAAATATTATTTACCGTAAGCTTATGGGGGCTGTTAAAAGCATGATGCTTTTAACAGCCCCCCGACATATTACGGTTAAAACCCGGCGCTTTTTTCGGTTATTTTTCGATCGCCGCGGCGATGAGCCGGTTTACGCGCTCGCGCACGGCAAGCATCCGCTCGCTGTCGCAGACACAACGCGAGAACACTATCTCTCCGGTCAGCTCTTCTATGGCGGCAAGCACGGTCTTGCGTCCCACGAGCGATTCGGCAAGCCGCATGGCGCGCAGATCATCGATCGCCTCGCGGAATTCGATTATTCGCATTGATTCCAGTGCGGTGCCGTCTCTTGCGGGATAGACCGAGTATGCATCTCCCGACGGAACAAAATAATTCCCCGTGGAATCGACGTAAGGATCTATCGGGTCGTATGAGCCCTGATTGTTATAGAAGTTGTATCCCCATTGCAAAAAGCCTTGCACGTTAAATTTGTAAAACTGAACGCCTATATAGCGAGTGCGCGCGCCCGGCATGGCAAGAAAACGATTGCTGACGCCGATTCCCTGACCGCAACAATAATATGTCCACAACGGTGTAACGCCGCCCTCTATGAACGGTTCGATGTGATTGCTTGAGGGAATCGGAGTTGCCACGGCGCCCGTCTTGTAGAATTCATAATCCGAGAGCGCATCCATCACCGGGAAGCCCTCAAGCAGATCGGCAACAGCGGCCTTGGCTTTCAGATACTGCTCAAGATGAGCGGTGTTCGGTTCGTCGGATATGTGGAAGAAACAGCGCTCTGCGTCTCCGCGGCGGCGCATGTGCGCCAAAAAATCGGTCAGAAAAGCTCGCACAAAGCCGATATATTCACTTCCGGTGGCATCGGTATCCCAGCCGAAGATGCGCACCTCGTGCGGGTCGGTCGGCGTGGAGGCGACGATCTTGGGTGCGTGTGACGCGCCCCACTGGGTGAACAGGTGGGAAATTTCAAAATATTTTATGCCGCAACGGTCGCACATGTCGATCCAGCGGTCAAGACGGGAAAAGTCAAAATCGTAACCGTCTTCTTTTTTTATCACCTTTACCAGCTGGACGGTCGGGCGCTCACCGCCGACATATGTATCGAGCGGTGGCGTGAAAACAGGTGTCAGCAGCAGATTGATGCCGTTTTTTACGGCGGTGCGAACAAAGCTTTCGATTATCTCCCAATGGCGCTCGGAGAATATCGGAATGTTGTAATAATCGGCAAGGCAATCGCAATGAAACCACTGCGTGACGATAAGCTTCTGCTCGGGCAACAGGGCATCTATTATCTCAATGCGGATCGACACGCGCTCGGTCGATGCTCCGTCGGTGAGCACCAGCGTCAGCAGATAATCTCCCGCGGGAATCTCGCCGCGGGTGTCGACGTCTATCCATACCGACCGCAGCTGCCTCGGTACGCATGCGACCGAAGAGCGCATCTGCAGGGGGAGAAGAAGATCGGGATAAAGTCCCGGTGTGGTACGAAGGTAGTTTTCGTCGCTTCTTCCGGGATAAGCGGGCAGAACCGACGGAACCGATTCAAGACTGCGCAATGTCGTGTAGGGGGTAAGTACGCCCTCGGGCTTTACGCGGATAAAGCGGCGGTGAGGCGCGGCGGCGGAGTCGTCGGTGATCGCAAGCTGGCAGGAGAAGCGTTCGTTTTTCAAAACAGAGAGCTTGTCGAGTGCCGTAAAAGCGGAAATATCTCCGTCAAGAAAGGGCTTGTCAAGAGATGAGATGAATTTTGTTCGCAGCATTGCAGTACCTCCGGGTCTTATTCAAATAATGTTATCAGCTCGGCGGGGGAGTCGACGAATATCTTTCCGCCCGCTTCGTTGAGTTGCTCGCGAGAGCGGAATCCCCAGCTGACGCTCACAGGGGTCATTCCCGCGGCAAGAGCCATTTGAATATCGGTGTCGCCGTCGCCTATCATTGCCGTCTCGCGCGGCGAAATGCCGGCAAGGCGACATATTTCAAGCCCCGGGGCGGGGTCCGGCTTTATCGGAATGTCGGCACGTTGTCCCATTGCGGTCAGAAGCAGACCGGAGGGAAAAAATTGCCCGCAAAGATTTTTCACATATTCATCCTGCTTGTTTGAAAGCACGGCTATTACGTACCCGCGCGCATGCAGCTCGCCTATGGCCTCTGCCATGCCGGGGTACATAAAACGCGTGTGTATGTGCGTTTTGGCGTAGGCGGCTTCATAAGCATCGAGCATGCGGTCGATCGTACCGTCATCGCGTGCGTTTTCGGGAAGCGTGCGTCGGCACAGCATGCGCGCACCGTTGCCGATCGAGGCTCTGACATGTTCGTCGCTTCGCGTCGGCATTCCGAGCGAGGTGAGTGCCATGTTTACCGCCTCTGCTATGGCGGATATGGTGTCGGCAAGTGTTCCGTCAAGGTCGAATATCAAAAGACGTGCTTGGATCTTGTTTTCCTTATTCATTAGATATCCTCGGTGTTTCGGTGTTTGATATCGTTACGTGAGGCAGAGTTTAAGAGCCGATCAATGCCACGCGCAATTCGTCAAGAAAATCGCGGACCTTTTTTCGGTTGAGCTCATAATATACGCGGTTGGATTCGCGCCTGATCGAAACAAAGCCCGCTTCAAGGAGCAATGCCATGTGGTGCGATACGGTCGCGGTGCTGAGCTCAAGCAGCGAGGCAAGCTCCATGCCGTATTTCGGTCCTTCGGCGAGCAGCTTGAGTATTTCGAATTTTCGATCATCTCCCATCGTGCGCAGCGCGCGGCAGATGCGATCGTCCACGGTGGAAACGTCAGTTATCTCTTTAAGCGGCTCGAAAAGCACGCCCACGTATAAAACATCCACGACCTTTTCGGATGTGAAGCTCATCAGATATTTTGTTCCGCTGCACATCGATATCGACGGGCGCAGATATATCGCGTCGGCGGAGTCGGAAAGCCTCATATTGTAATTCTGTTCGATATACGCGGCGCCGCGCTGAGAAAGCGGCTCGGAGACCGCCGCCGAAAACCATCCGATATAATGCTTGACCGAGTCGTATTTTTGCATGTAAAGCTTGCCCGCGGATTCAAGTATGCCCGCAAGCAGCTCGCGGTATTCTTCATAATTATTATAGAGGCGGCAAAGTTCGAATTTCTCGTCGGCGGGAATGGGGAGCTTTTCTATAAAAGCAAACAGCTCACCGTAATTGGTGATGACCCCGCTGTAGTTCTCCTCGGCAAACTCCGCTATAAGCATCGACGACAGATTGACAAAGAACAAAGCCTTTGATTGCTCGCGAAGTGCGGCAAGCGACGCGGTGAAGCTGCGGTCGATGTCGCGGCATGCGTCGTGGATCAGATAAAAGGCGAAACAGCCCTTCATTGAGGCGTGTCTGCCGAAAAGAAAATCCAATAGCGACGGATCTGCCTTTAAATTGTTGACGACGTGGTCGGACATCTCGATGATGGCGTCAAAGCAGCTGTCAAGGACATTTCGGTCAATGGCGAACCGTTTTTGTATCGTTTCCTTCAGTTCACGGCAGGATTGCCCTGTTCTACTGTTAAAAATTAACATTGAAACCTCAAATATGAGGTTTGGCTCTCGCAACAGATGGGTGTCCATGGTCACACTCTCCTTTTTAGGAAGATGAAATATCTATCATTAGAACTATATCACATAAACCGAAGATTGTCAAGTGGATTTTAAAATAAATTATCTAACATTTTACGTATATATTCCGATAAACGAATAAGCTTATCGAAATTAGACGCAAGTGAAGTATTGAAATTCGAAAACAATGAACTGTTGATCGCCCGTTGTGACGCGAAGAATGTCGAATTTGAGAGAGAAAAGATTCGAATCGCGTCAAGTAAAATAAATGTCGAAAAATGCGTCGATCGCTCAAGACGGATGTGATATTTCAAGTTTATCGCCAAAAACATGTTGACGGTCGTGAATCGCGGCGTGTGTAATATAATGAAATGCGATATCCGTGATATATTGTCGTTTGGCGGCAATGCTTGACGACATTCGCGATGTAGCTTTGATGATTTTGCGTATGGTTCACAATGATTTCAATTTCGGCATATCGAAATTTCCGCAATGCGGTCATGGAGGTGCAGAAAATGGTGAGTTTTAACAAAAAAATATGTAAATCCACGACAAATATTATTGATTCAAACGCTTTAAGAAAAAGTAAAGGAGTGATATAATATTTAAGTGTGTTTTTTGTCAAAATATATTATCAACAACAAACGGTGAAACAGCCGTCAAGGGAGAGATTTTCCGATGAACATGAAAAGAGAAGATCTGAGAAATATTGCCATTATCGCTCATGTCGACCACGGCAAGACCACGCTGGTCGACCAAATGCTGAAGCAGGGCGGCGTTTTCCGCGACAACCAAGAGATGGCAACGCGAGTAATGGATTCGGGTGATATCGAGCGTGAGCGCGGTATAACCATTCTTTCCAAAAATACCGCCGTTCATTATAAAGATGTAAAGATCAATATCGTTGATACCCCCGGGCACGCCGATTTCGGCGGAGAGGTGGAGCGCGTATTGAAGATGGTCAACGGAGTTTTGCTGTTGGTCGATGCCGCCGAGGGTCCCATGCCGCAGACTCGTTTTGTGCTTCAACGTGCGCTTGAGCTTAATCACCGCGTTATCGTTGTGATAAACAAGATAGACAAGCCCGATGCTCGCCTGGAAGAGGTTGAGGAAGAGGTGCTTGAATTGCTTATGGATCTCAATGCGACCGACGAGCAGCTCGACAGCCCCATGATCTTCTGCTCGGGACGTGACGGCACCGCTTCTCTTTCTCCCTTTGAGGCGGGAAGTGACCTTACGCCGCTCTTCGACACCATACTTGATTACATTCCCGCACCCGAGGGCGACCCGGATGATGAGCTCCAGCTTCTGGTCTCCACCATCGACTATAACGAATATGTCGGCAGAATAGGAATCGGTCGCATAGAGCGCGGTACGATAAAGCAGAATCAAGACGCGTATGTTTGCAACTATCACTCGGATGCCGCGCCCAAGAGAGTCAGAATAGTTTCCATATATCAAATTGACGGACTTCAGCGTGTTCCTGTCACCGAGGCGAGAATGGGCGACATTATCGCTTTTTCGGGCGCTGCGGATATAACTATAGGCGACACCATAACATCGCTCGCGCGCCCCGAGCCTTTGCACTTCGTTAAGATCAGTGAGCCCACGATAGAAATGACCGTTTCGGTCAACGACAGCCCCTTTGCCGGGCGCGAAGGTAAATTCGTCACCTCGCGTCAGATCCGCGACAGACTTTATCGCGAGCTTTTGAAGGATGTGTCTCTCCGCGTCAGCGACGGAGATACCACCGATAACTTCAAGGTCGCGGGACGCGGCGAGATGCATCTCTCGATACTTATCGAGACCATGCGCCGCGAGGGCTATGAGGTCTGCTGCTCCAACCCGCGTGTACTTTATAAGGAAATAGACGGCGTTAAGTGCGAGCCCATGGAACGCGTAACGCTGGATGTTCCCGAGGAATATGTCGGTGCGGTGATCGAAAAGCTGGGTCAGCGCAAGGGAGATCTTATCGAGATGAATCTTGCCGGGTCACGCATGCGCATCGAATATCTCATTCCCGCGCGCTGCCTGTTCGGTTATCGTTCGGAATTTATGACGGCGACGCACGGCGAGGGTATCTTGAATTCCATTTTTGACGGCTATGCTCCGTATCGCGGAGAGGTCACCATGCGCTTTACCGGCTCGCTCGTGGCAAGCGAAGCGGGTGAGACTACCTCCTACGGTATTTACAATTCGCAGGATCGCGGACGCATGTTCGTCTCTCCGGGTATGCCGGTATACGAGGGTGAGATAGTGGGAGAGTGCCCGAAGATGGAGGATATCACGCTCAATCCCTGCAAAAAGAAGCAGCTTACCGCCATCAGATCCGCCGGTGCGGATGAAAAGCTCATTTTGACTCCTCCGGTGATATTCAGCCTTGAGGAGGCGATAGAATTTATCGCCGACGACGAGCTGATCGAGGTGACGCCGAAGTCGATAAGACTGCGCAAGCGTATACTGAACACCGAGCAGAGGCTCAAGGCTCAGGCAAAGCTCAAAAAGAATCAATAAAAAATAAAACAGCGAGAGCAAAGCTCGGCGACAAGACAGTGATCGTGTCGTCGGGCTTTGCTTTTTTAGATGTTATGCCGAAAAAATATCGAGAATCTGCCGCTCGGATATTGAAAATGAATTGAAAACATGCTATAATAGGCTCGGAATGAGATTTAATACAGATTTTTCGGTTCTGTTACCTCGCCATGACTTCAAATGCTTTCGCATTTGAAGTCCGTAGTTGAATGGCAGATTTCGAACTCGGAATGTGATTCACTGCAGATCATATAGTCCGGTTTCCTCGCCATGACTTCAAACGCTTCCGCATTTGAAGTCCGTAGTTGAGTGGCAGATTTCGAACACGGAATGAGATTCAATGCAGATCATATAGTTCTGTTTCCTCGCCGTGACTTCAAACGCCGAGGCATTTGAAGTCCGAAGCGGGGAGCAAGATTTGGTATAATTATCTTTGGTCGCTGTACGAACAGGGTGCCGAATATTATTATTATTATTATTATTATCGGAAAGGAATTTTATCATGTTAAGGTCAATGTTCAAGAAAGCTCTGTCTTTTGCGCTCGTCTGTGTCATGCTGACATCGGTGCTTGCCGTGCTTTCCTCGGCGGTGTCCGACTCAAAGTCGGTGCTTGACGTCAAATGGAACGCCGGATATGTCGGTTCGCGCACCAACAATAACAAAAACAAGGTCGTCAGCGGAAGCTCCGACTGGCTCTATTCGGATGTCATTACGCTTGAAAAAGCGGGCACCAAGATCAGTTTTACCACCAAAAAGCCTCCGTCAAACGCCGTGAGCGTTTTCTCATCATGGAAGCTCGCGGGTTCCGAGTGGGTGTTTGACGATACCGGTGTTACGATCATGGCGACTGCGTCCTACCCGTGGTTGGGTCAGACAAAGAGCGCCGACGGCAGTATGACATATGAATATATATCCGACAAGGATAACGAAAATATCCGCATATGCACCAAAGCCACCGACCCTAAGCCGGTCGTTTACATTGAATCCACGACCGAAAAAAGCACTCGCGCACAGCTTGCCGAGCGCGATTTTACCGCAACGCTCGATTCCGACGGCAAGATAAACGGTATTGAGTGGATGTGCGGCTATCAAGCATCCGCTTCCAACACCAACGGCTCCGCAAAGGAGGTCAAGCTCTTTTCCGCTTCCGACGCAAACAGCTATGCGGTGTCAAATCTGATACTTATTCCCAATAAGGGAACCGAGATATCCTATACCATACAGAGCTCGGTCAATTCTGCATATAACGCCTTCACGCGCTATAAAGAATCCGGCGGCGTATATGTGTATGAGATCGGCTTTGAGGCGAATGATTCGCTGGTTCAAAGCGGAAACACCTTTACATATGTCACCGAGCGCGACAACGAGATCATTCGTCTTTGCTGTCGCCCGAACGTGACGTATACAACGGTCGATATCGATCCTCCCGTGACCGTCACCTGGAAGCAGACGCAAAAGACCGGAACGGCTGCCGAGGCTGCATCCAAGGTCACGACTTGGCAGGAGCCCGAATTGCTCAGTCCCTTGACCGGAGCTCCTCTTATCGGTACCGAGATCGAGGTAAAGTGGAATCGCGGTTACGTAGGCGGGCAGTATCACTCGTCAAAGGCATTTGCCATTGCCGCATCCGCCGGCTCGACATACAGCTACAGCGATGTGCTTACCATCGAAAAGGCGGGAACGACGATCTATTTCTTTGATCAATCCTTTACCGATTATAACGGCGGAATGTATGCGACGGTCAGCGCCATGGTCCTCTCTCACTGGAAAAAGGCGGGCAGTACTTGGGTGATAGACAAGACCCGCGCGTATTATAACGGCTGCGATTGCCCGAGTGCCGAGCTTGACGGCAGCCATCGCATGTACTATTACACCACCACCGAGGATAACGAAAACATTCGTCTCTGCTTCCTCAGTGCAACAAAATATTCCGGCGAGGCTCCCATATATCCTCCGGTATATATCACCGAGCCGGTGGAATTTTCGGTGTCCGTTCCCGCCGAGCTGTCTCGCACGCTGTCGGACGGAAGCTACACAGACGCATCCGGAAAGAAGATAGATTTTAAATACCACTTGCCTTATACGAGCGACGACGGCAAACAGTACCCGCTTATATTCGATCTTTCGGATGACGGCGGCGCGGCAAGTTATTTTGCATCTCTTGCCACGGGACGCGCGATAGTGGTATCCTTCAAGGGCGAATTTGATGACGCCTTGCGTCTGCTTGACGAGGTGGTGAAGAATCTGCCGGTGCGCACCTCGGATATCCTGTATGTGGGCGGCGACGACCTTGTCGCGCATGCGAACAAATTCTCAAAATTCCGTTTTTGTCAGGCTTTGCTCTATACGGGCGGCTCGGGGCCGGTGCGCAACGACACATATGAGGCAAAGCCGCTTGCGGAATTTTCCTCCTCTGCGGATGCATATGAATGGCTGCTCGGTGAGTGCGAGCAATACTATCGCGCACTTGAAGGACTTACCATGTATGCACTCGGTGACAGCTATTTCGGGGGCTCGTCGATAGGTCAGCATCTTACATGGGTAAACCTTCTGGGCAATAAATATAATATGACCTACCACAACTACGGTATCGGCGGAAACACGGTCGCCGAATGCTCGGGACGTTCGAGCAACTCTCCGCCGATGGCGACTCGTTATACCGAACTGCCGGACGGCGCGGATATCTATCTCATCGAAGGCGGCAGAAACGACAGACACTACAGCGTTCCCTTCGGCAGTAATGAAAGCACAAGCATACGAACCTATACCGGAGCGCTGAACACCATTATCTCAAATATCCGCAAGAACAATCCCGATGCTCTCATCGTGCTCATAACTCCTTGGACGCACAAGAGCGAGACCGGATATCTCGGCACCAACGACGACTATGCCGATAAAATGAAGGCGCTTGCGGAGTATTATCAGACCGAAAAGAATGATAAAAAGGTGGTCTGCCTTTACGCCGCGGATGAGAAATTTACCGGCATCAACATGTCAAGCGCGAAATGCCGCGTGAAATATTGCATCTCGTCAAGCGATGTCAGCCACCTCAATCCCGACGGCATGAATATGATCGAGCCGATATTCGAAAAATGGATAGCCGAGCAATATATGCTGCTCAACGATATCGAGCCCGCATCCGAGGATACCGATCCCCCGCCCGTCGAAACAACGGCTCCGGAGACTTCGGCGCTTGCCGATGAGGTGAGCACCGACGCTCCCGCGGAGGAGAAGGGCTGCGGTTCTGCCGTCGTGAGCATGACCGTTGTCGTGGTCGCAATGCTCGGCGCCGCCGTCGGGTTCAAAAGAAAGTGATATCGATATCAATTTTTGTCACCTTTTGGACTACAAATGTCTTGCAATTCCGCATTAATTGTCTTATAATATAAATACCGAACATATTTCAAGAAAGGCACGGTACATTAATATGGAAAAGATCAAGGTTACCATTTGGAACGAATTCAGACACGAAAAGACCAACGAGCAGGCTCGCGCGCTCTATCCCAACGGCATTCACGCCACAATAGGAGAATTCCTTTCAAAGGATGAGGCTATCGAGGTCAGACTTGCGGCGCTCGACGATCCCGATCAGGGACTTCCCGACGAGGTGCTGAACGATACCGATGTTCTCATTTGGTGGGGACATATGGCTCACGGCGAGGTGAACGACGCGCTGGTCACAAAGATCCAACGCCGCGTCCTTTTGGGCAGAATGAGCTTCGTCGCGCTTCACTCCGCGCATCATTCAAAGCCCTTCCGCGCCATACTCGGCACCACGGGAAATCTTCAGTGGGGCAGAGAACAGCGTGAGATAATGTGGAACATGCTTCCCACTCACCCCATAGCCGAAGGCATTCCGCAGAGCTTTTATATCGAGAGCGAGGAGCTGTACGCCGAGCCCTTCTTTATTCCGCAGCCTACCGAGCTGGTATTCGGCTCATGGTATGAGGACGGTTATATCTTCCGTGCCGGCATGACGTTTTTGCGCGATGCGGGTAAGGTGTTCTACTTCCAACCGGGACATGAGACCTGCCCGTCCTTCCACAACCCCTATGTACAGCGCATAATCACAAACGCCGTTCACTGGGCAAAGCCGGTAAATCCCGGATACGATGTTCATGATTTCTGCCCGCACCCCATCAATAATTACGATGAGGTCGCGGCGGCGGGCAAGCTTAAAAAGAACTGTTGCCCTCCCGTGGCTCAAGCGCTGAACATTGAGCTTAAATAAACGGCTTTAAGGCAAATTGCTTGGCTGTCTCGCGTGTGCGAGACAGCTTTTTTTATCTCCTGAAAAAATTTATTGACATGAAAAACATTTTATGATATACTGTAATTGCAGTAAATATTGCACAATGAAATCAAGGCAGTCGATGTGCGAGGTGTTGCATATGCGCACAGGTCTGTCGTGCTTGAACGAAAAACGGAGGTGTGTCGATATGAACAACGAAACACCGGCAGAGGCGCGGAGTCGGCGCGTGTGACGCCGCCCCGAAACATGCGCCGACTCCTTCTCTGTCATTTGTAGGTCAACATCTTGAAAACAAAAAGGAGAATTTAGAATGATAAAACGAAAATTGTTACCGATCGTGATAACAATATTACTGATCATTCCTTGTCTGCTCGTTCCGTGCTATGCCGAAGAAGAAACCGTAGTTGAGCCTTTGACCGTGAAGACCATCGAGACTTTAACTGATCAATTCAATGACGCTCAGCGTAGTTTGTATGATGTTAATAGTTACCAGTTTCATCAAAAACAGGTATATTTCAACTGCGATTCGAATGGTGTACCATATGCAGATGGAAAGATATACTGCTACATGCAAATGACAAGACCGGTATATACCGGTACGCTGCCGGGACTGTATAAAGAAGAACCGCTTGATCTCAGCGATGCATACGAGAAGGCACGCGAGGATTTCAAAACTTGTCTTACACCGGAGCTGGCGGAAATAATGCTCGAAAATTTGCATTATCCCGGGGGACCGGACATTGAATTGGTAAGACAGGATGAAAATGGGTTGTGGTACAGATTGTATTCAATGTTTCATCCTGCCGTCTTTGAGAGAGATATATCGGAGATTCGCACCGACGGTACAAAGGGATATGTGTATGGACGGTTATGGATAGTTTATTTTGACGATGTTTCAAGCCCGACCGATGGTTGGATGGTGGATTATATTGACGGCGTAGTGGAATTCGAATATACCGAAAACGGGTGGTTGATCTCCGGCGGCACGGTAATAGATCTCATGCGCAATTATGCCGAGACGGCGGTATGCACCGGCGACGATAGCGCCGTGCGCGTAGTGCTCTTAGCCACCGCGGCGGTAATGTGCGCCATAATTCCCGCAACGGTCGCGGCAGCGACCAAACGCCGCAGGCGGGAAGCTTGAGATGCTTTCAATATCCAAACCTATTATTTAGAAAGGACGGTTGTAATGAAAATGAAACATAAAACGTTGAAAATGCTTGCCCTGTTGATATCGGCTTTAATGCTCTTTTCGGTCGTACCTGTCGGTGTATCGGCAAAATCCGCTGAAAAGTTGGATTATGTCGGAATGATATCCCGTCGGGATAAATACGACAAATATGTTATATCCAATGAGATGTGGTATCATAGGATTGTTCTTAGAATATACACTGTATTCGGTTCTTTGTCTAATATTGTAAAGTTCATTGACGACAACGTGAGAGACATGTTTTTTGCATCTCGCGAACGTGGTGGGGCTGTGTGGAAAGATGAACAAAAAGAACTCGCGTTCAATACGTATGTTGAGGAACAGTCGATTGAATTTCCCGGTTTGCCGCAGGGATGGTATTTTGTTCGTTACGCTTCAATAACGCGTGAGCAGTTAGAAGAAAGCGTGAAAAAGTATATGGCGAATGAGAACCTTCCGTTCGAAAGCTGGATGGTGGATGCCATGTATTGCGATGATATTCGAACAGTTATTGAGACCTATATGAGTCCGGATTTTGTTATGAACATGGATTGGTTCAATGCAAAATACGGATCCGGTGATTCTTCGGATGATCAGCTCAGCATGGGCTTGTGGGCAAATGGGATCATCGAAACCCCGATTGAAACACTTGAAAAATGGGGATATTCGGATGCATATTGGCTTGATTATTACAGCTTTATTAGGTATCTTCAAGATGTTGATGAGGATCATCAAGAATATTGGTCGTCCGGGTATTCGTGTGATTCAATAGTGGCCAATTCTACTTTTCGTCACAGCCCAGAGAAACGCGCCGAGCTCGATCGTCGTGTGGAGCTGTATGCCAACCGCGTGGCGAATGCCGAGACCGGCGACGACAGCGCCGTGCGCGCAGTGTTCTTAGCCACCGCGGCGGTAATGTGCGCTGTCATTCCGGTAATGGCGACAGTCAAACGCCGCAGACGGGAGGATTAATTGACAATTAACCAAATCCCCGGGCTCGCCATGAGCCCGGAGAAAGAAAGCCGCGGCTGTCTCGCTTGTGCGAGACAGCCGCGGCTTATATTTACGGCTTATGTTCTGTTTGAATATCAAGATGCAATCGTGTATTTGGCTTGCGGTATTACGCACTTGCCGCGGTGTCGCTCTTCGGTTGCTTTTTGCCCCAAACGATACCGGCTGCCACAGATGCCGCAACGGCAAGCGCGGACACCGCGCACCAGATCCATATCGTTTTGTTCCATCCGAGCAACTCTATGGTCTTGCCGTATCCGTTTGCACACAGTGCCGAGCCGACGTAAACAAAGCAGTTCAGCGTGCCGGACACTGCGGAGGAGATACCCATGTGTCCGTAATGGTAGGAGATGTATGTAAGCATTATGGTGTTGACTCCCCACATGGCGGCGGTGGAGAGCGCCAAAAAGATTATCGTTGCTACCGCCGAGCCGAGCCCGCCGAGCGATATGGCAAGCATGGATACCAAGGACACGCCGTAAAGCGCCGCCGCGGTATAGCATTCGTTATGCAGCAGCTTTTTATCCAAGGCTATCGCGACATACGGACCAACGATCCCGACGAAGGGAACACAGGTGGATATCAGAGAGGCGGTGGAATCCGATATGCCGAAATTGTTTATCATCAGCTGGGGAATATACTGTATCACTGCCTCCTTAAGCGCGCCGTTGAAGATGATGGAGACCGCGACGAGGGTAAGTCCGGTGCCGAAAAAGATCGCGGGGGTCAAGCCGCGGTGCTTATCCTTTTTGTCGGAGCCGGCGACGGCAGAGGTGCAAAAGAATTTGTTCATGCTTTGCCGATATTCCGGAAGCGCGCCTATGCAGATCAGCCATATTATGCCGTAGACAAGTATTATTGCCCCGGAAAGATAAAATACCATTCTCCAGCTTCCGAATTTAAGTGCCATTGAGGAGAGAACATAGCTGCCGAGAGTGCCGAAGGGTATGGTGAGCGATATGTTGGCGCCCGCGCGTTCGCGAGTCGGACCGTCAAGCCATTCGCTGAAGGTGCGCACTATGGGCGACCAGAGCATTGAGTTGAACAAGCCGTTGGCTCCCCAAATAATGACGAGCCCGAGCCTTGATGGGCATATGCCCATGAGGATGTTTGCGACGCCGACCCCGAGAAGTCCGCAGCCGATCATATATTTCGGCGAGATGCGCACTGCGGCGGCGCCGTTGATCAGCTGTCCCGCACCGTAGCAGATAAAGTACGCGGACGCCACCATGCTTGCCGAGGCAAGGTCAAGGATGCCCTCGTTTATCATCGCGTTTTGGCAGGCGGAAAGATCATATCTTCCGAAATACGAAAACATGTAAGCGAAAAAGCAGAGCAGAAACAGCTTGAATGCGGGCGCAAGGCGTCCGCTTTTTTTGGTCAAACCCATGATCGTGTATTGAGCCATCCTTTCGTTGATACCCATAAATCATACCACTGTTTTGACAAAAAATCAACACTTCTTTCACGACGCGACACTTTTTCGCCATTCTTGTTAAAAAGAATGCGGTAAGCTTTGCTTTTTTATTGACTTTTACCCGACGACGTTGTATAATAAAAACGATGGCATCCCGCAGAAGGATGCGAGAATGATCGGCCGCGATGCGGCGGAACGGAGTTCATGATGAAAAGACTGCAAAGAATGTTGTTGTGGCTGATGATCCTTTTGACGGCGGCAGCGCTTGTGTCGTGCAACGACGAGCCCGGAGAGGTCACGACGGACGAAACGACCGCGGCCGTCGAGCCTGCGGAGACGATACCTTCGGCGGAACTTTCGAATTACAAATTCATCTATCCCGAAGAGCACGGCAGTGCCATGTATTCGGCGTTTTTGGAGATGCGCGAGCGCTTTGATGCCGCGGTGGGTTCGGAAAGCGATAAGGGCGACGACTTTTATTACGAGGGCGTTTCCGGCTTTGAGATACAAGAGTGTGAGATACTCATAGGCATTACCAACAGACCCGAGTCGCAGGCGTTCGTTACCAATATGAGAGCGGATGATTACGGCTATGCCGTTGTGGGTAAAAAGCTGGTCATTGCCGGACGCACCGAGGAGGGAACGATAAAGGCGCTGGCGGCATTTACCGATGAGGTGATAGCGAGATACGAGGCTGACAGCAGCCTTGAGGTGTTTGCTTCAAGCAATGATAACTACCTGTATACGGCGGAATATGCGGTCGACAGCTTTATGCTGGGAGGTGTCGATATACGCGAATTTACCGTCGTATATCCAAAGAAGCGTAATATAGGCGAGGATATCGCCGCCGAGCGTATAGCGAACGAAATTGCCGAATCGTGCGGATATGTGATCGATGTCGTGCGAGAGGATAAGCTTGATGATGGTGTGAAGCATGTTATATCCGCAGGCATAACCGGTGCCGTCGACGCCTCTGTGACCGATGCCGCAGTCGCGGCGGGCAAGGCGTTCGTCGGCTTTGACGGACAAAACGTGCTGGTATACGGCGCCGATTCGAGCATGCTTCTCACCGCCGCGATGAGATTTGCGGATGAATTGGGCGCTGCTGCCTCTTTGGGCGTGAGAGAAGCGTCTTTGTCGCTCGATGCGGCACGGCAATATGAGGTTTCAAGTGATATGCTGACGGCAATGAGTTTTAATCATCTTGTGAGTTCCAAAACCTCGGCTCGCGAGCAGCGCGTTATAGATATAGTATTGAAGTATATGCCGGATACCATCGGATTTCAGGAGACCGGCCCCGCGTGGATGGCAACGTTTAAGAGCAGCGCGCTTAAGAGCGTTTATGATTACGTGGGAGAAGGGCGCGACGGCGGCAGCAGCGGAGAATACAATCCCATATTCTACAATAAGTCAAAATTCGAACTGAAGGAGAGCGGTACGCGCTGGCTTTCGGATACCCCCGAGGTCGTGTCAAAGTACTATTCTTCCTCCCTCAACCGCATATATACCTATGCGCTTCTCGAACGCAAGAGCGACGGAAAATGCATTATGGTGATAAATACGCACCTCGATCATGTGAGCGAGGAGGCGCGTAACGCTCAGATAAAGGTGCTGTTGGCATTTGTCGAAAAATATCGGGAATACCCCATAGTTCTCACGGGTGACTTCAATTCAAGCACATCGTCATCGGTGTACAGCACGGTGACCAAGTCGTTTTTGAAGGATTCCGCCGATGTTGCCATGCATGCCACACGCGCGGCGACCTTCACAAGTTTCGGAACGAAAAATGCCACGATCGATTTCGTGTTTGTTTCCCCGGAGCTGATGAGCGTGACCGAATACAGCGTTTGCAACGAAATGATAGACGGTGAATATCCATCCGACCATCATCCGGTGCTGATAAAATATTCGTTGGGCTGAGGCATGCCGAAATCGAATAAGCCGCAAGCTCGCCCGGACCGCCGAAAGACGGTCCGGGCGAGCTTTGGCTTTGCTTGCCGCCGAAATGAGTAAGTGAAAAATGCCGAAATACCCCGTTTTTTCTCAGAATATGCTTTCGACGGATAGCCTTTCAAGTCTTGTTACATGCCCGATGGCAGTGGCGAGCTGGCGGCGTTGAAGCTCGAATTCAAGCGCGTCGCCGTTTTCCGCCGCTGCCGTAAGGAGCCGGATCCTTTCGCTTACACGTTCGATATCGTCGTATGAAACGCCGATGGAGACGGTAAGCCTTTTTTCGTTCCAACGCTCCGCAAGCTCATACAGCCGAGCTCGGCAGTCCGACTCGCCGACTGCGGGCAGTGAGTCGAGCATTTCGCCGAACTCTTCATAAAACGCATTCATATAGATGTTGTTCAAAACGATCCCGCCGAGGAGCAGGAAAAAGAGTACAAGCGTGATGTATATCTCCTTCATGATGCCTCCTTGTCGGTCTTGTCGACGGACTGCTTCTTAAAAAATCGAACGTCTCCGGCGTCGTCGACAAGTAAGAGGAACACCTCGTCAAGCGTGACGTTTTGCGTTATGAGAAGCTGCTTTATCCAGCGCTCGGTCTTGCCCGTGGCATCCATGCCGTGGCGGTCGAGCCTGCCGTTATCGATGAGAATGTGATACATTCCGTTCTCGGCGGGTGTCTTTCCGACATCCGCCGCGGTTGCCGGGCGCTCGGATGCAGACGGAATGACGGATATCCCGCCGTCCTGCTCAAGTATGGCATATGCCACGGCGGAAAGATCGGTGCTTCCCGAGCGCCGCAGTGCCACCATCAGTTCGTCTGCGGATATGCGAGCGCGGACGAGAGCCTTTTCTTGAGGTACGCCCATTTTGACCAGCACCGTAGGTCGGGTCGAGAAGATATTCTTCATCGCCGGAAAACGAGAGAGCAGTGCGGCGGAAAGCACCTCTGCGGCAAGCACGAATATGATCGGGATCACCGCATAGACCAGAGGTATATCCGGATCCTCGATCGGCAGGGCGGCTATCTCGGAAAGAAGAAGCGTGCTGACAAGATCGGATACCTCCAGCTGACCTATCTGCCGCTTTCCCATCAGCCGCATGGCGCCTATGAGTATTACGTAAATGATGACTGTCCTTATGAAAATCGTAGACATATTATCCGACTCCGTGTTTTTAAGACTATTGTGCGCGCTTCGCGCGGGACTTATGCATGCAAAATCGTACATCATTCATCATGCATCGTGTCGCGATGTGGAGCGTCGGGGAGGGATGCGGGAGAGGCAACAAGAGGGACATTTGCGGGCGAGTATGTTAATAATATACAAAAAAGCATAAATGTAGTCGCAAAGGCATGCAGATGTCAAAAAGCCGTCGAAAATGAACGTTCTTCACGGGGAAATGTCCGCTTTTGCGAAAAAAAATTTTATTCTTTTTCGATTATCTCTTGCAATTTGCGGAGAGTTATTATATAATTTAAGCACGGTGGCTCGAAATGGAGCGAAAAGGTGGACTTCCCCACACGAAAAAGGCTTGCAAGCCATAAGAATAAGCTTTTTTAAACTTAAATTTTTTAGGCTTCGGCATGGTTTGCGAGACATTTTTCGATCGCGGGCGTTCGGAATGCTTCTGAGAATGTATTGCGGGTGCTTCGAAAGCGCGCGTTTGCGTTGTCGTCGCGAAGTATGTTGACTGTGACCGTGATCGTACACCGTACATTAAAAGAGTCTGACGGTGAGTTAAGGCAATACCGCACAATTCGCGGCTAACGCCTTTTTCACTCACTTGCTTGCATAAAATCCGTCATATTTTACAAATTTCCTTCGCGTAGGGTAAACTACGCGCGCGAAAATTTGTTTCATCTGACGAATTTTCCGGCTGCGCAATTGAGCAAAAAGAATTGTGCGGTATTGCCTTAAACACCGTAATACCGTAACATCGAAGGAAAGGAGAGTGTGCATATGGCGGAAACGGAAGAAAAAGCAGTTGCCGTATCGGCGGTCATGCCGTTGACGGGTGTGTTTCATCACAATGTGGATGCAAAGAACCGTCTTTTCATCCCGTCGAAGCATAGGGATATACTCGGACCCGGTTTTATGATCTGTCCCAGCATACGCGATGCCTCACTTAAGGCGTATTCTCTTTCCGAATGGAATAAATATATAGCTCCGATAGAAAAGCTGGACAGAAAGTATCAGGAGCTTTTGAATCGTTTTTATAACAGCAATGCGGCGGCGGTGACCCCGGACAGTCAGGGCAGAGTGGTATTGACGCCCGAGCTTATCGCGTATGCGGGCCTCAACACGAGCGGAGCCGTGATAGTCGGTTGCGGAGTATATGCCGAGATCTGGTCCGAGGAAAATTATGCCGCACAGCAGCGCGCCACCGATTGGGCGGAGCTGCGCGCGGTCATCGAAAGGCAGGGGCTGTAAGCTATGGTTGACGAGGCAAAGGGCACGTCGGTCTTTTCGCACAAGCCCGTCCTGCTTAATGAAGTGATAGAATATCTTGACATAAAACCCGATGGCAGTTACCTCGACGGCACCGCCGGAGGCGGCGGACATTCCGCGGCGATAGCTGCAAGGCTGGAAGGCGGGAGACTTACGGCGCTCGACCGAGATCCCGATGCCGTTGCGGCGGCAAGCGCGAGGCTGGCGATATACGGAGATCGCGCCGAGGTGGTGCGCTCCAACTTTTGCGACATGAGAGAGGTGTGTGCCGCGCGGGGAATCGACTCTCTTGACGGCATATTGCTCGATCTGGGAGTCTCATCTTATCAGCTCGATACACCCGAGCGGGGCTTTTCGTATATATCCGATGCACCGCTCGATATGAGAATGGATACATCGGCGCCGCTCAGTGCCGCCGATGTGGTGAACGGATATTCCAAGGAGCGGCTTGAAAAGCTCATCTTCGAATACGGAGAGGAAAGGTTCGCCGCAAGGATTGCCGCGGGAATATGCGCGCGCAGAGCCGAGCGGCATATCGATACGACGGGGGAGCTCGTCGACATAATCAAAGCATCTATCCCCGCGGCGGCGGTGCGCGGAGCGCAGCATCATCCCGCAATGCGTACCTTTCAGGCGATACGCATAGAGGTGAACGGGGAATTGGAGATAATAGAACCGACTGTAAAAACAGCGGTGTCTCTTTTGAGATCGGGCGGAAGATTGGCGATAATAACCTTTCATTCGTTGGAGGACCGCAGAGTTAAGCAGGCGTTTGCCGAAGCGGCGCGCGGCTGCATCTGCCCTCCGGATTTTCCCGTCTGCGTTTGCGGACACGAGCCGCAGGCAAAACTCTTGACCAAAAAGCCGATAACGGCATCGGTCGATGAATTGAGAGACAATCCGCGCGCGCACAGCGCAAAGCTCAGAGTGCTTGAAAAGCTCTGAATCGAAAAGCTCTTATCAAGAAGCAACAAGACAAAGGAAACAAACGGCAAGAAAAATAACAGATCCGGTCGAAGAGCTCCCCGAGCATGCGGGGCGCCGCCGACGCACAGGCTGCCGAGAAAGGAACGGACACAAAAATGAACTCATATCCGGGAACAACGGTATCGTCATCCTATAACATTGCACATAACTCTCTCGAAAGACGCTTTGAGGTTCGCGGCGCCGTGGAAGCGGCAAGGCTTTGTGCCGCAGAACAGGAGGCGCGGGAAAGAGATACCGCCGCGCTGGCTCCGGAGGCGTACAAGCTGGGCGAGCGCAAGGGCTGTCGCGATTGGGATCACAAATATAAGACGGGCAGACACGACGGAGAATTTTACATGACTCCCGAGGATTACAAAAGATGCTTTGCCGACGGAATGGGCTATCGCCCCGAGATCATTGCGGCAAGGTGTGCGGGCGGCCCGAAAAGAGAATGGAAGGCGGAGCGCCCCGCGGCGTTGTACGAGCCCGCGGCATCCGAGGCATCATTGATCACGGTGGACGGGCGAAAGTTGACCCCCGCTCAGGTGCGCGACGAGGCGCGACTCAACCGAGTAATGCCGAAGGAAAAAATAGTTCCGATCAAGGGGCACGGCGCTCGTGCGTTGCCGATCGGTGCCATGGCTCTCGTTCTTATCTTTGCCGTGGTGCTGGCATTGCCGATAGCTTTGAGTGTAAGCATAAAGGAGCGTTCGGACGAGCTTGCCGCCGCGGAGGCGAAGCTTGCCGAGCTTGACGCCGAGATCGCAGAGCTTGAAAACGAGCTGAATGTCAAGAACGACCTTGAATTGATAAGGCGTATAGCCGTTGACGAATACGGCATGATAAGCACCAACGTTTCCACGACGCGCTATCTTTCGCTCGGTTTGGGCGATCGCATAGAGGCGTTTGATACCGATGAAGGCAATGCGGGCATGACCGCACTGCTGAGCGCCCTCGGGATCCGCATCGGCAAATAAACGGCATCGGATACGGCATAAAAGCGACTTCATTGCAATATCATTAAATGATACGCGGCGTTGCCGTAAGGCTCGGGGGTAGGTATGAAGGAGAAAAAAGCAAGGATAAAGATCGGCACAAAGCTTGTCTTGCGTTCATATATGCTCTTCGCGCTGATAATCGCCGCATTCGTTCTGCTGGCGTATCGAATATTGTCCATCCAAACGGTCAATTTCGATTATTATCAGCAAAAGGTGATAGATCAGTTGACCACCGAGTCCACGATATATTCCAAGCGCGGCTCGATATACGATTCGGACGGCGTTCAGCTTGCCACGAACATATCGGCGTATCGTATTTTTATCGCTCCGTCGAATATTCGCGCCGCGTTGAGCGAGTCCGAGGGAGAGTCCGCCAAGAACTATGATGATATTATAGCCCGCGGGCTTGCCGACATCCTCGGCGAAAAATACGATGTGACGTATGAGGATGTCATAGAGCTGATCGAAAAGAAGAAGACCAGTCTTGACGCGACCGTTGTACGTTTGGCGGACGGCGAGAGCGCCGATCTGGTGCTCGATCTCGTTTCAAAATACGGGCTCGGGGATATGGTCCTTGTCGAAGCCACGACCAAAAGATATTACGCGTACGGCAGTGTCGCCTCTCATGTTTTGGGCTTCACCGGGACTGACGGCAACGGACTTTACGGGCTGGAATATCAATACAACAGCCAGCTTGCGGGGACACCCGGTAAATATATCACCGCGCGCGATTCCTATGGCAAGGAGATGCCATACGAATACAAGAGCGTTATCGATGCGGTGGACGGATATGATATAGAGACCACGCTGAAGCTGAAGATTCAGATGATACTTGAGGAGCAGCTGAAGGCGACGTTTGAGGAGTGCGAGCCGGATCACGGCGTGGCGGGCATTGTGATGAACGTAAAGACCGGAGCGGTGCTTGCCATGGCAACATATCCGGATTTCGATTGCAACGACGCACGCACACTGAGTAATTATTACGCGGAGCTGCTCGACGCGTCGGGATACGAGGCGGGCAGTGCGGAATATAATAAGCTCAAGAGCACGCTTCAAACGCAGATGTGGTCGAACAAGGTGCTGACCGATCCGTATATGCCGGGCTCGACATTTAAGATAATAACCACCTCCATGGTGCTTGAGGAAAACGCGGCGCAGGTGAATGAACGCTTTTACTGCCCCGGGTATCTTCAAGTTGCAAACAGAAAGATCCACTGCTATCACCTCAGCGGACACGGAAGTCTGACACTTGCGCAGGGACTGCAACAATCTTGCAACCCGGTGCTGATGACGATAGGTATGCGTCTGGGCGGGGAAAAGTTTTACAGTTACTTTAAAAATTTCGGATATCTTGAAAAAACGGGAATAGATCTTCCCGGTGAGGGAAATACGACCTTCTGGGATGAGGATGAATTCGGTATAGTTGACCTTGCGGTCGCATCCTTCGGACAGAACTTTCAGATATCAATGATAAATCATTTGTCTGCGATAGCCGCTGTGGCAAACGACGGATATCTGATGACGCCGTATATTGTCGAAAAAATGACGGATGCCGACGGAAATGTCGTGTATTCGCACGAGCCGCAGGTCCGCCGTCAGGTCATAAGCGAGTCGGTCTCAAGCACTGTGTCCGATATTCTTGAGGAGGGCGTTTCGGGGGACGGCGGCGCGAAGAACTGCTATGTCCCGGGCTATAAGATCGCGGCAAAGACCGGAACATCCGAAAAAATAGGTGACGAGGACAGTCAGGCGCGCATAGGCTCTTGTGTGGCATATGCTCCCGCCGACGACCCGGAGATAGCCATTCTGATAGTGGTGGACGATCCGCAGGTGGGCTCGCGCTTCGGTTCTCTTGTTGCCGCGCCGTATATCGCGAATTGCCTGGCGCAGATGCTGCCGTATCTCGGCTATGAGCCGGAGTATACCGATGAGGAAAAGGCAGAGCTTGATGTCGAAGTCGGAGAATATCGCGGACGCAGTCCCGCCGTGACGAGAAACATGATAAGTAAGCTCGGCGTGGAATACGAATTTATCGGAGAGGGCGACACGGTGACGGCGCAGGTGCCGTCGGCGGGAGCGTCGATATCCAAGGAAAACGGAAAGGTGATAATCTATCTCGGAGACAGCGCTCCGCAAAAGGATGTGCAGGTGCCGAACGTAGAGGGGCTCACCGCGGCGGCTGCCAACAAGCTGTTGGCAAACGCCGGTCTGAATATAAAGATCAACGGAAGTCAAGGTCACTCGTTATCGGGCGAGGCTGTGGTCGTGTCGCAGTCGCCGGCGGCGGGAACGACCGTTGAGAAGGGAAGTGTTGTGACGATAACCGTCAGATTTACAGACGGAGAAGATTAAAATGCGGCGGCACCATCCGCGGAAGTGAAAAACAGCTTTTTACTTTCGGAGGAAAATGATGGAGCTTAAGTCGCTGCTGGACGGCGCGGGTATCGATTACCGTGCCGACGGTTCGAAGGATATTGAAATATCCGAAATAGTATCCGATTCTCGCAGGGTCCTGCAAAATTGCTTGTTTGTGTGCATTCGGGGCATGAAAAACGATTCTCACGGCTATATCGACGATGTCTGCGCCGCCGGCGCGATCGCCGTGGTGGTTGAGGATGATGAAAATTCGGCGATGCTGCGGATACCTGCGGGGGTAACGATAATATATACAAAAGACACCAGAGCGGCGCTTGCGCGGCTGTGGTGCGCCCGGTATGAGCTCGCGGCGACAGGCGGCAAAATGCGGCTCGTCGCCGTGACCGGGACGAACGGAAAAACAACGGTAAGCTATATGCTTCGCGCCATCTTCGGTGCGGCGATGTATCGTTGCGGGTTGATCGGCACGGTGCGGTGCGAAACACCGTTGCGTGTGCTGGACACCCGTCGCGATCCGGCTTATCGTGCGGATGATCCGAATGCAAATATGACGACTCCCGACCCCGATCGGCTTTACCGCATGCTTGCGGCGATGCGCGACGATGGGGCGGAATACGTGTTTATAGAGGCTTCCTCTCATGCGCTGGCACTGCGAAAGCTTGAGCCGTTGCGCTTTGCTTGTGCCGTCTTTACCAATCTGACGCCCGAGCATTTGGATCTTCACGGAAACATGGAGGAATATTTTGCCGCAAAGGCGCGGCTTCTGGAGCTTTCCGATGCCGCGGTCATCAATGCGGATGACCCGTACGGGGAACGCTTTGCGGAATATGCGACGAGGATGCATTGCCCGTGTGCCGAGCACTTGATAATGTGCGGCGAGGGGCGTGGCACTTCGAAAAACAAATATCGAGGATATGAGTGTTATCGCGCGGAGAGCATACGAGATCGCGGACGTGGCGGTGTGTCCTACATTTTGTGCTCGCCGCACGAAATGCGTGACGTAAGGTGCGCGGTGCCCGGAAGATTCAATGTCATGAACTCACTTGAGGCTGCGGCGTGCGCTTTGTATCTCGGAGTGAGCGGCGGCTTTGTCGCCGACGCACTCTCCTCACTTTCGCCCGCTCCCGGGCGACTGGAAAGGGTAAAGCTCGGCGGCGACTTTCCGGCGGTGGTGTTTATAGATTACGCGCACACACCGGATGCGCTGTCAAATCTTTTGAAAACAGCTCGCGGTTTTACGAATGCGCGCAGCGAATGCCGCGGCGAGAACGCGGGCAGGATCATACTTGTCTTCGGTTGCGGCGGCGACAGAGACAGAAAAAAGCGTCCGCTGATGGGCGAGGTCGCGTCGCGGCTGGCGGATATTACGCTTGTCACCTCGGATAATTCGCGTTCGGAGGATCCGATGGCGATAATCGAAGAGATAAATGCCGGCATGTCATCCGACGCGGTGTACGAAAACATACCCGATCGACGCCGTGCGATAGAACGAGCGGTGAATATCGCGGAGCGCGGAGATGTTATTCTGCTTGCGGGCAAAGGGCATGAACGTTATGAGATAGTCGGAGGCGTCAGGCGCGAGTTTGACGAGGCGGCTGTTGTCATCGATGCGGTCGAAAGACGCATGAGAAAAAAAGAAGTTGAAGACAAATACGGAGAAAATTCATGAAGGTAGATATAAAAGCGGGAGAAGGGTATATATCGATAAAGGAGCTCGTTCGATCCTGCGGCGGTGAGTTGTGCTTCGAGAGCGCGGGAGCGGAGAAGTGCATCCGTTCGATATGCACCGATTCTCGCGAGGTCTCGGCGGGAGCGTTGTTCGTTGCCATAGTCGGCGAAAGAGTCGACGGCCACGACTTTATAGAGATCGCGATAAAGAACGGAGCCGTGGCGGTGCTCGCCGAGCGGCGTGTCGAGCTTTCGGATAACGCGGCTCGGGTCCCGCTCATTATCGTAAAAGATACCGTTGCCGCGCTGTCGGATATAGCGCGCGTGCTCGGCTCTCGTACCGACGCAGTGCGCATTGCGGTCACCGGCAGTGTGGGAAAAACGACCACCAAAGAATTCATCTCCCGCGTGCTTGAACGTGACGGCAAGGTATATCATACAAAAGGAAATTACAACAGCGTTATAGGCATGCCGCTTTCTATGGCGGAGCTCGAAAAGGATGACCGCTATGCTGTGCTTGAAATGGGCATGAGCGGTCTCGGCGAAATAGAGTCGATGTCGCTTGCGGCATGTCCGCAGGTAGCCGTGATAACGAATATCGGTTCTTCACACCTTGAATACCTTAAAACGCGCGAGAATATCGCAAGAGCCAAGCTTGAGATCAGAGCGGGGCTTGAGGCGGACGGCTATCTGCTTTTGAACGGCGATGAGCCGTTGCTGGCGGGGATCGAAGCCGAGCATGCAAGGGTGATATACTTTTCGGCTCTCGGCAACGAGATGGCGGATTGCCGTATCACGAATTACAGAGAGCTTGACGACGGTTGTGTCTTCGACATGTGGTTGTCGGGCGTCGAGTGGACGGATGTGAGGCTTTCGGTCGGGGGCAGACACAACGCGCAGGCGGCTTTGATCGCGGCGACGGTCGGATGCATCTTCGGCATGAGCGAGGCAAGCATTCGCGAGGGGCTTTTGTCCTTTGCTCCCGTGGCTATGCGTCAGAATTTCATCTCGGCGGGCGGGCTTCACGTTCTTGAGGATTGCTATAACGCCGGTCCCGAATCGATGCGGGCGGCGATAGATGTTCTGATCCCCGCGGCTGAGCGCATGGGCGGCAGACCCGCGGCGATACTCGGAGATATGGGCGAGCTGGGGGAGACGTCTCCGGAGCTGCATCGCTCGGTAGGAAAATATTTTGCTCAAAAAGGCGGCACATGGCTGCTTGCTTTCGGGCCGCGCGCCGAGGCGATAGCGGACGGTGCCGCGGCGGCGGGACTTTCCGCCGACAGGATAATGAAAATCAAGGATATAACGGTTTTGGACGCGCCGCGACTTGCCGCCGAGGCGGCAAAGCACGCGCTGACGCAAAAGGATCTGCTTTTGATAAAAGCAAGTCGTGCGGTAAAAGCCGAGAGGATAGTCGAGGCGCTTGCCTGCCTTGACAAATGATACGGACGACGGGGAGGATACGACCTTGAAAACAAGAATGCTGACAGAATTTTTTGTACTGCTTGCGGCGGTATTCGTCTTTACGGTGCTTATCTTGCGCAAGCTGATACCGGTGCTGAAAAGTCGCAAGATAGGTCAAAAGATATATGATATAGGTCCGCGTTGGCACAAGGGCAAGGAGGGCACTCCCATAATGGGAGGCGTGGGATTCATCATTCCGTCCGTGGCGGTGTTTGCGGTGCTGTGGGCGGTCTACGCCGCTTACGGGCGCGCGGATGAATTGGTTCCCGCCGCGCTTACGATGGGGCTGGCGCTTCTTAACGGGCTCATCGGCTTTTTCGATGATTACACAAAGCTGATAAAAAAGCAGAACGAGGGCTTTCTTGCGTGGCAAAAGTTTTCGCTTCAGTTGATCGTCGCGGGGCTCTATCTGTGGGCAATGAGTGTGCTTGGATATACAGACACCTCGCTCGTCATCCCTTATGCGGGCATCGAACTTGAGCTGGGGATCTTTTATTACGTCTTTGCAATCCTTTTGATCACCGGTATGGTAAACGGTGTGAATCTCACCGACGGCATCGACGGTCTTTCGAGCAGCGTGACGGCGGTGGTCGGGTGCTTCTTTGCCGTGGCGGCATTTTCGCGCGAGCTGCCCGAGCTTTCCGCAACCGCGGCGACGGTCATAGGCGGCACTTGCGGCTTTTTGATGTATAATTTTTATCCCGCGAAGGTATTTATGGGTGATACCGGTTCGCTTTATCTCGGCGGCATGGTCGTCGGAATGGCGTTCAACCTCCAAAGTCCGCTGATCATAGTCGTTGCGGGACTGGTATATATATGCGAGATCGCCTCGGACATTCTTCAAGTCGGCTTTTTCAAGCTGACGCACGGAAAGCGACTTTTCAAAATGGCGCCGATACATCATCATTTTGAAAAATGCGGCTGGAGCGAGGTGAAGATAGTTGCGGTGTTTTCCGCGGCGGCGGTCATTTTCTGCATCGCTGCTTGGTTCGGGCTCTGATATCTTCGCTTGATCTAACTTATTCTGAAAAAACGGAGGATATATGTGATGAACAATGCTTTCGCAAGACGCGCGGAAAAAAGCAAGCGTTACAATGCCTCTGTTGATGTACACAAACCGCTCGGTGCGCCGGATTATCTCGCGGAGGTGCAAAAGCCCGCGCGGATCTTTGCGCGTGTGCGCCCGGACCCCGTGTATCTTGTTTTGTTCGTGATATTGCTTACCGTAGGCACGGTCATGTCCTTCAGTGCCGGCTCCGCGTATGCCGAGCGGCAGTACGGTGACAGCTTTCACTTTCTTAAGGAGCATCTCTTGCATATGGCGTTCGGAGCCGTGGCGATGGTGCTTATAATGATGATAATAACTCCGACGACTATGCGCTATATGTCGATCGCCATGTACCTTGCGGTAATAATATTGCTGCTTTTGGTGCTTGTCAAGGGTGTGACGGGCGGCGGCGCACAGCGTTGGATATCCGTTTTCGGAATATTTAATTTTCAGCCGTCCGAGGCGGCAAAGACCGCGCTCGTTCTGCTTTTATCCCTTTATATGAGCCGTTGGGAGCAGGAGATCAATTCAAAGGGCTTGAACAAGAGCTCCTTTATTCACGGTTTTCTCGTCCCCGGGCTACTGATCGGAACCATTCTTGTGCTGGTGGGGCTTGAAAAGCACTTTTCCGGAGTTATCATTCTCGGCTTCATCGGCGTGGTGATGATGTACTTCGGCGGAACGAACCTTTTGTGGTTCCTTTCGGTCTTGCCGATCGGCGGAGTGCTGGGCGTTATAATAATGAATACCGATTATGCCAGACGACGTATCGACAGCTGGCAGAATCGCGGAGCGGATGCGCTGGGCAGCGACTGGCAATCGACTCAAGGCTTGTATGCGATAGGGACCGGCGGACTCTTCGGAGTGGGCTTGGGGCAATCGCGGTTGAAATACGGCTATGTTTCGCAGCCGCAAAACGATTTTGTTTTTACCATCGTGTGCGAGGAGCTCGGCTTTTTCGGAGCGGCGGCAATAATGCTGCTCTTTCTCGCGCTGATAGCGCGTGGCTTCGTGCTTGCGGCACGAGCGTCGGATAAGTTCTGCTCGCTTGTGATCTTCGGTCTTTCCTTTAAGCTGGCACTTCAAGTGATCTTCAATATCGGAGTCGTCAGCGGCTGGTTGCCGAATACAGGTATAGCTCTTCCGTATTTCAGTACGGGAGGAACAGCCACCATAATGCAGATGCTTGAAGCCGGGATCGTGTTGGGGCTATCGCAGTTCTGCAGTCAAAAAAGAAGCTGATTTGAATAATATCATATCTTTCGGAAGGAAATTGACGGTATGCGCGTATTGATGACGGGCGGAGGCACGGGAGGTCATGTGAACCCCGCGCTTGCCATTGCCGAAACTGTAAAAAGACACATCCCCGACGCGGAGATAGCATTTGTGGGAACGAAGCGGGGAATAGAAAACAAGCTGGTGCCGGCGGCAGGCTACGAGCTTTATCATGTGGATGTTCGCGGCTTCAGGCGTTCGCTCTCACCTGCCAATATCCGCGCCGCATTCTTGGCGCTCACATCTCCGCTTGCGGCAAAAAAATTGATAAAAGAATATAAGCCGGACATAGTTATAGGTACCGGCGGATATGTCAGCTGGCCGTTGCTCGTTGCCGCGTCAAAGCTCGGGATTCCGTCTGCCGTGCATGAATCAAATGCCGTGCCGGGTCTCGCCGTTCGAAAGCTGGTTCCGTATGTGGATAGGATATTTGTCAACTTTGAGGTGACAGGCAAGGCGCTTGGGGCGCCCGAAAAGATCATGCACGTTGGCAGCCCGCTGATGAGCGAGTTCGGTCGTATCGAAAAGGATGCCGCGAGGACAGCGATAGGGCTTACGGATCGGTGCGGAAAGTATATAGTTTCCTTTGGCGGCAGTTTGGGTGCCGAGCGTGTCAACCGCGCGGTGCTTGAGTTGATGCGCGATCATCTGTCCGCGCATCCCGATATATATATAACGCACGCCTGCGGAGCGGCAGGCTATGCCGAAACGCGTGAGGCGTTTGAAGCCGCGGGACTTTCGAAACATCCGAATCTTGAATTGGTGGAATATATATACGATATGCCTTTGCGCATGGCGGCGGCGGATCTGGTCATCAGCCGTTCGGGGGCGATAACGCTTTCCGAGCTTGCGCTGGCGCACAAGGCGGCGGTCCTGATACCGTCTCCCAACGTGACGGATAACCAGCAATACAAGAACGCAAAGGTCCTTGCCGATGCCGGAGGCGCGGTGCTGATTGAGGAGAAAGATCTGACCGACGGACGAATATGCTCGGAGGTTGCGTCGATCCTTGAGGATTCCGCAAGGCTGCACGGTTTGGAGAAAAACATAGCGGCATTTGCGGTGCCGAATGCAAATGAATTGATCTTTAACGAAATAATGCGGCTTTGCGCCGAGCATACCGGAGGATAGGCGGCAATGAACGCATCGGGTGTCGATCGCGGTCGTACGGTTACGCCGCGTCAGCGTGAGTCGGGACGCGTTATGCATGGCGCGCCGCCGCTCGGACGTCAACAAGTCAACAACGGTTACAATTATAAAAATTACAATTACAATGATCGCAATGATCGCAGCGGCGGTATCGTTCACGGCGGGGATGTAACGCGAGGTCGGCGAGCGTCGCCGGGTACCGCACCGCCGAGTCGGATTTCTCAGCCCGGGGCGGCATGTCCGAATGCGGGCAGCGCGGGCGAGCGAGCCGCCGCCGCACGTCATGCAAGGCGTCGCCGTGCGCAGTGGCTGTTGATCATAGCCATGCTGGGGATCAGCTGTATATTGATCTATGTGATCTCGGTCTTTCTCGGCTCATTCTTTGTGGTCGGAGAGGTAGAGATCGCGGGTGAGTCGCCGTATTCCGCGCAGGAGATAATGTCTGCGGCGGGGCTTTCATACGGAGATGCGCTGTACAAGCTGGATCGCTCGGAGGTCGAAAAGGCGATAACCGACAAGCTTCCGTATATCGATGACGCGGTCGTCGGCATAAGGCTTCCGTCATATGTATATATCACTGTCAGTTCGGAGGGCGCGGTGATGTACACCGAGCTGCCAGGCGGGTATTATGCGTTGTCGCGCGAGATGCGAGTGCTTGAGTGTGCCTCATCTCCGGTCGAATTTATCTCGTCGGGGCTGGTGTATATCGAACTGCCGGAGATAGAAAGCGCGGTGGTCGGAATGACGCTTACGCTTGCCGACGGCACCGATCCGATTTATATCGGCGAGTTGGTGGAAGCACTGCTCGGATCCGACCTCGGCGGAAGAGTCTCGAAAATATTTGCCGACGAAAGATTTAACACCGTGCTTTCGGTGGACGGCAGATTCAGGGTGCGCCTGGGCTCGGATGCCGATGCGTCGATCAAGGCACTTGCCGCGGCGAAGGTGATCGAGCAAAATGATTTTCGCGGGTATGATACGGCGGAGATAGATGTTTCCGATCCGTCTGCGGTCATAGTCGTGGGCAGAGACAAACTCGACCTGCAAAACAAGCGCGGATAGGTAAAAAAGCCGTTTTTTGGAGACAGCGCACGTCGGGAAATAAATGTTTGTGATAAAAAGTGAGAAATTTTCGCAAAACCTCTTGAAAAAAAGCGAAAAAAATATTATTATATAATAGAGAGTTTTTATGGCTCGTGTCGGACCGTCGACAGAGCGCGATTCTTTTGTTATTTTTTGAATGTTGAAATAAATCGGAGGAAATAAAAAATGTCATTTGAGCACGATGATTTGATCGAAAGCGGCGTCAGTATAAAGGTGGTCGGCGTCGGAGGCGGCGGAAACAATGCCGTCAACAGAATGATCAGCACGAATATCCGGGGAGTGGAGTTCATAGCCGTCAACACCGACAGGCAGGCGCTTCGTTCCTCCAATGCCCCGAATCAGATAGTGATCGGAGAAAAGATCACACGCGGACACGGCGCGGGTGCCAATCCCGAGATCGGTCAGCGCGCCGCCGAGGAGAACACCGAGGAGATCAAGGCAGCTCTCGCGGGAGCGGATATGGTATTTATCGCCACGGGTATGGGCGGCGGTACCGGAACCGGCGCGGCTCCCGTTGTGGCTCGTATCGCCAAGGAGATGGATATACTCACCGTTGCCATCGTCACAAAGCCCTTTATCTTTGAGGGAAGCCGCCGCATGCGTCAGGCGGAGGAGGGCATACGCCAGCTCAGTCAGTATGTCGACTCGCTGGTGATCATCCCCAACGAAAGACTCAAGCAGGTATCCGACACAAGGATCACCCTTTTCAATGCCTTTGAGATCGCCGACGATGTGCTTCGTCGCGGTGTGCAGAGCATATCCGAGCTCATAAACGTTCCCGGCTTCATCAACCTCGACTTTGCCGACGTTACCTCGGTCATGCACGATGCGGGCTTCGCTCACATGGGTGTGGGCAGTGCTACCGGTAAGGATAAGGCAGAGCTCGCGGCAAAGGCTGCTATTTCCAGCCCGCTTCTCGAGACCTCGATCAAGGGAGCAACGGGTATTTTGGTCAGCATTTCGATATCTCCCGATGTCGGACTTGAGGATGCCGATCTGGCTTCCACGATGATCGCAAACGAAGCCAGCCCCGATGCGAATGTTATCTGGGGTGTTGCCTTCGATCCCGATCTTGACGACGAGATGAAGATAACCATTATTGCCACAGGCTTTGAGAAGGATGCCGAACTTGCTTTGCAGAACGGCGGTGCGACCGTCGCCGCTCAGCCTTCCGCTCCCACGGAAAGAAAGTCGGAGCCCAAGGCGGCAAATGCAAGTGCCGAGAAGGAGGAGCGCGTTGCTCGCACACCCGAGCCTCAGCCCGCACCCGCACCGCAGACTCCCGTGCACACGCAGCAGCCCGCGCCGGCTCGCGCCGAGGAGCCTGTCGCAACTGTCGAAAATGCGGATGAGCCCGCTCGCGAGACCGATGATTTCGATTTCGAATCGGTGATGTCGATCCTTAAGAACAGAAAGCGCCGCGAGGATTTCCGCGGTTCGGGACGCAGATAAAATGCAAATAGAAAAGCACCGCCGAGCGTAATGGCTTCGGCGGTGCTTTTTTGATGAATATTTGTCGCAGAATGGCGTTTGCAACGTCATTGTACACAATATGTTAACAATTGTGTATTATAATATTTTTGTATGATCTTCGATATCCTTTTATTGACACGTTCGACCTGTTTTTCAAAAACCGAACGCGTTCGGGATCGGGATCGTTTTTTTCGGAAATTTTTCTCATTGTCGCCGCGCGGCGACGGAACGGAGCTCCTCATGGATAAGTCGGCTCGCAAGCTCAAAGTTGCGGCTAAGCTTTATTTGTTTTTAATACTCGCATTTGCCATCGCGGCGGCGGCACTGCGCACCGGTGCCATACTTACCGCGTTTGATTCGGACATCGGATATTATTCCGTCGGCGCGACATTGCCCGAGATATCGACGGCGGTATGTGTCGCGGGCTGTGTTGTTGCCGCCGCGCTACCGTGGGTCATGCGACGCGGCGCAAGTTGGACAGCCGACGCCGAAGTGCGCTCTTCGTCCGAGTATTTCGTTACGGCATACGCCGCGTTCGTGATGCTGGGCGCTTTTGTGTACGAGATCGATCGCTGCTTTTCCGGCGGGACCTTGAAGAAGCTGTTTGATGAGGCGGAGAGTTATGCCGCAAACGGCAATTCATACGGCGCTCGAAGTGTCACGATACAGGCTGTCATAGTGATCATCGGTATGATCGCCTCGGCGGTATCGGCGGTGTATTTCTATTTGCGGATCTCGTCGAAGGGCTCGCGCGAGTGGCATGCTTTGATAGGCTTCGCTCCCGGCTTGCGCGGCGTCGCGGGTCTGGCGAGTATCTACTTCGACATGACAGTCGGCATGAACAGCCCGAACAAGCTGATACTGACCGCCGCCATCGTAGCGGTGATGGTTTATTTCCTGCTTGAGCTTCGAATGATATTCGGCGCAAATAAGGCGCGTCCGCGTCTTTATGCGTCGGTCGGCCTTTTGACGGTAGTGCTTGCCGCGACCGCGTCGGTGTCGGTGATGGTGGGATATCTCGGCGGCATGCTTTCGAATTCTTATTTCTTTACCGAAGCGTTTTTCTGCTTCAATATGGCGGTCTATATCGCGGTGCGGACCTTTTCGGTCACCTTGCGGGCATTTTCGTCGCATGCCGCGCCGAATGAAGCCGAGACATTGCCGATATCTTGATTATCGATTCCCCTACTTTTTTGATCGGAGGAGCGCACGATGAGTACAGCATCGGCCGATGAACGGATCAGGTGGTTGAATAAAAGAATAGCGGAGGGATCGTATCCGAACGCCGTGCGCGTATCGGAAAGGTTCGGCATTTCACGCCGCCAAGCGACGCGCGATGTGGAATATATGCGTGATTTTTTGAATGCTCCGATAAAATACGATGCGAAGCGCAAAGGCTTTTATTACTCGGAGCCTTTTTCGCTTCCCGAGGCCATTTCCGTTGCGGACAGTGACGATTATGTCGAGCTTATTGCCGCGATGAGCGGAATGGCGGATGAACGCGGAGGCTTTGCGTCGATCGACGAAGCGACGCAGATGAGCATTCCGTATACCGCGTTGCTCGAGATTCCCGACAAATTGACCGCCATGAAGCTGAACAGAATGATAACGGGAAAGGTCGGTGCGAGGCGGGGGCAGGGCGCGGACAACAGATATTATTGCGAATTCGGCAGTGTGGAGGCGTTTTTGGGCGTGCTCATGGCGATCGGAGCGCCGATAAAGATAATAAGTCCGGAGTGGTTGCGCTCCAAATTGACTCAAAATGCCGCAGGCTTGCTTGAGGCAAACAAGCTGTAGTGCATAGTGCACAATTTGCAGTGAAAAACGACGTAAAAAATCTCTGTAAAAGCGGATTGAAAAAAAAGTGTATTTATAGTATAATAGTGGAGCTTGATGTGCGAAGTATGCGTTGAAGCGAAAGGTTGCCGCATTGATGCGGGGAATTTTCGTGGAGTATGTCCGTTTTAACCGGGCGAAAGGATCTTTTTAGATCAAAGGGTAATGTCAAGTGCCGTATTTGCGGCGTGTTCCGGAATTTGCACATCCGTCCGATCGTGACGGACGAGGTGGCAGATTTCGGTTTTTGTATGAAGACAAAAGAAACGCGCGGAACGGTGCAAAACAAAAAAGTCCCCGTCAAAGGAACGCAGGACGCGCAAGAGCTTTCATTAATATATACGCAGATGCGCGTAAATCCAATGAGGAGGCAAAAATCAATGGCAGTGAAAGAGAAGATCAGAATTCGCCTTAAGAGCTATGACCACACGCTGGTCGATGCCGCTGCGGCGAAGATCGTCGAAGTTGCAAAGCGCAACGGCGCCGAGGTGTCCGGTCCGATCCCGCTCCCCACGGAGAAGGAGATCGTTACCATTCTTCGCGCTGTTCACAAGTATAAGGACAGCCGTGAGCAGTTCGAGCTTCGCAACCACAAGAGACTGATCGATATCGTCAAACCGTCAAAGAAGCTGACCGAAGAGCTGATGAACATCGAGCTCCCCGCCGGCGTTGACATCCAGGTAACTCTCTGAGTTTTCTGAGTGCCGGACACCCGGCAAACCCAAAGACAAGCCCCGATGGGGCACTTTGTTGGTCATGTTGGCGCAATCCGAAAGGAAAATCCAAAAACGCCAACCAATAACCCACAGGAGGAAAAATGAAAAAAGGAATTATCGGTAAAAAGATCGGTATGACGCAGATCTTCGACGAAGTCGGAAATGTCGTTCCGGTCACGGTGATTCAGGCAGGCCCCTGCGTTGTCGCACAGCGCAAGACCGCCGAAAAGGACGGCTATGAGGCCGTACAGCTCGGTTTTGTTGATGCAAAAGCAAAGCAGACAAACAAACCCGAGGCGGGACACTTTGAAAAGAACGGACTTGCGGTGAAGAAGCACCTCAAGGAATTCCGTCTTGACGATTGCTCGGCATATTCTGTCGGCGATGTCGTATCTGTCGAAACCTTCGCCGTAGGCGACAAGGTCGACGTAACCGGTACGACTAAGGGACACGGATACACCGGCGTTATCAAGAGATGGAATCACCACAAGCTCAGAATGACGCACGGCGTCGGCCCCGTACACCGCGAAGTCGGTTCAATGGGTGCTAACTCCAGCCCGTCCCGCGTGTTCAAGAACAAAAAGATGGCAGGACAGTACGGTCACGAACAGGTCACCATCCTTAATCTGAACGTAGTCAAGATCGACAAAGAGAACAACCTTATCGCCATCCGCGGAGCTATTCCCGGAGCCAAGGGCGGCATCGTGTTCCTCCGCGACTCGATCAAAGCATGAGAGAGAAGGAGGATAAGCAATGCCTAGCGTAAAAGTTGTTGATATGACAGGCAAAGAGGTTGGCGAGATCAATCTTTCCGAAAGGCTTTTCGGAGCTGAGGTATCCGGTCCCGTTCTTCATGCCGCGGTCAGAGCATATCTGCTCAATCAAAGACAGGGCACACAGTCCACTCTTACCCGCACCGAGGTCTCGGGCGGCGGAAGAAAGCCCTGGAGACAGAAAGGCACAGGACGCGCCCGTCAGGGTTCGACCCGTTCGCCTCAGTGGACGCACGGCGGCGTAGCTCTCGGCCCGAAGCCCAGAGATTACCGCGTTTCGCTTAACAAGAAGACTCGCAGAGCCGCTCTTGCAAGCGCTCTTTCCGCCAAGGTCGCCGAGGGTAACCTCGTTATCGTCGATTCGGTCAAGCTTGATGCTTACAAGACCGCCACGATGGTAAAGATGTTCGCGGATCTCGGCTTCACCAAGGAAGTCACGAAGAATTACAAGGAGAATGACGAGGTCAAGACCCGCACCGCCAAGGTAGCGCAGAAGACCCTGCTCGTTCTTCCCGAGGTCGATAAGCTCGTAGTTAAGAGCTGCGACAACATTCCCACCGCCAACACCACACTTTACAGCACTTTGAGCGTCTATGACATTCTGAATGCCGAAAAGCTGGTCATGACGCGTGAGGCCGTCGAAAAGCTTGAGGAGGTGTACGCATGAAGAAAATGGTACAGGATATCATCATAAAGCCGGTCATCAGTGAAGCCGGTATGGATATGATGAGCCAGAAAAAGTATGTTTTCAAGGTCATGACGAGCGCCACAAAGCCCGAGATCGCCGAAGCTGTCGAGAAGATGTTCGGCGTAAAGGTCGCCGCTGTCAACACCATCAATATGAAGCGCAAGCCCAAGAGACTCGGCGTGCACTTTGGCTACACTTCCGAATGGAAGAAAGCCATAGTCACTCTCACCGAGGACTCCAAGACCATCGCCTTCTTTGATGGTATGAACTGAGAAAGTAGGAGGAGAAAGTAATGCCTACGATCAAACTTAACCCCACAACTCCTTCGAGAAGACAGATGACACTGCCCACCTTCGAGGAACTGACCAAGTTCAGCCCCGAAAAGAGCCTTGTCGTTATCAAGAAGAAGAATGCCGGACGCAATGCGAACGGCAAGATCACCGTTCGTCACAGAGGCGGCGGCAACAAGCAGAAATATCGTATAATCGACTTCCGCCGTCAGAACGAGGCTCCCGCCACGGTCATCGGCATCGAATACGACCCCAACCGCACCGCTTACATCGCACTGCTTCAGACAGAGGCGGGCGAGAAGAGCTATGTTATCGCTCCTGTCGGACTTACCGCCGGTGACACCGTTTACTGCGGACCCGACGCCGACATCAAACCCGGTAACACACTGCCCCTCGCCAACATCCCCGTCGGTACGGTCATTTACAACATCGAGCTTTACCCCGGCAAGGGCGGTCAGCTCGTTCGCTCCGCGGGCGCCGCGGCTCAGCTGATCTCCAAGGAGAACGGCGTGTGCCTGGTGCGTCTCCCCTCCGGTGAGGTGAGACAGATCCGTCTTGACTGCAAGGCAACTATCGGTCAGGTCGGCAACGTTGAGCACGATACCGTCAAGCTCGGTAAAGCAGGTAAGACTCGTCACAAAGGCTTCCGTCCCACTGTTCGCGGTTCTGTCATGAACCCCTGCGATCACCCGCACGGTGGTGGTGAAGGTAAGTCTCCTGTCGGACATCCCGGCCCGCTTACTCCTTGGGGCAAGCCCGCTCTCGGATACAAGACGAGAAACAAGAAGGCTAGAACAGAAAAGTTCATAGTCAAACACAGAAACGCTAAGTAAGGAGGGAATATAAATGAGCAGAAGTCTTAAGAAGGCGCCTTTCGTAGAAAAGAAGCTCTACGACCGCATTTGCGCCATGAATGCCAAAAACGAGAAGAAGGTCATCAAGACCTGGTCCCGTGCTTCGGTCATATTCCCGGAATTCGTTGGTCACACGATCGCCGTTCACGACGGCCGCAAGCATGTACCGGTGTATGTCATCGAGGACATGGTCGGTCACAAGCTGGGCGAGTTCGCTCCTACACGTCTTTTCAGAGGCCATTCGGGCTCTAAGACATCCAACAGCAACTAAGGGAGGATAAAGTACTATGGAAGCAAAAGCTTATCTTAAATATGTGCGCATCTCTCCCCGCAAGGTCAAGATCGTTCTCGATCTTATCCGCGGCAAGGACGTTGATGAGGCAATGGCGATCCTGAAGCACACTCCCAAGGCGGCGTCCGAGGAGCTCATAAAGCTGCTCAAGAGCGCTGTCGCAAACGCAGACCACAACTTCCACATGAACACCGAGGCGCTTTATGTTTCGGAATGCTTCGTGTGCCCCGGACCTACACTGAAAAGAATGATGCCCAGAGCCAAGGGCTCGGGCGACAGGATCCTTAAGAGAACGTCACATGTTACTCTTGCTGTCAAGGAAAGAGAAACCAAGGAGGTCAATGCGTAATGGGACAGAAAGTTAATCCTCACGGCCTTCGTGTGGGCGTGATCAAGGACTGGGATTCAAGATGGTGCGTAAAGGATGAGGTCTTCGGAGATGTTCTCGTTTCCGATTACAACATCCGTAAGCTCCTGAAGACCGAGCTTCAGAAGGCCGGTGTGCCCAAGGTTGAGATCGAGCGCGATCAGTACAAGGTCAAAGTTTATATCCACTGCGCCAAGCCGGGTCTTGTGATCGGCCGCGGCGGTGAAAATATCGAGATCCTCAAATCGAAGGTCGAAAAGATCGTCGGTAAGGATCAGAGCGGAAAGCAGATTCCCGTTTCTCTCAATGTCGTTGAGATCCGCAATCCCGATCTCGACGCTCAGCTCGTTGCCGAGAATATCGCAGGTCAGCTTGAAGGTCGTGTGGCTTTCCGCCGTGCGATGAAGATGGCTATACGCAACACAATGAGACTGGGTGCCCGCGGAATCAAGATCTCCTGCGGCGGACGTCTCGGCGGCGCCGAGATCGCTCGTACAGAGAGCTATCATGAAGGAACCATTCCGCTTCAGACACTCAGAGCCGACATCGACTACGGCTTCTGGGAGGCCAACACCACCTATGGTAAGGTCGGTGTTAAGGTTTGGATCTACAACGGCGAGGTCCTCAATGCCGCAGGCGCAACTCGCGAGCGCCGCGAACGCAGAAACGACAACCGCGGTGATCGCAGAAACGACAACCGTGGCGATCGCAGAAACGGCGGACGCAATGATCGCAGAAACGGCGACCGCAGAAATAATACCGGAGCACCCCGCGGCAACGGCAACAACTTCCGCGGCAACAGACCGCCGAGACCGCAGTCCGGCGACCGTGCACCAGAAGGGGGCAAGAAATAATGTTAATGCCTAAGAGAGTTAAGTTCCGCCGTGTCCAGCGCGGCAGACTTAAGGGTAAAGCCACAAGAGGCAACACCGTGACCTACGGTGAATACGGACTTATGGCTCTTGAGCCCGCTTGGATAACAAGCGCGCAGATAGAGGCAGCCCGTATTGCTATGACACGTTACATCAAGCGTGGCGGTAATGTTTGGACAAAGATCTTCCCGGATAAGCCCATCACCGAGAAGCCTGCCGAGACCCGAATGGGTTCCGGTAAGGGCTCGCCCGAGTA
>CAZPYK010000006.1:0-51280 GCA_964590755.1 uncultured Ruminococcus sp. | reverse complement strand
CTCCTCGGCCAACAACATGCTCAGAGCCGAATGCTCTAAGCAGCGCATGGAAACGGGTCTCTCCTTCTTTGAGTTCAACTCCATGATCATGCAGTCCTATGACTTTTACTATCTCTTCCAAAAATACGGCTGCAATATGCAGTTCGGCGGCGACGATCAATGGTCCAATATGCTTGGGGGCACCGAGCTTATTCGTCGCAAGCTGGGGCAGGATGCTCACGCAATGACCATAACGCTTCTCACCGATTCGCAGGGCAAAAAGATGGGCAAGACGGCGGGCAACGCCGTTTGGCTGGATCCCAAAAAGACAAGCCCCTATGACTTCTATCAATATTGGCGCAATGTGGGAGACGCGGATGTGCTGAAGTGCATTAGAATGCTGACCTTCCTGCCCGTTGAGCAGATAAACGAGATGGAAAGCTGGCAGGGCAGCGACCTTAACCGTGCCAAGGAGATTCTGGCATTTGAACTTACGACCCTTGTTCACGGCGAGGAGGAGGCGCAAAAGGCTCAGGCAAGTGCCAAGGCACTTTTCGGCGCGGGAGCCGAAGCGGCGATACCCACCTCCGAGCTTGGCGAATCTGATCTTGACGAGGCGGGAGATGCGGATATCTTGACCATACTTGTGAAGTCGGGTCTGGTCGCATCAAAGTCAGAGGCAAGACGTGCGGTCGAGCAGGGCGGAGTTTCCGCCGACGGCGAAAAGGTGACCGATCTCAAGGCGAGATTCGGCGGCGATGCGCTTCGCGCGGGAATCGTCTTCCGCCGCGGTAAAAAGGCATATAAAAAGGTAATATTGAAATAAACGGCACCTTGTGTCGCAAAATACAGCACGTTGCATCCGAAAAAGCGTTTATCGGTGCGACGTGCTGTGTTTATTTTTGATTGAAAATGAATTTGTTGATCTCAATACTTGCAATATTCTGCTTTGTGTGGTACAATAAAATAGAATAATTTACAGGACATGGAGGAGAAAAAATGCATCTTTATCCGGCAGATATATTATTACCCGAGCTATCCGGCAACGACGGCGCCTATTGGCCCGTGGTCGCCTGCGATCAATTTACATCCGAACCGGAATATTGGGAGCGTGTGGCGCAAAGGGTGGGCGATAGACCTTCGACGTTGAAGCTGATGCTTCCCGAGGTCTATCTCGAAAAAGCAGAGTCGCAAGCACCGATAATTCACAAAACGATGCAAAAATATCTTGACGAGGGCATACTTCGCGAGCACAAAAAACGTGCGATATGGGTAGAACGCACTCAGAGTGACGGCAGAGTGAGGCACGGTCTTGTTGCGGCGATAGACCTTGAGGAATATGATTTTTCCGACGATTCGATAAGTCTGATCCGCGCCACCGAGCGCACCGTTCCCGAGCGGATACCGCCCCGCATCGGAGTGCGACGCGGGGCTCCCATTGAGATGCCGCACGTTATGCTGCTGATAGATGACCCGAGCAACAGCGTTCTTTGGCGCTTTGCGGGCAGACGAGCCGATGCGTATGATCTTGAGCTTACAGAAGGCGGCGGACATGTGCGCGGCGGCTTTGTGGGAGTATCCGAACTTGCACAGGTCAATACCGCGCTGGATGAGCTGTTGGCGAGAAAAAAGGATACAAAAGCTCCGATATTGTTTGCCGTTGGCGACGGAAATCATTCGCTTGCTACCGCGAAAACCGTCTGGGAGGAGTACAAGGCTCGCGGAGCCTCGATGACGCACCCGGCGCGATATGCACTGTGCGAGGTGGTTAATCTGCATGATACCGCGCTTGAGTTTGAGCCTATATACAGGCTGGCATATGATTGTGATGTTAACAGACTTATCGGCGCTTTCCGCGCATATGCGGAATGTCTTGACGGAGGCGAGCCCGAACAGGTATTCAAGCTTGTCGGAGAATGGGGAAGCGAAACGGTTATCGTGCGCCATCCCGAAAAGAAGCTTCCCGTGGCGACGCTTCAAGAGCTGTTGGATGCATATTCGGAATCGGGTGCCTCGCTTAAGCTTGATTACATACACGGGCGCTCCGCGCTGGAGTCACTTGCGGCGCAAAAAGGAAGAGTCGGATTTGTTTTCGAAGGTATGCGCAAGAGCGAGCTCTTTCGCGCGGTCGAGGCGGACGGTCCGCTGCCGCGAAAGACCTTTTCAATGGGGCACGCGGAGGACAAAAGGTACTATCTCGAATGCCGCCGTATTCGTATATAATAAGAATTATTTAACATATTTCTTACGTTGCTGAAATATTAGATCTGTGTTTTTGGGATATAATCAATACGGTGAAACAATAATGACTTGCAGATCGGATGAAAATGGAAATGATTAAGAAAATAATTTACATGCTCGTCTCATTGGCGCTTTTTGCGTCTCTCGGATTATGCTCATGTACGAGACATGGGGGAGTAGGCGATGAAACGAGTGAAAATGAAAACACCTTGACGACAGACATCTCCGCAGCTTCTTCGGAGGTCACATCCGCCGCGATTCAGTTCAACCCTTCGGAGGAATTTATCGCCTTTAAGGAGTATTTCGAAAAAGGAAAATATATGCAAGCCTCGCGCGAGGCGGCAAAGTCGGCACTGTCGGATGTCGAAGCGCGCGCTCAGATCAAACTCGTGATAGATACAGATCTTGAAAGCTTTAAGCAGGGCGTGAGCGACGCAGTGACCGAATATATGGTCAGATATCAAATATCCGAGGGGAAAACGTTTCTTGCGGGACTGTACGGTATAGGCATCGACGATTTTGTAAGCGATGAAAATGCAAGGCTTGAGGCTTATCGCGTTTTTCAAGAGGACGAGCTTGAGACGGTCGTCATATCCGAGACGCTGGAGAATATTTACACGCATTGCATGATAGCTTTTCCCGAGATCAACTTTGCATCAAGCTCGACCTACAGAAAATGCGGAGACGATTGTCTCACTTATCACGAGTTTACCTATCTTTTGAATTCTCTTTACGAAAAAGGCTACATCATAATCGATGCCAACATGCTTTATGATCCCGACACGGGTAAATCTGTGCGAAAACTTCAATTACCGAAGGGCAAAAAGCCGCTTATATTCACCTTTGATGATGTAACCTATGATTCACGTAAGCAGGGAAACGGAATGGTGGATAAGCTGATAGTGGACGAGGATGGGTATGTTTGCACATACACAAAAATGAGCGACGGCACAGAGGTCATCTCTTATGACAATGAACTTTTTCCCGTGCTCAATGCATTTGTAAGAGAGCACCCGGATTTCACATTCCGAGGTGCGCGCGGCACTCTCTTTTTCACCGGTTTTGACGGAATATTGGGCTACAGGACTCAATCTGAGCCGCTTACCGATGCTGAGGCGGCGCTCGGGCTTGATCGAAACGCCGAGATTGCGGCGGCAAAGATCGTGGTCGAAGCAATGCGCGCCGAGGGGTGGACCTTTGGTTCGCACAGCTACAATCACCGCCACATGACACGCATGAGCGCCGCGGAATTCAAAGAGGATACGGATATGTGGCTTGAGGAGGTAGGCTCGATAGTCGGTGAGACTCAGCTTTTCTGTTGGCCTTACGGGGATCATACCGATGCAAATTACAACGCAAATCTGCGCAAGGGTGAATTGCACGAGTATCTGTATAATAGTGGATTTCGTATATTTTTCGGATGCGGCTCTGCCAGATATGTGGCAAGCGAACCCGACGGCTTGGGAATATTTACCGACCGAAAAGGCATGACGGGCAATGTCCTTTACTATATCGAGATGGAATATAAGACTTATTTGCGTGATTACCTTTATCTTATCGACCCCGAAAAGATGTGGGACCCGTTGAGGATTCCGTATAAATACATGCCTCCATACAAGGCATAAAGGCACCACCGCACAATTCGCGGCTTGCGCCTTTTTCACTCACTTGCTTGCATAAAATCCGTCATATTTCACAAATTCCCTTCGCGTAGGATGAACTACGCGCGTTGAGGCGGGAAATTTGTTTCATCTGACAAATTTTCTGACTGCGCAATTGAGCAAAAAGAATTGTGCGGTGGTGCCTAAAAGATATCTCGGCAGAGCGACCGAATGACAGTCGTTCTGCCGAGAGATTTTTTGTAAGTGCCGGCGCGGTTCCGACATATTTATCGGTGCGAAAGGAGTATACTGTTTACAAAGGTGATGGCAGTGAGACGGAGGTGCGATGCTTGGGAGAGACGGTATATGCCGATATTTTATTTTTGATCAATTTCAGCATGGACTTTCTCTGCTTTTACATATGCTCGCGAGTTTTCGGCACTCGATTGGACCTTCTTCGTGTTAGTGCCGCATCAGCTTTGGGCGGAATATATTCTGTGCTCCTTTTGATAATTGATATCGGAGGTGCGGTCGAATTTGCGTTGGATATCGCCGTGCTGCTGCTCATGTGCTGTATTGCGGATCCCGGAGGTGCCGAAACATTGCGCGGCAAGTTTAGCGGTGCGCTTATGTATGCGGGAGTATCGGCGGCGCTCGGAGGCTTTATGACCGGAATATACAGCCTTGCAAACCTTTCGGATATTGCCGGTGAGAGCGCATCCGTTAACGATGCGGGCGAAGAAATATCAGCGTGGATATTTGCGTTGCTTGCCGCCTCCGGAAGCGTTGCTGCGATCATAGGCGGAAGACGCTTGAGAGTTCGCGTATCTTCGGCGCGCGTATTTGTAAAGGTTTGTATAAACGAGAAAGAGACGAGCTTTGAGGGGATCGTTGACAGCGGCAATCTTTTGTCAGACCCGCTCAGTGGCAGACCGGTGATAGTTTGTGAGCTCGGTGCGATCGAAGGTGTGATCGATCCGATGCTTGCGGCAATGCTTCGCTCCGGAGGAGCCTTTACGGCAACGTGCGGAGGACTTGAAGCCGAGGTGGCGGCTAAATTGCGATTCATTCCGGCATCGGGAGCCTTGGGTGACGGGCTTTTGTGCGCTTTTTTGCCGGATGAGATCTCATTGTGCAATCATCGACGAGATATATCCGTCCGTGCAGATGCGCTTATAGCGGCTGTACCTCGCAGATTGTCCGCCGATGGCTGCCGCGCCTTGATACCGTTGAGCTTGATGAAATAAGTGTGTGGGTTGGTTAATAGAATGAAACAGCTGTATTTTATATATAGGATACACATGTGTGTGGCACGAATGCTTGCGCGGTTGCTTCCGCGCGGAATTTATTATGTCAGCGGCCCCGACACGCTTCCGCCTCCTTTGACGCACGAGGAGGAGCGTGAAGCACTGGAAAAGCTCTCATCCTGCCCGGAGGATGAGAGCGTTCGCGGTCTGCTTATTGAAAGGAATTTGAGGCTTGTGGTCTATATTGCCAGAAAATTCGAAAGCACGGGTATCGGGATCGAGGATCTGGTTTCCATAGGCACAATGGGGTTGATAAAGGCGATCGGTTCATTTCGCACCGATAAGAATATCAAGCTTGCCACATATGCCTCAAGATGTATTGAAAACGAAATACTTATGCATATACGCAAGCGCAGTGCGTCGCGTTGCGAGATATCACTTGATGAGCCGTTGAATATTGATTGGGACGGCAACGAACTGTTGCTTTCCGATGTGTTGGGCAGTGATGACGGAGGTGTCGGAGAGGCATTTGCCGCGCGTGAGGAAAAGCGTGTCATTCACGAGGCGGTGGCGTCTCTTTGTCCGCGCGAGCGCCGAATAATCGAGCTCAGATATGGGCTGTTAAACGATCGTGAGATGACACAAAAGGAGGTCGCGGATCTCATGGGAATATCTCAATCATACATATCTCGGCTGGAAAAAAGGATAATTGCGCGTTTGCGCGATGAACTGGCGGGCAAACTGTGATCAAATATCATTTGCGGCAATATCGGCAAAGCTTTCTCGCTTGACGGCGATATATTCCTTGCCGTCCTTCAGCATTATAACAGGAGGACGCGGTATTCGATTGTAGTTTGATGCCATTGAGTAATTATATGCTCCGCTCGTAAGGCAGACGATGTGCTCACCGCGTCCAATGTCGTGCGGGAGGCTGACATCATGCTGCAATACATCGCCGCTTTCGCAGCATCTTCCGACTACCGAAAAAATATCGGTGTGCTTCGGCATCGGTCGTTCGGCGCACAGAAGGATATATGGGGCGCGGTAGAGAGCAAAACGAGGATTGTCGGTCATTCCTCCGTCGACAGAAACATAATTCTTATACCCCGGGATATGCTTGATCGATCCTACCGTATATACGGTGATTCCCGCGTCCGCAACGACAGATCTGCCGGGTTCAAAGCAAATACACGGGTATGGCATTCCGTATCCGTCGCATTCGGAAATGACGGTCGATGCAAGCATGTGCATTAGGGCTGCAAGATCCGGATATTTTTCGCCGGGCAGGTAAGGAACTCCGAAGCCTCCGCCAAGATCGAGATATCTTGCCGTATAGCCGAACTTGTGACGGATCTGCGACATGAATCTCAGCATTATGTGTACGGCGCGCAGATAAACATCGGTGTCGAATATTTGCGATCCGACATGGCAGTGTAATCCGTCGAGCTTTATTCCGGGCAAGGAGAGAGCCAGAGCGGTTGCCGCCTCGGCTTGACCTGTTTCGATAGCACAGCCGAATTTCGAGTCTATCCTTCCGGTTGAGACTGCTTCAAAAGTGTGTGGATCGATCCCGGGGGTGATCCGTAGCAGGATCGGCTGTATTTTGCCCGATTTTATTGCCATATTCGAGATGACACGCATCTCATCCTCACCGTCGACGACTATATGCCCAATGCCGCAGTCCAACGCGTTCTTGATATCGGTGTCCGTCTTATTGTTTGAATGAAAAAAGATATCCTCCGGCGGGAAGCCTGCGGCTAAAGCGGTATATATCTCTCCCGATGATACCACGTCGGCTCCCATTTTCTCGCCCTTGATGATGCGATACATCTGTTTGAAGGCGGCTGCCTTTGATGCGTAAAGGATTCGAGTTTCTATTTTTGGCGAAAAGGCATTCTTTACCGCAGCTTTGATGCGGCGACAATTTTGCCTTATGCGATCTTCGCTCATGAGATAAAGCGGAGTGCCGTAGCATTCCGCTAATGTTAGAATACGCCTGCCGGCAAAAAGCAGGTCGCCCTGCTCACCGACCGAAAGGTCGGGGCAGGGCAATTCATTTAATTCAGTCTGTCTCGGTGTTGCCGTTGTTATCATTGTCAGAATCCACACTTTTTCCGCAGGTCACTGTTATCCTGCCGTTTTTAACGGTGATGCTTATCATATTTACCTCGTCGCTCTTGTCCGATTCGGCGGTTTGCTCTGTGGTGTCGGTGCCGTTGGAATCATCAATCGAGGGTTCGATGGGGCGAAGAGATATCTCTACATTCTGCTCGTTATATTTGTTTGTCGTAAGCTCGCGTCCGTTGAGTATTATCTTTTCCGAAGCACTGAGGCTGACATTGAATCCGGAAAAATCCGCTTCCGGTCTGTCATAAGTAAAGTTTCCGTTTTTGATCTTGGCCTCAAGCTTATGAGTGAAGCTGCTTTGCGTTATTGTTACTTCTCCGACTCCGGAGGCATCGAGTACCAATTCACGAGCCGTAACATTGTTCAACGATGCGGCGAGTTCCTTGGTGGAATCTATTGATATCTCGGAGCCTGTCGTTACATTATCAAGTGTGACTGAGCCGTTTTCGGAGGAAAGCTTATAGTCACAATCAAAGTGCATGTCATGCAGCGCTATATTGCCGCTTTCCGTGTTTAACTTTACGTAAAGCACCGGTGCGTCGTCCGCTATGTAAATATTGACCGTCCGTGCTTTATCCTTGTATTTCCAATAATTGAGATAATTGCGAAAACCATCGAAATGGATCTCAAAGGTGTCGAGGTTGATTATCCCGGATATGCCGGAGATGTCCGAAAGTGTGATCTGCGATTGGCTGATGGTCAAGTCGTATCCGCCATCCGTGAAATTGACAAGCTCTATCCGACTCTTTTGGGCACCGCCGTAAACATTTACGTTTACATCGGTTAGAGACACATCGATTTTTTTCAGTGCGTCGTTTTCGATCTCATGAGTTTCGGAATAATTGTTTTCGCTGTCTCCGACTTGTGTGAATAGTGCCACACCATCCTTGACAGCCATGTCATCTGCGCTGATGCACATAAGCACTCCCGCGCAGATGAGCATGATAGAAACAATAAGAAATATTACTGATGTTGGTTTCATTTGGCTCAAAAGGCTCCTTTCAGCAGCGCAAAGCCCTCACAGGTCTTGCGCACGGCAAATACGATAAGCTGTCCCAGCTTGCGAATGATAAACGGAACCAGTCTTATGGCGGCATTGTACATAAGCACTCCGACAAGCATGACCGACCCGCCCAGTGTTATTCCAAGACCGATCTCGTAAAGCCCGACGGGGACTGCACCGACAACGATCTTATAGGCACCGTAAATAACGCCTATAAGCGCCACCGAGCACCCTACCGTAACTATTGCCACCAAAGCCGCTATTACCGCAATGGCAGCACACCCAAGTGCTATGACAACTACCATGAATGCGGCAAACACCACTGCGGCAAGGATCAAGGCGACGGGAATGGCTATGCAGAACAATATCTTGAGCAATATCGTTTTTGTATCCGAGCCGTTGTTCGAACGGTTCGGTGCTTTTTCGACATTTGAACGATCGCGGTGGTCGATGCGGTCCGCCATTGCTTCGGATCCGGGGCCCATTGCGCCCGAATTGACGGTTCGCTTTTGCGGTGGAGTCGTTGCTTTGGCTTTTTCTGTTTTTTTGATTTCCGCCGGAGCGTTGCGTCGCGTGGCATCAGGTGTAGGCCGAGCAACAGGAAGCTTTTTCTCACCCGTCTCCGGGGAAAGTGCCGTTTGGCACGCACTGTCTTTGGCGACGGCTTCGGACTTTAATTTTTCAATTATACCTTCGGCCATTTTTTGCGGTGAGATGTCGACCTCTTCCAGCTTTTTTGCACACAGGTAAGCATCCATTTTGTTTTTTTGCAAAGAGATCGTGGTTTCATCCGCGCCCAGCTTGGCAAGTTCCTCAGCAAGCGCGTTTAAAAAGGATCGTCTGTCCATTTTGATGTTATTACCGGCCTTTCCGTAATGTTTGGCGCTGTCGCGCGAGACATACTGGGTTATTATCATATTGATGCCCGATTCTTTTGTCGCAAGATCGCTTGCTTCAAGGAAAACACATCTATCTTTTGCCGAAGTTTGCAAAAATATTTGCATTCGAGTCAAAAATATGATATACTGTATGTATCGTGTATCGTATTGTCAACGAACGCGGATACAAATACACTTATTTTATATTATAACAGATTCGGAGACAGATTTCAAGATGAGAATGAGAAAAAAGAAGCATTCGAGCGAAAGAATTGCCGCATGTGCGGATCTGCTGCTCGATCTCGGTCCCAACGATACGCCGTTTGTCGGCGCGAATGGTTCTGCCGATGTCGGAATGACTGTGTTCGGCAGGGCACTTCCGCTTGAGCTTGAGATAGGCTGTGGCAAGGGGGATTTTGCGATAGGACTTTCAAGATCACATACAGAGTGTGGGATCATAGCCTTGGAAAGGGTTGCCGATGTTGCCGTTACGGCACTTGAAAAAGCCGCCGCAAGCAAGGATGAGCGTTGCGATAATCTTCGCTTTGTTATAGGAAATGCCGCCAATTTAAGCACATGGTTTCCGAAAAACACTTTTTCGAGGATATATATTAATTTTTGCGATCCGTGGCCGAAAAAGGGTTATGCCAAGCGCAGACTTACGGCACCGTCATTTTTGGACATTTATCGTTACATTCTTGTCCCCGGGGGTGAACTATGGTTCAAAACGGACAACGAGGGGCTTTTCGATTGGTCGCTTGAACAGTTTGCCGCTGCGGGATTGGAGATCTCTGTGCAAACGCGTGATCTTCATTCTACCGAGCTTGCAAAAAGCAACATAATGACCGAGTATGAGCGTAATTTTACAGCCAAGGGTATGCCGATCTTTTCCGCGCATGTAATATTTGTCGGATCGGAGGTAGCGAGCGATGTCTGAGAAAGCAGCTCTATCATCCGAGCCGAGCGGCGTTTTGGTGATCGACAAGCCCATGGGGTGGACGTCGTTCGATGTCGTCGGAAAGCTGCGCAAGCTTTATGCCACCGGGCGCATCGGACACACCGGAACGCTTGATCCGATGGCGACCGGAGTTCTTGTTGTATTGATAGGGAGAGCCGCAAAGGCAGCAGAGTACATATCGTGTCACGACAAGACCTATCTTGCTCGGATGAAATTGGGGCTTACGACCGACACCGAGGATATCACCGGTGAGATATTGACGCGATATGATGGGCCTCTTCCGTCCGATGCGGCGATCCGCACAGCCGCGGGAAATTTTGTGGGCAATATAAATCAGGTGCCGCCGATGTACAGTGCATTAAAGGTGGGCGGAAAAAAGCTGTGCGATCTTGCGAGAGAGGGCAAGACCATCGAGCGAGATGCGCGCCCGGTTACGATCTATTCTCTTGATTGTGCCGCGACAGATCGTGCGGACGAGTATGTTCTCGGTGTTGAATGCTCATCCGGTACATATATCCGCACGCTTTGCGCGGATATCGGGGCGGAGCTTGGTTGCGGGGCGGTAATGTCGCAGTTGCGCAGGCTTTCGGTCGGTCGTTTTTCGCTTTCCGATGCTATCGGGTTGGCTGAAGTGGAGCGAATGAGCGAAAGCGAGCGTCGTGACCTTCTTTTGCCGGTCGAAAGGCTTTTTGAGGATCTGCCTGTTTTTTCGCTTCCGCCTTTTTTTGAACGTCTTTTTCGTTCGGGCTGTGAGATCTACCAAAAAAAGCTGGGAACAACGTTTGATATAGGCAAGCGCGTAAGAGTTTCCGATGCGCGAGGACATTTTTTTGCACTCGGAGAGGTTTGCGAGTTTCCAAACGGCAGCGCCGTGAAATCTCTTAAACTGTTTGAATTGTGATATATTTGGATAATCGCACCGTGGATGTCACGGTGCGACATTTTTTGTGCCCTATGGGTGATATAATCAAGGTGGTGTTGACCCAAGTACGGGTCAAAGGAATATTGAAAGGAATGGTCATAAAAATGATTCGCAACAGCTGCGGCTTTGATTTTTCCGTCGAACGTGACGAGCTTATCGTATCGATAGGTGGAGAGATAGATCATCACGGTGCCGCGCCCATGCGCGACGGAATAGATGCGCTGATATGGGAATATCGACCGCGCCATCTGTATTTGGATATGTCCGGAGTCGAATTTATGGACAGCTCGGGTCTGGGATTGATAATGGGAAGATACGAACTTATGAGGGAACTTGGCGGTGATGTCACGGTGCGTGACCCCGCGCCGTGTGTTGACAGAATGCTGAAGCTTACGGGATTCGACCGTCGGGTCAAAACGGAAATATCGCTCAAAAGGCCCAAACCTTCACGCGATGGGTAATGAATTAAAAGATAGGCGGATAAGTCCGAAAGCCGGATCTATGCAGTTTGAAGCCGCTGCCTTTCGTGACGTCGGAATGTGATCTTTGAAAGCGAAAAAACGGGCTTTAAAAGATACAGCAAAAGGCAGCAAAAAAACGGAAAGGAATGGTCAAAAGAATGACAAATAAAAAGAAAACGGCGAGCTCTACTCGCACGGAACTAATTAATGAAATGAGACTTACAATGCAATCGCTATCTGTGAACGAAGGCTTTTCACGTGCTGTGGTGGGTGCTTTTTTGGCTCAGCTCGATCCTACCGCGCTTGAGATATCAGACCTTAAATGCGCTTTATCCGAGGCGGTGACGAATTGTATCGTCCACGCGTATCCGAACGGTATAGGTCGAATATCACTAAAGGTTTCGTTATATTCCGATCGTTCGGTAAAGATAGAGGTGAAGGATAACGGAGTCGGGATACCGGATGTTTTCGCGGCGCGTGAGCCGCTTTTTACGACCAACACCGACGGAGAGCGAAGCGGGATGGGATTCATCGTGATGGAGAGCTTTTGCGACAGAGTGGGAGTGAGCTCTGCGCCCGAACACGGAACTACGGTAAGACTTTATAAAAAGCTTTCTCCGAAACAAAAATATGCCAAAGCTTGAGTACATAATAACGATCGTATTGGAGAAGCGAACATGACGCAGGCCGTTGAAAGCGATGAGCTGTGTATGCTGATAACAGATGCGCAGAGCGATGACTTTGCACTTGCCGATCGTGCTGCCACGCGTCTTATTATCGAAAACATGGGACTCGTGAAAAGCATTGCGCGCAGATTTTTGGGGAGAGGATGTGAATTCGATGATCTTGTGCAGATTGGAACGATGGGAATGCTTAAGGCCATTCGGTCATTTGACATCGCGCGAGGCACGGCTTTTTCGACTTATGCGGTTCCGTTGATCATGGGCGAGATTCGTCGGCATCTGAGAGACAGTGGGATGATAAAGGTCGGGCGCGACACCAAAAGATTGGGGGCAGAGTTGCTCGGGGTGCGTTCGCGGATCGTTACTTTGGAAGGACGCGAGCCATCCGTCTCCGAACTCGCAACCGAGGTCGGAGTGAGTGTGGAGGATGCCGCCTTGGCGATGGACGCACTGCGTCCGCCCATATCGCTCGCCGCTTTGCTCGGAAATGAAGATCACGGCTTTGAGCTTGAGGATCGTTTGAGCGACAACGATAGCTTTGAGGATATTGAAAGATCGCTTGATCGTATTGCCGTCGGACAGGCAATAGGGCACATGCCTCCGCTTTGGCGTCAGATCGTGATGTTCAGATATTTTAAAAACATGACTCAACAGCGTACCGCTGACGCGCTCGGGCTGACGCAGGTGAAAATCTCACGGGAAGAGAAGAAGATAGTGGAATTTTTGCGTCGAGAATTGTGTGGGTGAGTGCAATTCGGAGCGCAGTGGTCATCTGTGTTTTCTCTTTTGCCTGCCTTGCGTATCGTTCCCTTGTCGCTTAGAGTGCTGAGCTTTATATTCCGCGCGACTGATGCCCTTGCGCCGTCTTTTTTGATCCGATATGTCAAATATTACACCGGCCGTTATACCGCAGAACAGACCTATGCACATGCCGATCTCCAAAGAACCGAACATGACCCCGAATGACGCGCCCATTGCCATACCGAGGCACATAAACGCGGACACGGTGGCGGACGCCGGCCTTCCGAGTTCCCACAGCTTCCCTTTTTTGCCGAACTCCAAACAGATAAAACCGTTTTTCTCCAGCAGGTGCTCGGATGTGAGGTCTTCTTTTTTAGTGCGTGCACGAATAAAATAGCACCTCGGCATTGAGAAACCCCAAGTGCACATTGCTTTGAGAGCTTCGGTTGCGTATCCGAAGCCGCGGTACTCATCAAATACCGTGCAAAATATCTCCACCTCGCCTTTTGGGTTCGGGGGACCCTTGAAGCCGATATCACCTATCTCGATTATTTCGGGTCCTTTGGGAAGCAGTATCCTCCATGCAGTGTACCACAACCTATCACGAGGATGCGCCATGCATCCGTCAAGCATTTCACTGTACGCGGTAATCAGAGGAGAATCAATGTGACGGTTCTTCAGATCGGTCAGTTCCTTATCGCTCAACGGTTTTAATGTAAGTCTTTTGGTCTTCATGTTTTGGTCTTTCACATTCGAACGGAAATATACATCTTATATTTTAAACTACGGCGTTTTGTTTGTCAAGTGCCGTTTTTTGTTTATTTTGCATTTTTTCGCTTGACAGCGGATCAAATTTATGCAATAATATAGTTGTATAGATTAAACAGAGGAAAGGAAGCTTTTGTTCGACAAAAGCAGTGGCTGAAAAATGAGCTTTTCTCCAGAATATCACAAGACAAATAAAATATTGCATGTTGGGTGCGAGAAGCCGAGGGCTTACTACATTCCGTTCGGTTCGGAGCGAAATGCACTTGCCGCAGGAGACAGACGCGCGGCGTCGGACAGATTTGTTTCGCTGTGCGGCGAATGGGATTTCAAATATTTTTCCGACCCCGCGAAAATCGGGGACATAAGCGAGGTGTGCTTTGACGACGCCGTTAAGATGGCAGTTCCGCGCAGCTGGCAGACAGGCGCGATAAATGAGGGCGACGTCCCCAATTATACAAATGTGAATTATCCTTTCCCGGTAGATCCTCCGCATGTGCCGGACGTCAACCCTGCCGCTCTGTATCGCAAAAGCTTTTACGTTTCTGAAGACCGTTTGCGCGAGAGAATGGTGTATCTGAATTTTGAAGGCGTCGATTCCTGTTTTTATCTGTGGGTGAACGACGTCTTTGTCGGATACAGTCAAGTAAGCCATATGACAAGCGAATTCGATGTCACGGACAAGCTTCATGCCGGCGAGAATACCGTGAAGGTGTTGGTGTTTAAATGGTGTGACGGTTCCTACCTTGAGGATCAAGACAAATATCGGTATTCGGGGATCTTTCGAGAGGTATATCTGCTTTTCAGGGATACTCATCATATCGTAGATATATATTGCCGCCCGCTGCTCAACGCCAAATATACGCAGGGGGTCTTGGATGTCGCACTGACATTTAACGATGAAACGGCATCTGAGGTGTCATATCGACTGCTCACTCCGGAAGGGCGAGAGGAGGCGGGCGGCTCGATAATTATCGGACGCAGCGGAGGCTTTGAGATGTTGGTACAAAAGCCGATGCTTTGGTCCGATGAGCTCCCGTCGCTATATACGTTGTGTATTTCCGCGGGAGATGAGCATATTTGCTTACCCATAGGCTTTAAGCATGTGTGCGTAAAAGACAAGGTGGTATTCATAAACGGCAAAAAAGTCAAAGTAAAAGGTGTCAATCGCCACGACAGCCATCCGCTGCTCGGAGCCGCCACTCCTTACGATCATATGCTTCGCGATCTTTACATACTAAAGAGCTGCAATGTGAACATGATACGCACGAGTCATTATCCCAACGATCCGCGTTTGCCGGGAATGTGCGATCGTCTCGGCATTTATCTTTGCGATGAGACAGATTATGAGACTCACGGCATGACGCGTGTCGGAGATTGGGATTATTTTTCGCGTGAGCCGGAATGGCGCGAGTCCTTGCTGGATCGCGTGACGCGCATGTTTGAGCGTGATAAGAACCATGCTTCTGTTATAATGTGGTCGTTGGGCAATGAATCCGGTATGGGAGAGAATCAGCACGCCATGGCGGATTATCTGCACGAGAGGATGCCCGGATGCTTGGTGCATTGCGAGGATGTTTCAAGAAGGCTGCACGGAGATAGGATCAAAGTCCTTGATCCCACATACCGCAACACAATGGTAGAGTGTCCGTGGGTCGATATAGAAAGCAGAATGTACCCCACTCTTGAGGAGAGCATCTGCTATCTGGACAGCAAGAAGTTCACAAAGCCCTTCTTTATGTGCGAGTATAGCCATGCCATGGGGAACGGGCCGGGGTGTTTGTCTCAGTATTGGGATCTTATCTATTCTCGAGATGCATTTTTCGGAGGATGCGTATGGGAATATACCGATCACAGCGCGGCGATCGGAGATGATGTATATTCAGATCCGCATTACACATACGGCGGGGATTTCGGTGACTATCCTCATGACGGCAATTTCTGTGTTGATGGCTTGGTATATCCCGACAGACGTCTGCACACCGGAATGCTGGAACTTAAGCAGGCGATAAAGCCGTTTGCGGTGACCGAATTTGATGTTAAATCCGGTTGGGTAAAACTGAAGAATTTAAGATATTTCCGCGCGCTGGAGGATCTCTCGCTGTATTGGAGCCTTGAATGCAACGGACGTGTGGTCAAGGACGGTTATGTTGATTCGCTCAAAATCAAGCCCGGAATGTCACGACGCATTAATATATCTACCTCGGATGCCGAGCTTTTCGGAGTATGCTGTCTCAATATATCGGTAAGGCAAAATTCCGCTACCGAATGGGCGAGCGCAGGTCATGAGGTCGGATTTGAGCAGTTCGAAATTGCAACAACGGAGGAAAGAATTGCTCACGTTCCGCATACGATGTCCGGCAAGGTGTGCCTTGAAGAAAACGATAATCATTATACGATCTCCGTTCCCGAAAAAGGGCTTGTGTGCCGTGTGGATCGCGCCTGCGGACTCATAACATCGATCGTGCATGCAGGCAAGGAATTGCTCGATGAGCCGATAAAGCCAACGATCTGGCGCGCGCCTACAGATAACGACCGCAAAATAAAGAGTGATTGGTTCAAGCAGGGATATGACCGTTGTAAAGTGAAATGCTATTCCGTCGATGCGACGTGCTCTGCCGCCGAAGTGATTATCCGTGCTTCGCTCTCACTCGGCGCTGCAAGCTGTCGCCCGGTGCTTCATGCGGAGGTGAAATATCTTTTCCGCGGTGACGGAAGTATCGTTCCCACGATCAGAGCAAAGGTACGCAATGACGCGCCGATGCTCCCGCGTTTCGGTGTGCAGTTTAAAATGCCATACGGTATGGAGTACATAAAGTATTTCGGCAGGGGAGAATGCGAGAGCTATATCGATAAGAGACTTGCGTCGAAGCTCGGCGTGTATAGCACAACAGCGACCGAAAATTTTGAGCATTATATCAGACCGCAGGAAAACTCCGCACATGCGGATACAAGATGGTTTGCTCTTGCCGACTCTGTCGGTCACGGAGTGCTTTTCGCTATGTCGGATGTGCCGTTTTCCTTCAACTGCTGTCGCTTCACGCCCGAGCAGTTGACGGTGACCGATCACGATTACGAGCTTGAGCCCTTACGGGCAACCGTTGTCAATATAGATCTCAGACATAACGGCATAGGCTCAAATTCCTGCGGACCGCAATTGGCACAGCAATACAGATTTGAAAAAAAGGAATTTGATTTTTCTTTTGAAATATTACCTTGCTTTGTCAATGACGAGGACCCGTTTGCGAAGTATATATGAGTTTAAATTTGTTATAAATGTAACTTGTGGTATTGACAAGCATTTGTACACGTGATATAATAAATTTGAAAAATTTATATGTTTCGATGCTTAAAGTGCGGTCGGATCACTTCGCATGATCATATGTGAGATCGGCCGTGCCTAAGGGAACGCGGATCGTTCGGAGAGGAGACTCAAAATGGGAAAAGCAATGAAAAGGATTATCTTGATTTTCGCTTTTGTTTCGGTTTTGATCATGCTCTTCTGCGCAAACGCGTGCGCATACGAAGAAGCATACGTTCGCGGAGATTTTAACGATGACGGTGTTGTGAACATTGACGATGTGCTCCTTCTTTTAAAGCATTATTTCCGACCCGAGCGTTATTCCGTAAAGCAATCCACCGAATTTGACGGTTCCGATGGCTTCACCACCAAGGATGTAATATATCTGTTGAATCACGTGCTGTATCCCGAAGAATACAGTATTGATGCGAGTCGTTTATTGCAGTATACTCTTTTGGCAGACGGCTCCGGCTGTTCGGTGTCCGGAATCGGCGAGTGCAGCGTCGCCGATATCGTTATACCGTCCGAAATAAACGGTATTGCCGTAAAAAGCATCGACAGCTATGCTTTTGCCGGATGCAACGATATAACCGAAATAAACGTTTCCGACAGCGTGACACGAATCGGAGCATTTGCCTTTTGGAATTGCCCGGAGCTTGCCGCCGTAAGTCTTCCGGAAGGAATCGAACGCATCAACAGCTCTACATTCGGAAACTGTGAAAATCTTGCGAATGTGTGCATCCCATACAGTGTTAAAAGCATCGGATACAGAAGCTTTTATAATTGTACGGAGCTTACGGATATTACGTACTCCGGAACAAAAGAGCAGTGGAGCACGATCCGAAAAGGTGCACAATGGAACTATAATACCGCTGTCTACACCATACACTGCATTGATGGTGACATAGTTCAATAAAGCTTGTCATAGAGAAGAATCATCCGGCTTCCGCGTTTGCGTAAGCCGGATGATTCTATATTCGATATGTCGGTGTGTATGCGTAATCAACCGCGAGTTTTTCCGCCCGCGACATTGATCGTCGTGCCGTGGATATATCCTGCCTTGTCGGAGGCAAGAAATGCGACAGTCGAAGCAACCTCGCTCAATTTTCCGGAACGCCCGAGCGGCGTGGTGCCGGTCTTGCTGTAGCCTGCACGAAGCTGATCGACAGTTATTCCGCGGGTGTAGGAGAGCGCCTCTTCATATGCGACGGTACGAAGCCCGGTTGCCTCCAAAATGCCCGGTGCGACACCTATTACGCGCACATTGTGCTTACCCAGTTCCTTTGCCCATGAGCGCGTGAAGCCGTTTACGGCGGCTTTGGAAGCCGCATATACGCTTTGTCCCTCAGATCCCTCAAGACCGCATTCAGAGGACATGTTTATTATAACGCCGGACTTATTCTTTACCATTATGCGAGCCGCAGCCTGAGAACAGAAGTAAAGCCCCTTGACATTCACGTTCATGACATTGTCGAATATCTGTTCGGAAAGCTCCTGTACGCCTGCGGGGTCGACGAGAAGACGCGGAATATTGATGCCGGCGTTATTTACGAGCACATCAACCGTGCCGAATTCCTTTACCACGGTTGCGATCATGTTGTTGACGTCTTCTGCTTTGGTAACGTCACAGCGCACGTATATGTATTTGCCGCCGTTTGTGCCGGGATCGATAACGGGAGCCTCGGGATTGATATCGCAAACGGTAACATACGCACCGTCGTCCAAGAGCTCACGTACACACGCAAGTCCGATCCCGGAGGCACCTCCCGTAACAATTATAGACTTACCGTTGAGATTAAGCCATGAGTTGTTCATTTTTCTTTTTTACCTTTCATATTACTTTTATTTGTTGTTTTATTTTTTTGGTTTGTCCAAAAGTTTAATAAATTGCGCGGCAAACAGCATCACCGAGAAATAGACTATAACTCCGCTCAAAATATCCGAGCTGTATCCGAGCAGCATTTGAAGAAGTTCGAAAAAAGATGTCGGCATTCCATATCCTATATCATATATGATTCTGCTGATCATGCGGAGTGCCGCAAATATGATCGACAATATGAGTCCGGAACTTTGAATCGGATTGCTGTTTGAAAATACATGCTCGAAGTGCAGTTGCCGACGCAGGGAAAACTCGTTATCACCCAATCTGCGGGACGCAGTGCGAAGCAAGGTATATCTTTTTACGGCAGCGCGGCAAATGCTGTGAGCGATTAAGGCGCAACAGCAATATTGAGCGATCTCAAGTACCGAGTAGATCGCACTTGCCCAAATATCGCTTGATCCGATCGAACCGTCGACAATCGCAGAGACCGAAATGTTCAAAACCTTTGAGGTTACTATGGTACCGACAACTATGAAGTGAACGGCTCCGCGGTGCGACGATGGTGGAAGCAACATCACCGAACATATTACCGCAGTATATTGAGCTGCTGACATCACAGCATCGCAGATCACTATAATATAGTTCAAAATATCCGGTAAAGGAGAATTCAAATATATCACATCTGCGGCGACTTGGGTATAAATCGGCGAAAATATGCAGGAGGATATTATGATCAGTGCCACGGGTACGGCGGTTACAAACAGGCACAGCCTGCGCAACATTTGATCTTGCAATTCTTTGTTTTCTATCATTGATATATCAGTTGTTCGGATAGATAAGTCCGTTATCTTGAAGCGGATACGGTGATACCGCGATGCCGTTTGCCGTAAATCCGATATGCAGTCTGTGTGTGGGGATGAATCCCGTGCTGCCGACTTTGCCAAGCGTTTGTCCCTTGGTGACCGTGTCTCCGACTGATACCGAATATTCGCTGAGATGCGCATACCAGCTCTTGAGTCCCCAACCGTGATCGACAACGACGAATTTTCCGAGAATATCGCACGAGCCGACATATACGACTTTGCCGCTGTTCAGTGCGGGAGCCTCGGCTCCGAGTGCGAACATGTAGTCAACGCCCTCGTGAATGAAATCGTCGGTATATTTCATAAGCATGTTTTTTGCATATCCGACAGCTATCTTAATGCCGTTGTCCTCGTAATTGAGGAACTTCCCGTTGAAATATTTTATATCTTCGGAGGTGGACGAGATCTCTTCGACCAATGCCTTATATTCTTTTATGTCACTGTCGGAATAGTTGGCTTCAACGAGTGCCTTGGGGAGCTCGTAATATGCGTAGCTCTTATCTATCTTTTTTGAGGTAACCTCAAGCTCGAGCGTCGTTGTTGAAAGCGCGTAGTCCACTGTGAACGTATACTTTGTCGCGGGGCGATCGATTGCTATCGGTATCAGCGCGCGAACATAATCGCCGTCAACGAAGAATTCGGGAGTACAGCCTATCTCCGGCTCGCTCTTGAAGGTTATCTTCGAAGTATCGGTAACATTGAGCCCGCTGAGGACCACTAAGGTGCCTTGTTCGATAGATGATTCTCCGAGCGAGAAGATGGCGGGAGCAGTGACCTTCGCGGAAAAAGAATATTGAGCACTTCCGTAATATTCGCAACCGTCCGTTTTGATCCATTCCGCGCTTACGTCAAAACTCAGCGTGTCATTTCGGTCGATTTTCAAGCCGGAAAGCGTGTCGGGAGTTCCGTCAAATAAAAGCTCGCTGCCGCTGTATACCTTGATGCTACAGCTTGAAGGTTCAATGTCAAACGAGAGTCCAAGGTCATTCGTTATGTCAAATATTTGATCCGATGCAGAGTCTTGAGAGTCATCAAGTGTGCGGAAGAGTCCGGCAACAAGGTAGTGCCAATCGATCTTTGTCGGTGTCACGGTATTTCCGCCCGAGACGGAGAGCACCGGGAGAGCTGCGGAACTGATAAGATAGAGCGCATATTTTGTGTCGAGAAATTTCAGCGCGTCGCTTTTGGCAACTTTGAAAAATTTTCCCTCCGGATCTGCGTAATAGCAATTATCGGCATCATCGGAAAAATAATACTTATAACTCATCGTTTCGCCGTCGGCGCGCTTGAAGGTTCCGAGCAGGAATGCCTCACCGGTGTAACCATCGGGAAGCGAGTCGACTGCGGTACCTGCTTTGTTCAGTGCGGTAAAGCTTTCAAGCATTCCGTCGGTATCGTTTTCTGCGGTGAATGTGTTGACGCTTCCGTCCGGGATCTTCAGCACCAGTTCGGTAAAGTCATTGGTGGTAGGTTGCTTTTTTGTGGTATAATAGCTTGCAATAGCCAAATATGTCGGCACAAACAAAACCACGAGGGCTAGGATCAATATCACAAACTTTTTTATATCCACATTGAATTTCATATTCATGATTTGAACAATCCTTTTCTTATGTTTTCGCGTTCAATAATATTATACGATATTTTTTCTTGTCGGTCAAGCGTATTTGAAGCAATGCCATGCATTTTTTTGCGAAGCTCAAGTTGTTTCATCGCTCGCGGAAAAAATGTTGATCTGATCATTCGCAACAGCGGATTGCTTTGGCGGGAAAGGAATACCCAGGTGAGCATAAGCAAGCCTTGTGGCGCATCTTCCGCGAGGCGTGCGGGAAATAAATCCCAGCTGTATCAAATAAGGCTCGTAAACATCTTCAAGAGTGACCGCTTCTTCGCCGACGGTCGCAGCAAGAGTTTCAAGACCGACCGGTCCGCCGTCATAAAAATCAATTATCGTTTGCAGCATGCGTCTGTCGATGTTGTCCAATCCCAAATCGTCTATCTCGAGCTTTTCCAAGGCAAACGCCGCTATGTCGCTGTTTATCTCGTTCATGCCCTTGACCTGAGCGAAGTCGCGAACTCGTTTGAGCAATCTGTTTGCTATTCGCGGCGTTCCGCGTGAACGCGAGGCGATCTCGTATGCGCCGTCCGGATTAATGGAATAACCGAGTATTCCGGCACTTCGTGATACGATACCCGCAAGCTCCTCGGGAGAATAAAGCTCAAGCCTTGAGATGACCCCGAAACGGTCGCGCAACGGTGTCGAAAGCTGACCGGCGCGCGTTGTGGCGCCGATCAAGGTAAACGGAGCGAGATCTATTCGTATGCTTCTTGCCGCAGGGCCCTTGCCTATGATTATATCGAGGGCGAAGTCCTCCATGGCAGGGTAGAGTATTTCTTCGACCGTTCGCGGAAGTCTGTGTATCTCATCGATAAACAGCACGTCTCCTTTTTGCAGATTGGTCAGCAGCGCGGCCAGGTCGCCCTGTTTTTCGATCGCGGGTCCGGAGGTTATACGAATATTGACGCCGAGCTCCGAGGCGATTATGCCGGCAAGCGTGGTCTTGCCAAGTCCGGGCGGGCCGTAGAGAAGGACGTGATCCAACGCCTCGCCGCGCATTTTTGCCGCTTCAATATATATTTTAAGGTTTTCCTTGGCTTTCTCCTGTCCGATATAATCGCCGAGTCTGCGCGGACGCAGGGAAGTATCGTATTCATCATCCTCGGGCGTGTACGAGGATGTTACGATCCTGCTTTCAAAATCCAGTTCATCATCGATCATAATGCGTGATATCCTTTCGTGTCAAAAGGTTTGACAGAGCTTACTTCATTAATTTTTTCAGTGCTTCTTTTATGATGTCTTCAAGCTCTGCTTTGTCGGTGTCGATGCTTTTAAGCGCGTCAAGGGCCGCGGCTCTGTTAAAGCCGAGAACCGTCAATGCATCGATTGCTTCGGAAAGCTTGCTGCCCGCGCCGGTGTTGCCGGCAAGTTCGGTTGACGCAACAGAGGTACCGATTACAGTGTTATCGGAGTGCAGTTTATCCTTGAGCTCCAAAATTATTCGCGCCGCGGTTTTCGGACCGACTCCGGGTGCCTTAGAGAGCTGCTTTTTATCCTCGGTACATACAGCGAGCGCGACTCTTTCGGGGGATAATTGGGTTAGGATCGAGATTGCAGCCTTGGGCCCCACTCCCGATACCGATATCAACAATTTGAAGATATTAAGCTCTTCAAGGGTGAAAAAGCCAAAAAGCTCTATGCCGTCCTCGCGCACGGATAGATGGGTGTAAAGCTTCACCTCCGGTCCCTTGGTACCGAAGTTACCGTGCGGAAGTGCGGAATAGGTGGTACCGCTGACGGTTAGTCTGTAACCGACCCCGCCCGCATTTATTACGGCAAAACTTTGATCGAGCAGTGCCAACTCTCCGCAGATAAAATAAAACATCAGTCGATATCCTCCGTATTCTGCCCTGTGTGTTGCGGCAAGCCTTTGTCATTAGCATTATTATCATCATCTTCGTCGGCCGCGCTTCGATTGCAGGTATCACCCGTCGGCTTATCGCATGTGCTCAAATCGTAATCGTCGCATGCATCGAACCGATCGGTTTCCTCGGATATGAGTGCGGCAGTTTCGTGGTTGTCGTTGGCAAATATCCTTGTCAATACAGCTTTCAATTGGCGTTCGAAGATCACTATAAAAGCAAAAATCAATATCGAAAGGATCGTTATTGTCAGACCGAGGGTGAGAGCGGTGGGGCGATAACGCATGACGACGGTGTGATCGCCGGCATTATCCACAACAAATGCCACGACGCCGTCGAGCGCCTCTACCGTGTCTACGCTTTTGCCGTCCACTGTGACCTTCCAGCCGGAATCATATGCCAATGTTGTCATTATGAGTTGCGAATCCGTTGTTGTCGTCAAAGTTCCGGGAAGATAAGAATCCGTCCAACCGTCGTCGACTTCGAATTGCGTTTCCGCAATGCGTGATATCGAATCCTCGAACACATCCATATCCAGACAGTAAAAGGCTTCGACCGTTCGCGGCGAACCGACCTTGTCGCTGTATTTGACATAAAGCACATCAGACTTAAGCGTCATTGACAGCTTGACCGTTTCACCCTTTTCGAAGCTGCCCAGTGACACGATGCGGTCGCTCTCGCCGCCGTAAAAGGTATCCGAATCTGCGACTTTTTTGCCGTTTACCTTGATTGAGACCTCGCGTGCATAATCCGAGGGGAGATAGAAGAATATTTCACCGTCTTGCGGCGCGGTAACGGTATAGCTGACTATGCAATCGGAGGAACTGCTTTGCGGCGAATATTTATAGTGCCCGGCGATGGTGGTGATATCGCAGTTCGTGGTGTCGATATCATTGGGATCCAATTCAACCTGCTTAAATATCTCGGGAGCTGTATCATCGCCGAGTATCGCTCCGTAAAGACCGTTCAAGCGTTCGAAGGGATTGTCACCTTCCGAAAGGTCAAAATCAAGCAATGCATCGGACGCGCCGTATGCGATTGATAAAGCATACGGGTTTTTGTAATATGTGTAGTCGGTGCCGCCGTACGAGACCACGGAGCCTCCGGTGTTTTCGTAATACAGCGTCTGGTTGTTCTTGTCGCTTGCAAGGACGTATTTTATTCCTATGAGCGAGTCGTTGACGGGATTTCCGCCAAGATATTTTGCCCAATGCGATTTTCCGGCATATCCCAGTTGATGCAAGAAATTGATAGTGGATTTGTTTAAAGTGGAGGTCGAATTGGTTATACCGCGGATACGCAAAGCCATATTGTCGCAATATTTGCGATGAACATTTTTTTCAAATCGATAAAAACCGGTGTCCTCATCGAGCAATTCGTTTGTGGCAGGTCTGACGGCACCGATAAAATCGTTGTATGAGGAGTACGATGAATAGATTACATCATCACCGAATTCCACACAGGAGCATATGCCGTTGCAAAAGACCTCAAGACAAACAAAAACGCAGATGACCAATGAAATATTTTGCTTGGGTTTGGCCTTGATAGCCAAGCACAGAACGATCATAAAGGCTATAAAGCATATCGCCGAGAACCATACCGTTTCGACATCCTTAAGCTTCTGATTAAATTCAATGGTTCCGTTGATTCGTTCAACGTAGGATTTAAATTCAAATTTTTGCGCAACGCAAATAAACAGCAGCCATAGCCCACCCGTTGTCAATGTGACTCCGGGGCGCGTATGCTTTATTTCACCCATTGCTTTGTATGCCAAAACGATAAGGAAAAAACATAGCATGAAGCTGTAGCGATAGTTGAGCCAGTTCGGTTTTTGGAAGCCGTGCCATATGATATCAAAGGTGCTGATAAAAAAGCTGAGCACGAAAAACATTATAAATCCGGCAGAATATGCTTTTTCTCGAGAAGAAAACTTTTTCGATAGAAAATAAACCGGCAACAAGAGCAACGTGATAACTCCGCAATAGACGAACGGCAGTCCCTCGGGTCTCACCGTATCGTAGGAACCGGGCAGGAACTTCGTCAAAAAATCCATTATGTCGAAGCGGAGAGAGGGGGTAAAATCGGGCGAGGAAAAGGTGTTCTTTCCGAATTGCAGTGAGTAATAAGCGGTCGCGACTATGACCATCGAGATGCCGATGCCGAGAGCTGACGCTCCGGCTATCCTCAAAAAAGATCTGCGAAAGTGATGCGGTTCACCGTTCGGATTGTTGCGTCCGCGTTCGTTGCGTGAGAAATAATAATAGAAGAAATATGCCGCGACATATATGCATACCATATATCCGATATAAAAGTTGCTCATCATCGTTAGCGCCAGCAGAATGACAAAGCGCTTGTATTTGTAATTTTTGATAAGCTCCTCTATCGACAGAGTCAAAAGCGGTAACCACATCATGGCATCTATCCACATCGAATTGTGCTGATGGATGACGGCATACGTGGTGAGAGAGTACAATACCGAGAAGGTTATCACCGACAATTTGTTGATCTTTTTGCTAGTGCGGTGAAGGTAAAAGCCGAAGTTGAAGCCGGATATGCCGGTCTTGAGTAAAAAGATGACTAAAAGTGCATCCAGTATGCGCGATTGCGGAAAAAGTGCCACGATATAGGAAAACGGGCTTGCCACGTAATATGCATATATGCCCATAAACTCGCCGCCCATTGCGCGGCAGAACGAGTATATCATAGACATCTGTCCGTATACCGCGTTTCTCAGTGCCTCGTAAAAATATACATACTGACCGTTTAAGTCAAGTACGAGAACCGATCCGTTGCCGAAGGGATGGATTTCCAGTGCAAGATAGATTATATAATTCAGCACGACCGGTATTATAAAAGCGTAGATCAGATAAGCAGTCGGTCGATTTTTTATTTTTTGATACATCCTGCACAGCAGGCCGGTCTTGCGCTCGGCTTTGTCATCCGGAATGGGGCGTTCCTCGGTGGGTTCGCTTGCGGTCGAGCAGCTCGTGCTTGAGCAGATATCTGTCGGCTTTTCGTTTTCATTCATAATATATAACAGTTCCTTTCATCGGAGCGATTGATCGTTTTGTGCTTTGCCTTGATTTACAATGATCGGCGGCGCGTAACGGGAGAAGCCCCGTTTCGGACCGACGAATTTGGCTCGTTGACGCAATAATTCAATATATTATAGCATGTTTTTGCGTTTCTGTAAAGGAAAACCTTGCTCTTTTTATTATTTTACTTTTTTTATGTATAAAATTCTTATTTGAGCCGCTGTTTTTATTTGACTTTATGCGAATAAGGTGGTATAATTTAGAGTGGTGTTTTGTTGACCGCGATTATTATCTTTGCTTCAAAGGAGAAGAACAAATGCGAATAATCGGTATTGATCCGGGTCTTGCCACTATAGGTTGGGGCGTGGTCGAATCTGATGCGTATTCACCCAAGGCGATAGCCTACGGTTCCGTGATCACTCCGCCGGGGCTTGAGACCGAAAAAAGACTTGATATGATCTATTCAAACTTGGAAGAACTCATCAAGAAATACTCACCGACCGAGATGGCGGTAGAGGAATTGTTTTGGAACACCAACCAAACTACCGGCATCAGAGTTGCCGAGGCGAGAGGTGTGATTCTTTTGTGCGGTGCTCGCAACGGGCTTAAGATGGCAGAGTATACCCCTCTTCAGGTCAAGCAGGCTGTTGTGGGCTACGGACGTGCGGAAAAGAAACAAGTGATCTCAATGGTCACGATGCTTTTAAAGCTTCCGGCACCGCCCAAGCCCGATGATACCGCAGATGCGCTTGCAATAGCGGTGTGTCATTCCTTTTGCGGTGCATCGCGGATATCCGGCTATTATAATAACTAACGAAACGACAAAAAGACTTTAAAGAAAGAGAATTGCTTTTGATATGTGGAGCGCAAACAATTGGAAAGAATACGAGCTTCTTGACGCCGCCGACGGTGAGCGTCTTGAACGCTGGGGAAGATATATTCTTGTTCGTCCGGACCCGCAAGTCATTTGGCACAGCGAAAAAAAAGCAGATCAATGGCACCATGCGGACGCTGTATACAAGCGGTCAAAAAACGGAGGCGGAGGATGGAGCGTTAATAAGCTTCCCGAAGAATGGAGCATAAGTTACGGAAAACTCAGATTTGTTCTTAAGCCCATGGGCTTCAAGCACACCGGGCTTTTTCCCGAGCAGGCGGCGAACTGGGACTGGTTTTCCGAGATGATCGAAGGTGCGAGCGTCCGCGGCAGGAAAATAAAGGTGTTAAATCTTTTTGCATATACAGGCGGAGCTACGGTTGCTGCTGCTGCGGCAGGAGCTTCGGTGTGTCATGTCGATGCTTCAAAGGGTATGGTCGCTCAAGCTAAGCGAAATGCGGAGCTTTCCGGGCTGAGCGATGCGCCGATACGCTATATAGTCGATGATTGTCAAAAATTCGTTGAACGCGAGATACGTCGCGGTAATAAGTATGACGCTATCATTATGGATCCGCCGTCATACGGACGCGGGCCTACGGGTGAGATCTGGAAAATAGAAGATTCGATCGATAAGCTGGTGAGGCTTTCCGCCTCCTTGCTTACGGACGCGCCGCTTTTCTTTTTGATCAATTCCTACACCACCGGCCTTTCGCCGCTCACTATGAAGTATCTGCTCGACAGGCATGTAACGGATGGATTCGGCGGTAAATCGGAAGCGTCGGAAATTGCGCTTCCCGTTAAGAGTACCGGGGGATATTTGCCTTGCGGTGCCAGCGCACGCTGGATGAGCGATGCATTATAAAGAAAGCGAAGCACTGACGATATGGTAGATAAGACAAAAGCAGATATTGACGCTTGTGCGAACGATAATATCATGATAGAAGCGCGAGATGTATCGTTTGCATATGATACAGAGTTGCAATGCCCGGATTATGCTCTGTGCGGTTTGAGTGTAAGCATTCAAAAGGGAGAATATGTGGCGGTGGTCGGAAGAAACGGTTCCGGAAAGTCCACATTTGCCAAGCTCTTGAATATGATACTTGAGCCCACATCCGGAAAGTTGATGATCGCAGGTATTGATGCCTCGGGTGAGCTGTCTGACGCTCAGCTGCTTGAACTGCGAAGACGCGTCGGTATGGTGTTTCAAAATCCCGACAATCAGCTCGTTGCCACTGTGGTAGAAGAAGATGTGGCTTTCGGACCCGAAAATCTCGGCATTGAGCCGCATGAGATACGCAAAAGGGTGGACGAAGCACTTTCGTCGGTCGGAATGAGCGAATATGCACGTCATGAGCCGCACAGACTTTCGGGGGGGCAAAAGCAACGCGTTGCCATCGCCGGAATAATCGCGCTGATGCCGGAATGCATGATATTCGACGAATCCACCGCAATGCTCGACCCGACGGGCAGAGCGGAGGTCATCGATCTGATGGAAAAATTGAATCGTGAGCGCGGCATAACCGTTATAAATATTACGCATTTGATGAGTGAGGCGGCACGGGCGGATCGTATACTTGTCATCGATCAAGGTAAGCTTATCGGAGAGGGAACGCCGCGAGAGATCTTCTCAAATGTGCAACTTGTGACCCGTGCGGGGCTTGAACTCCCGCAATCGGCACTTCTTTTGCATGCCTTGCATGACGCAGATGTCAATGTAGAGGTCGGAGGGATAACTCCTTCAGAATGCGCAGATATGATAATTAAATCATTAAGAGAAAGTTAAGACCTGCGATAATATGACAGCTAAAATCAGACTTGAAAATGTAACTTACACCTACGGCAAGGGAACGCCGTTTGAGATCAAGGCTTTGGACGATGTGAGTCTTGATATAATATCCGGATCGATCACCGGCATCATAGGACACACCGGATCGGGCAAATCCACGCTTGTGCGGCTGTTCAACGGACTGGAAAAGCCGGAGAAAGGCAGGATTCTGCTTGATGGCTGCGATATATGGGAGAAGCCGAAGGATATAGGCAGCGTGAGATTTCGCGTGGGACTCGTCATGCAGTATCCGGAGTATCAATTGTTTGAGGAAACGGTTGCTGCCGATATAGCCTTCGGCCCCAAGAATATGGGTCTTGATGCCGAAGAGATCACGCGTCGCGTAAATGAATATGCGGCTCTTACCGGTTTGAAGCGAGAAGAACTTGACCGTTCGCCGTTCGACCTTTCGGGCGGTGAGAAAAGACGCGCGGCGATCGCCGGAGTTATGGCAATGGAGCCCGAAGTGCTTGTGCTTGATGAGCCCGCCGCCGGTCTCGATCCATATGGTAAGCGGACCATTCTCGGGGCTGTTCGCGAATATGCCGAAAGATGCGGCGCTACGGTTATTATTGTTTCTCACAGTATGGAGGACATGGCAGAGCTGTGCGACAGTCTTTTTGTGTTAAAAAAAGGACGCGTGCTTTGTCACGGTTCCAAAAATGAGGTCTTTGGGAAAGCGGATCTGCTTCTTTCCGCAGGCTTGGATATCCCCGAGATTACACGTGTTGCGATGCTTCTTGAGAGGGGGGGCTTCAAACTCTCAAGAACCGTGTGCACTCTTGATGATGCCGTGGACGAGATTATGAAACTATATCATCGGGAGAGTAACACAAAATGAAGAATATTGCGCTGGGACAGTATTATCCGACCGATTCGTTTATACACAAGTTGGACGGAAAGACAAAGATCATACTGGCAATCATCTTTATGATCTGCTCTTTTGTATGTAAAAGCGCTGCAGCGTTTTTGTGCTTGATTGCGGGGACCGTTGTGCTCGTATCATTTTCAAGGATCCCCGCAAAAATAATTTTGCGCTCGATCCGGGGTATAATATTTATTTTGCTTTTTACGTTTATCGTTAATATGTTTTTCACCAAAGGCGAGGGAACTCCGATATTCGAGTGGCATTCGGTCGTTTTGTATTCCGAGGGAATATGGAATGCGGGATTTATGTCGCTTCGCATATTGGCTTTGATAATCGGAAGCAGTATCTTTATATCTTACACCACAACTCCGATAGAGCTTACCGATTCCTTGGAAGGACTGCTGTCTCCGCTAAAAAAACTGCACATGCCCGTGCACGAGTTCTCTATGATGATGTCGATCGCTCTGCGCTTTATTCCGACACTGTCGGAGGAGACCGAAAAGATTATTTCAGCGCAAAAAGCGCGAGGTGCCGATCTTACGAGCGGTAGCATATTGAAGCGAATAAAGATGCTTCTGCCGATATTGATCCCGTTGTTTGCATCCGCTTTAAGGCGTGCGGATGAACTGGCAACCGCAATGGAATGCCGTTGTTATCATGGCGGAGAGGGACGTACAAGAATGAATGTATCTCACATTAGTGTGCTTGATGTGATCTCTGTCATTGTTGTTCTCGTATTCGGAGCCGTACTTGTCCTTTTGAATTCAATAAGCTTTGGTTATGTGATGAAATGAAGGTATTGTTAAAGCTTAAATACGACGGAACGCTCTTTTCCGGTTATCAGGTGCAAAACGGCAAACGTACGATACAGGGCGAACTGAATCGGGCTGCTTTGGAGCTTTTTGGGCACGAATGTAATGTCACCGGTTGCAGTCGCACCGATGCCGGAGTGCATGCGGAGTGCTTTTGCGCAGCTGTCAGCGATCGCAACGGGAGCGGCTTGAGACATGCTGTTCCGACAGACAGGATTCCGGAGGCCATGAACATTCATTTGCCGTCGGATATTGCGGTGTTTTCTGCCGCCGATGTCGAGGATTCGTTTCATCCGAGGTATGATGTAAAACAGAAAACTTATATATACAAAATGCTGAACAGCCGCCTGCGCGACCCTTTTACGGAGCATCGTGTGTGGTTCACGGGGCGAAGCTTTGACGAATCCGCCGTGAAACGAATGGAGCTTGCGGCAAAGCGTTTCGTGGGGAAGCATGATTTTACATCGTTTATGGCCGTGGGATCAAAGGTGACCGATACCGTACGTACGGTGACTGATGCTTCGGTATATATTGAAGGCGATATATTGCATTTCAGCATTTCCGCCGACGGATTTCTCTACAATATGGTAAGGATCATGGCGGGAACGCTTTTTGATGTTGGAAAAGGAAGAAGGACCGCGGATGATATCGATGCGATCATATCCGCCAAATGTCGCGCCGCCGCCGGTTGCACGGCTCCGGCGTGCGGGCTGTATCTTCATGATGTGAAATATTGAAAGCCGCTGACGCTTTCGCAATTGCAACAAAACCGAAAGATCGCCGAATGGCGACAGAAACGAGGAAGATCATGAAGCACCTGAGAACGCAGATCAAACGGCTCTCGGAGGCTGAACGCCGTGAGGTTATAAATGACATATTCGGCGGTGAGACCGAATATAACAGATTTTATGATGCGGTATCGGTAATGTATCGCATTTTCGGCTTTTTGTTTTTGTCCGCAACCGTACTCTTTACGGTCATATATGTTGCCATGAATTCAGATTCGATAAGAGCCTCGCAGTTTGAATATTTGGCTCACAATTTCATATATCAGCTTGAGCAGAATTCCGAAGAAAGAACATACATGACATATTCGCGCGAGGATTCGATGAATTTTACCGTTTTTACCGGCGGACTCGCCGTTTGCGGCGACAATGAACTTGAGATCTTTTCGGGAACCGGAATAAAGACCGCCGGTATTCGGCATGGATTGAATTCGCCGGTTGCGATCGGTTCGGACAGATATCTTCTTGTATATGAGAATGGCGGAAAAAGCTATAAGTTGTACAGCGCTTTTTCCGAAATGCACACGGGTGTCGCCGATCACAAAATATACGGCGCGCAGATAGGCGCGAACGGCAGTTATCTGTTGATAACCGCAGGAGATGACGATGCGCGATACGTTTGGTTTTATAACGAAAACTTCGATTTGATAAACAAATACACCAAATACGGAAATGTTCTTTCTGCGGCGGTATCGGATGACGGTGAGCATATACTTATCTTGACATTAAAGCCGGACTCACGCGGAACTTACAGCGTTGAGGTGATGCTCTGTCGAGCGGGAAGCACGACCGCGGAATATGCTTTTGATATTTACGGATCATTGCCGCTTGATGCACGTTTTACGGATGACGGATATATCATTATGTGTGATGATGCGGTGTATTTTTACGGTTTTGACGGAAAAGAGAGGGCAGTGTATGAATACGACGGTAAGCTCTGCCTTGCGGATATATCCTTCGACGGTGCGGTGATCGCGCAAAAAGATGTGCGTGTCAACGATCATTTCGGCATTGTTATGTTTGACAGCATCGGTGAGATCGTGTATTCGGACGAATTTACGGGAACTCCGCTGTCTCTGTCTACTTCCGGCGGTACGGCATATCTTCTTACGCACGATTCTGTTTGGTGTATAAGGAACTATACCGACGTAACACAGCGAGAAATATTCGATGCGTCCTCCGGGTCGGTGCTGTGTGCGGTGAACGGTCATGTTGTCTATTTATGCACGCCGTCGCACGCAATAACTTTGAAGTTTAACGCTTAAATGATGGTCATATTTTTAATTTGGAAGGTCGGTGTGATAGATCGATGAATTGGATAGTTGATATTGTTCTTGTTTCTGTTTTTGCAATAACTGTGATCGTAAACGCCAAGCGCGGGTTCGTCAGATCGATATGGGGACTTTTGCGCGCAGTGCTTTCGTTGGGCGCGTCGGTGTTATTCGGCGGCGAACTCGGAGATATGCTTTTCGAACGATTTGCAAAGCAAAAGTTTACCGATATCGCTTATGATGCGTTATCGAACATGGTTACCGAAAATAACGGTTCTTATAACATTTCCGAGTTGTTTTCGTCAATGTCCGATGGGTTCAGATCGTTGATGATACGTTTCGGCGCCGATATCGAGGCCTTGGGGGCAGATTATTCGGAGGCGCATGCGGCTTCAACGATTGAACTGAACAATTTGGCGTCCGATATCGCCACACCGGTGGCGAAGGTCGTTTCTCATGCGGTGGGATACGTGATCGTTTTTTTGGCGGTTTTTATCGTGATTACGATAATCGGATGGGTCATACGCTTGATGGCCGAGCTCCCTGTACTGAAGGGGATCAACCACTTACTCGGTGGGGTGTTCGGAGCTTTATGCGGATTTATATATTTGTGGATCATTTGCATAGCCATATCCGCTTGGGTCGAAAGCGGTATCGCCGAAAATGAAAGCAGGATGCTGATGCAGATAGTTGAGGGCTCATATATTTTCAGATTTTTTTGTAATTTCTCTCCGCTGGATTATGTGAACATTGCCGATGTATTAAATAATATATCGCAATGAACATGAACGCGCATGATTCGGCAAGTTCGGAAAGGTATGGTTTTAATTGATGATAAAGTGCTCAAGATGTAAAAAAAGAGCCGCCGTGTTGTTCGTTACCAAGGTAGAGGGCGGCGAAAAAAAGACAGAGGGGTATTGCCTCCATTGCGCAAGCGAACTGGGTCTCCCTATACAAGGAGTACTCGGTCCCAATGCCGAAAAGCTCGGCATGTCCACCGAGCAGCTCATTGAAATGGAGGATGAAATGAATTCGGTCATGGATGGTCTGACGCAGGATGGTGCGTCGGATGATGATGCGCCCGCAATAGGAGATGACGGCGGAGCGCCGTCGATAGATTTTATGAAGCTTTTTGACGGAATACAAGACGAGAGCAGTAACGACAGTAAGCTTCCATCTGCGGAAAAAGCTTCGCAAAGGTCAAAAAAGACTCCTTCACAGAAGAAAACGGAATTTCTGGATAAGTATTGTAAGAATCTCACAGAGCTTGCACGCCGCGGAAGCTTAGACCGTATAGTCGGACGTCAAAATGAGCTTGCGAGAATAATACAGATCCTCAGCAGACGACAGAAAAATAATCCGTGTCTCGTCGGCGAGCCAGGAGTCGGAAAAACAGCTATCGCCGAGGCACTGGCGCAACGAATTGCTGCCGGTGATGTGCCGTATCGCCTCAAAAACAAAGAGCTTTATCTTGTGGATATGACTGCGATCATTGCCGGCACGCAGTTCCGCGGTCAATTCGAACAGCGCATGCAAACATTGCTGCGTGAGACGAAAAATGCGGGTAACGTTATTCTTGTCATAGATGAGGTGCATAATCTTGTCGGGGCGGGCGATGCCGAGGGCAGCATGAATGCAGCAAATATTATGAAGCCCGCGCTGTCTCGCGGTGAAATACAGGTCATAGGTGCGACGACTTTAAAGGAATACCGTAAATATATAGAAAAGGATGCGGCGTTGGAACGAAGATTTCAACCCGTCACGGTAAGCGAGCCCTCGGTTTTCGAGGCAATCGAAATGCTGCGCGGGGTTAAGCACTATTATGAGGAATTTCACGGCATTAAGATCGCCGATCGACTGTTGGAACTGGCGGTGCACATGTCCGAGCGATATATAACAGATCGATACCTTCCGGATAAGGCCATAGATCTTTTGGATGAATCGGCGGCAAGCAGATCGTTGTCAAGCGGAGTTGTCAACGAGACATATGAGTTGCGAGATAAGCTTTTGAAGCTTAAGGCGGAGCGCGAGGATGTCGAATCCGAAGCCGGCAAAGGAGATGCGAAAGAAACCGAAAAACAATATGAACGTATTGCGACTATTCGCGCCGAAGAACTGGCTCTGTCCGAAAAGCTTCATTCTCTTGAAGCAGAATGTGAAAAAGTGGCTCTTACCGCCGACGACCTGGCTTCTGTCGTGGAAATATGGACAGGCGTCCCGGCATCATCAATAAGTGAAAATGAATTCAAACGTATTTCCGGGCTGGGAGATCGCATAAAGCGGAGAGTAGTGGGGCAAGACGAGGCGGTGGATGCGGTATGCCGTGCCGTTAAACGCTCAAGAGCGGGAATCAGCTATAAACGTAAGCCGGTGTCATTTATATTTTCGGGACCCACGGGTGTGGGTAAAACAGAGCTTGTGAAGGTGCTTGCGGACGATCTTTTTCACACTCCGGAAACACTTATAAGGATCGATATGTCGGAATATATGGAGAAACATTCGATCTCTCGTCTCATAGGCTCTCCTCCCGGATACGTCGGATACGATGAGGCGGGGCAGCTGACCGAAAAGATACGCCGCAGACCGTATTCGGTAGTTTTGTTTGACGAGATCGAGAAGGCGCATCCGGATGTTTTGAATCTTTTGCTTCAGATACTTGATGACGGTCGCATAACAGACGGACAAGGAAGAACGGTCAATTTTGAAAATACGATAATTGTTATGACCACGAACGCCGGATCCGAGCGCTCGGCGGCGAGCGTGGGCTTTGTGGAGGTCGACGGTGGAGTTTCGGAATCGCGTACCGAAAAAGCGCTGCGTGCTTTCTTGAGACCCGAGTTTCTCAATCGTGTGGATGAGATAATTGTATTTAAGCCGCTATCGGAAGAGAATTTTAAGCAGATTGCTTGTATCATGCTTGATGATCTCGGAGGTGTGTTGAAGGAAAAGGGAATCGCCTTCGCTTATTCCGATTCTGCTGCCGAGTTTATTGCACGCAATTCCTTCTCGGTTAAGTACGGTGCGCGTAATATGCGCAGATTCATTCAAAAGGAAGTTGAAGATAAGCTGGCAAACGAGCTTATAAGCGATTACGAGAGGACTGTTTCGAACGCCGAGCTCGATGTGTCGAGCGACGGATTGGTGATTTCCGTCAGATGATTAAAAGCGATACGATGCCGCCCTCTAAGTAAAAACATTAAAACAAGATTGCTTTACGGTGACGGAAGGAGGTTCACTCGTGCCCGATGTGTTTGATTATCTGAAATGGCGCGGAGATTTAAAGCTTTGGCATGCTCCGTTTTGCGCCGTTGATGCTCTGATATTGACCGAGATCGCATATATCGATCATGCCGGTATAGTTCCCGAGCGATTCGACGACGGACTGGTGACTCTGTCTGACGATGCAAGACGATTTAAAAGGCTCCATGTGAATTCTATACCGACGCTCGGAGCAATAGTGCCCGCAAAAATTATTGATCTTTTTTATGCCGCAGCCCAAGCGCCGCGTTTTTCGGAGCTGGGACTATGCGGTTATGTCAACATTGTCAACGACAGTGCAGTTGAGCAATTTTCCGCATATTCCGTAAAGCTGTCTGATGGGTCTTTGTTTGTCGGATTTCGCGGAACGGATGACAGCATAGCCGGTTGGAAGGAAAACTTTCAAATGTCGTTCAAAACTCCGGTTCCGGCTCAGCACAGCGCAGCCGAGTATCTGAATAAAGCGGCAGATCATTATAAAACATTACCGTTACGTATCAGCGGTCACAGCAAAGGCGGAAATCTTGCTATGTGGGCGGCCGCCAACAGCCGCTCCGATGTTCGAGAGCGCATAATTGAGGTCTATAATTTTGACGGTCCTGGCTTTTTAAAGAATTTTCATGAAAGCGATGGATATCACGCCGTTAAAGATCGCATTAAGACCGTGGTTCCTGAAAAATCGGTTGTCGGTATGTTTTTGGAGCATGAGGGGAATTACAAGACGGTAAAAAGCCGTGAAAAGGGAATAATGCAGCACGATGCGCTTTCATGGCAGGTGGAAGGAGCCGATTTTCAATATGCAGATGACCTTTCGCCGGATGCAAAGCGGTTTAATGAGATCCTGCGCGCATGGATCGGCAGCCTGGGCGATGATTTTCGCGAGAAGTTTACCGATGCATTTTTCGGTATACTGTATGCAACGAATTCCACGACTCTAAGCGAGCTGATGAGCGACCGCTCTGCATTGCTTCACGCATTTACATTTGCCGATTCCGAGACAAAGCAGGCGCTGAGCTACGGCTTGCGAACGCTTTTGGACGAAAGCGGAAGATCTATAGTCGATTGGCTGAAGAAGAAACAGCCTTGACGGTTGATATCAAAAAAAGACCGCGGTGACTTTTAAGAACACCTTGCGGTCTTTTGATTTTGCTTATTTATGTTTTTTGGGTTTTTAAACCTATATTTTGAACGATACCTATCAGCTGCCCGGACAGTATCACCGTCAAAAGGGAATATGCAATGCGTTTTAGCGGTATATATGAAAGAGACAGCAGCAATACTATAAGGTCACTGGCAAGATATACCCATTGAATCTTAACATGCAAAAGCTTTGAAAGGCTCATAGCCAATGCATCGTCTCCTCCCGGCGCCCCGCCCACTCTGACACACAAACCGACTCCGATACCGACGAACAAGGCCCCTATGATCGCCGCTGCCAAAGGATATTCCGCGATTTCGGGAAAAACGGGCGGAAACAGTTCGCAGATCTTGTATATGCCGGAAAATGCAACGGAGGATATGACCGAATACGCGATAAAGCGTCTGCCGAGCGAACGCCAGCCCAGAATATAGCACGCTGCGTTTAATATCAGCCCCGATAGCGACGGCGAAATGTCCGCCCATTGCTTAAGCAGGAGCGTGAGCCCCAGCACGCCGCCCTCTGTCACTCCGGAGAACGAGTGAACGTTGTAAAGTCCGAACGCAAGAATCGAACTGCCGATGATGGCGGTTATAATGTCGGGTGTGTTCAACTCAAATGAACTCAAAAGATCTTTTAAATTATGGGTATTCGGCTTTTTTAAAATTTTTATGTCAGCCCTTTCTTTTTTTATTTTTAATGACAATCCGAACCGGTTATATCAAATATTTCGCGCCCCAACTTTGCTCTCAAAGCGCTTAGGCGCTTGAAGTCAAGACGAGGTAACAGAAACTTAAGATTTGCGGCGAATTACATTCCGAGACTATTATACCACGTAAATACGTAAAAGTCAAGTTTAGCAGTTTGAGAGCCGTTTTATGGCGTTTTTAGAGCATAGCCTACGCCAATGCTCTGTCATATACAGCAGAAACGGTTCCGGTGTCTCTCGTTGACCGAATTCCTCCCACAACTGCCGCTCGCGCTCCGTGAGTTTACAGTAGAGTTTTAACATATATATGCCGTCATCACTCATATATAGGTCGGCTTCTCTTTTGTCGGCATCAATGGAGAGTGCGCGGCAAAGAGAGAGCAAAGCTTCGAGATTGTCGAAGCTATACATAGTGTCTCGTGCGATGCATGTATCCGTTACATTAAGCTCACACTGTGATAACTTCTCGTGATCCGCCGGATATATTTCGTCGCAGCATTTTGTTATGTAAAGCTCGCAGCCTCCCTTGCGGCACGGATAGAGCTGGATATACGCATGCTCTTCCGTTGCATCAAAGCCCACCGTGTCTTTTATCTTGCTCATGACCTTTTTAACAGAGTCACGTAAGCGATCCTTTTCTGCATCAAATGTCGAAACAGACAGCTCGTATTCTTCCATCTCGGCGCTTGAAAGCATTACCTTCAGTTTGTTTTCGCTTATCAATATCAATTCCATTACGGATCTGCAGCCTCGCTTTTCGATCTACTTCGGAAAGCGCAGATCTGACCGCATGCCATGATTAAGGTGCGATCGGATCTGCGATTCCTTTATTATTATAATCCAAATACGATGAAAATGTAACCCCTAAAATAATGGAAATCAATGCTTGAACTTGTCAGAATAAGCCTGAAATTTTGCCGCTTTCGTCGACATCGATACGTTCGGCCGATGGAGATTTCGGAAGACCCGGCATTGTGAGAATGTCGCCGGTCATTACAACTATAAATCCGGCACCTGCGGATACCTTGACATTTTTAACGGTTACGGTAAAGCCGCTCGGCGCACCGAGCAGGGAAGGGTCATCGGAAAAGCTGTACTGCGTTTTTGCTATGCAGACCGGCAACTTATCAAAACCGAGCGCGGTAAGTTGGTCGATCTGCTTTTTTGCGGTCGGTGTGATATTTATTCCGTCGCCTCCGTATATCTTTTTGACCACGGCGTCGATTTTATCTTCGATCGAGCCGTCAAGCTCGTAGGCAAAGGTGAAATTCGGGGTCTCTTCCTCGCATAGTCTGACCACCTCGCGCGCAAGCTCCTCGCCGCCCGCGCCGCCTTTTGCCCAAACATCGGACAACACGGTGTTAACGCCGAGCTCGCGGCATTTTTCGATCACATGCTCGATCTCTTTATCCGTGTCGGTAGGGAAGCGGTTGATCGCCACCACACAGGGCAGCCCGTAAACGTTCTTGATATTTGAAACATGCCTCAAAAGATTGGGAATGCCGCGTTCAAGCGCGTCGACATTTTCGGTTCCAAGCTCTTTTTTATCCATGCCGCCGTGCATTTTAAGAGCACGCACCGTTGCTACGATCACCACGGCATTCGGCACAAGCCCCGCCATGCGGCATTTGATATCAAGAAACTTTTCCGCGCCGAGATCCGCGCCGAAGCCTGCCTCTGTTACGGTGTAGTCTCCCATTTGCATGGCAAGACGTGTAGCCGTGACAGAATTGCACCCATGCGCGATATTGGCAAACGGACCGCCGTGAACGAACGCAGGTGTGCCCTCGAGCGTTTGTACCAAATTGGGTTTTATGGCATCCTTGAGCAGCGCCGTCATTGCGCCGACGGCCTTAAGATCCGAAGCGGTAACCGGACGGTCGTCGTAGGTATAGCCGACGATTATTCGTCCCAAACGCTCTTTAAGATCGCTTATCGAAGTGGCGAGGCAGAACACAGCCATTATCTCGCTCGCCACGGTAATATCGAAGCCATCCTCGCGCGGAACGCCGTTGGTCTTTCCGCCCATTCCGTCCACGACAAATCTCAGCTGGCGATCGTTCATGTCAACACAGCGCTTCCATGTTATCCTTCTTGTGTCTATCCCGAGTGCATTTCCCTGGTGGATGTGATTGTCAAGCATTGCGGCAAGCAGATTGTTTGCTGCGCCTATTGCGTGAAAATCGCCTGTGAAATGCAGATTGATATCCTCCATGGGAACCACCTGGGCGTAACCGCCACCCGCTGCACCGCCCTTGATCCCGAACACGGGCCCCAACGAGGGTTCGCGCAAGGCTACGGTAACATCCTTGCCTATACGCGCCAAGCCGTCGGCAAGTCCGATGGTGGTCGTTGTTTTTCCTTCTCCTGCGGGAGTCGGAGTTATGGCGGTCACAAGCACAAGATTGCCCGGCTTGCGGTCACCGGAGACCAGACTCGGATCCACCTTCGCTTTGTAGCGCCCAAATTGCTCTATACATTCGTCGTTGAGGTGTGCGTGTTTTGCGATTTCGGTGATAGGACGCATTTTGCATTGCTGAGCTATTTCTATATCTGATAGATGTGCCATGTGTCATCGGGTCTCCTTTTAATTATAAATTTTTTCGGTGATATCTTTAAGCCATAAAAAAACAAAGGGGCACACCCTGTGCATATGAGCGCAAGTGTGTGCCCGAAAGGTAGGTCTGTATGACTTTTCCCGTTCCATTGCGGCAAGCACCACTGTTTCCTTCGGTTGCGAAAAAAGATATTATTTACACGTATTCAGTATATCACTTGATGGTTTTTTTGTCAAGTAAAAATTATGTGAATAAAAGAATCAAACTTGTGTATCGCAATAAATGCACCGGTATATATTTTCATTTTTGTCTGTAAGTCTAAATACCGACTCGAGCTCTTGCTCGCAACTCGTTATGCAGCGCGGATTGGGGCATTTCATGATCTTGGTGGGAACGCCGTCGGGCACAAGCCGGTCTTCTGTTTTCGCGGTGCTGTTGCTCGCTTCGGACAGCAACTTCAAGATGAGTGCCATGCGCATATATTTTGCGTTGAGCACCTGCTTGAAATAGCAAGCGCGCGGATCCTTGTCCACCGCCACGCTTATCTCATTGACTCGCGGCAAAGGATGCAGTATACACATCTCTTTTTTTGCCGGAATAAGCTTGTCGGGAGTCAAAATATAGCTGTCACGCAGACGCAGATACTCTTCGCGGCTGGCAAAGCGTTCTTGTTGAACTCGTGTCATATAAAGAATGTCAAGTTCCGGCATGACCTGCTCAAGCTTTTCGGTCTCGGTATATGGAATACTTCTGCCTTCGAGATAATCCTTTTTTACGTATTCGGGAAGGCGAAGCTCTGCCGGAGAAATGAGAATGATCTTTATTCCGGTATAACGGCTGAGTGCCGATATCAGCGAATGAACAGTGCGACCGTATTTAAGATCTCCGCAAAATCCGACGGTAAGGTCCGAAAGCCGTCCGCACTCACGGCTGATGGTAAGAAGATCTGCCAGCGTTTGAGTGGGATGGCAGTGACCTCCGTCTCCGGCGTTTATTACCGGGATGGAGGCATTGTTGGCAGCCACAAATGCCGCTCCTTCCTTTGGATGGCGCATTGCGATTATGTCCGCATAGCAACTTATGACCTTCGCGGTATCGGCAACGCTCTCTCCCTTGGATGCGGACGAACTCTGCGCTTCGGAAATTCCGAGAACGTGTCCGCCGAGCTCATACATTGCCGCCTCAAAACTGAGGCGAGTGCGTGTTGAAGGTTCAAAAAACAATGTTGCAAGCTTTTTGCCCTCACAAGCATGAGCATATTTTTGCGGAGAGGCGATAATATCGGTCGCAAGCGCAAGCAGCTCGTTTATTTCCGTAACGCTCAAGTCACCTATATCTATTATACTTCTCATTTTTTTGCTCCTTGTGCATCTTTGGCGCCGTAGATCGCCAAATAATTACGTATACGTTCGATGTTTTCGGCGTTTTTGGGGTCTTCTTCAAGATATTCTAAGATGTCATATACGTCTACGACAGAATAAACCGGCATGCCGAACTCTTTTCGCACCTCATCTACTGCCGAGAGTTCGGTAAGACCGCGTTCTTTTCGATCGACCATAACGAATACCGAAGATACTTTGACTCCGTCAAGATGTGACAACAAAGTCATACTTTCTCTTATCGCGGTTCCGGCGGTGATAACATCCTCAACTATGGTCACTTCTTCTCCCGGCGCGGGACGATATCCGACAAACACGCCGCCCTCGCCGTGATCTTTTTCTTCTTTGCGGTTAAAAAAGAAGGGAATATCAAGTCCTTCTTTTGCCAGGGCGCATGCCGCCGATACGGCAATCGGAATCCCTTTATACGCGGGGCCGTAGAGCACTGTGCGGTGCTTACCCACATTATCAAGGTACGCTTGGGCGTAAAATTCGCCCAAGCGAGATATTTGAACACCTGTTTTGATCTCTCCGGCGTTTATGAAATACGGTATCTTGCGCCCGCTTTTGGCGGTAAAATCGCCGAATTTGAGCACTCCGGCACTTTCCAAAAAAATAATAAACTCTCTCTTATAGCTTTGCATGTTCTTTTCCTCTTTTAATCAACAAATTCCCGCACGCATCTCCCATATGCCTCAACGGGATCGGCGGCTGCGGTTATCGGTCTGCCGACGACGATATAGTCGGAGCCTACGCGCTTCGCCTCGGCAGGAGTCATGACGCGTTTTTGATCTCCGATATCTCCGTCGGCAAAACGAACGCCGGGGGTGACTGTCAGAAAATCGTTGCCGCAAATGTCATGCACCTTGCCGGCTTCAAGCGGGGAGCAGACCACGCCGTCAAGTCCTGCGCGCTTGGCGTTGGTCGCGTAATGCATTACCACATCTGCTATCGGCTCGCGAATGAGAAGATCACGCTCCATGATTTCTTGACTTGTCGAGGTCAGCTGTGTAACGGCGATCAGCAGCGGGCGCGTGCCGTCGGGACGTGTCAGACCTTCAAGCGCCGCTTCCATCATCGGAACGGTTCCGCTGGCATGCAGATTGCAAATGTCCACGTCAAGCTGCGAAAGGACCGCCATTGCTTTTTTCACCGTATTGGGAATATCGTGAAGCTTTAGGTCGAGAAAGACCTTGTGTCCGCGCTCTTTAAGTGTGCGAACGATGGATGGCCCCTCTGCGTAGTAGAGCTCCATTCCTATCTTTACGAAAGGTCTGATTTCTCCGAAAAGCTCTAAAAAATCAATCGTTTGCGTCGCGCTTGAAAAATCACAAGCGATAATAACATCCTTACCCATTGTGTGCTTCTCCTATTATATCTGATAATTTATTTATTTCGTGTTTTTTCATAGCCTCGGGCAACTCGTTTACGATGTTTAGGCAGATATATGGATCTACAAGATTTGCTGCGCCTATCTCTACCGCAGTGGCACCGGCAAGCATCATTTCGATAACGTCCTCGGCAGAGGATACGCCCCCCATTCCGATGATCGGAATATGCACCGCCGTCGCGACCTGGTAGACCATGCGCAGAGCTATCGGAAATATGGCGGGACCCGAATAGCCTCCCATTTTATTGGCAATGATCGGCTTTTTTGTTTTCAGATCTATTCGCATGCCAAGGAGTGTGTTTATTAGGCTTATCCCGTCGGCGCCTGCCGCCTCGCAAGCAAGCGCTATAGCGGTTATGTCTGTCACATTGGGTGAAAGCTTCACTATAACCGGCTTTGTTGTTACGGCTTTGACTGCACGAACGACCTTTGCCGCTTCTGTGGGATCGGTACCGAAGCTCATGCCTCCGCCGTGAACGTTCGGGCAGCTGATGTTCACCTCAAGCCAGCCTATCTGCTCCTCGCGATCAAGACGGCAGCAGACCTCGGCATATTCTTCGACGGAAAAACCGCTAACATTTGCCATGACCTTCTTTTGAAAGCATTTTTTCAGCTTAGGAAGTTCTTCGGCGATGACCTTGTCAATGCCGGGGTTTTGAAGCCCTACGGCATTTATCATTCCGCCGGTGCATTCGGCAATACGTGGCGTCGGGTTGCCGAAGCGCGGCTCGCGAGTCGTTCCCTTAAAGGAAAAGCTACCCAGACAATTGATGTCATAAAGCTCGGCAAATTCATAGCCGTATCCAAATGTACCCGAAGCGGGTATGATGGGATTATCAAGCTGAATTCCGCACAGCTCGACCTTAGTGTCTGCTATATTTTTCACCACAGTATCTCCTTTTTCTTCATCACCGGACCGTCCTTGCAGATACGCTTGTAGCCGGTAAGTGTTTTGCAGGAGCAGCCCATACATGCGCCAAAGCCGCAGCCCATGCGTTCCTCAAAGCTCATTTCGCCGTCGGTGTTGCTTTTTTTGAATACGGCTTTCAGCATAGGCTCGGGACCGCAGGCGTAAAAATATGTATAATCATTCGGAAATGCATCCGTCACAAAGCCGCGAACTCCCGCACTGCCGTCTACCGTGCTGATCGTGGCCTCGCATCCGAGCGCCTTGAATTCATTTACATAAAATACCTCGTCGGCAGTATTGAAGCCCAGTATAACACTTGTGTGTTTTCCTTGCCGACGCAGTTGCTTTGCCAAAAGGTAGAGAGGAGGCACTCCGACGCCCCCGCCGATCAGCAGGGGGTGCTCACCCGCTGAGGTCAAATCATATCCGTTACCGAGCCCGGTAAGGACATCAAGTCGTTCTCCGGGGTGAAGCGACGCCATTTTTTCGGTTCCCTTGCCAATGAGCTTGTAAATGATCGTGAAGGAGTCGGCGTTCTTGTCGCAAACCGATATCGGACGCCGCAGATAACAACCGTCAAGCTTTATGTTTACAAATTGTCCGCAGGCGGTGATCGCGTCGGTATCTCCCGTAAGCTTCATACGATAAACATTGGCGGTTAAAGGGGTGTTTTCAATTATTTCAAAAATTCCTTGCTTCATGAACGCTACCTCAAGAATCTATGGTGGAGATGGTCAAGGTCGTCTCCTCAAGCACATCGAGAAGAACCTTGACGGTGTCAAGAGAGGTGAACATTGTAACATTGTTTTCGGTTGCCAGACGGCGTATTTTGTGACCGTCGCTTTCCTGAAGCATGGATGCGGCGATATCTCGCGTGTTTATTACATACGCAATGTGCCCTTGGCGTATTGCATCGGGTATTTCTTCGCTTCCGCTGCTTATCTTATTTAAAATGTGGGTGCGTATGCCGTTCTGCTTGAGAAATTCGGCAGTACCGCGCGTGGCAAGTATATTGAAGCCGAGATTATAAAAGCGTCGTATAAGAGGCAGAGCCTCAGCTTTATCCTTGTTTGCTACGGTAACGAATACCGAGCCGTAATTTTGCAGATGCGTGCCGGCTGCCTGCAGTGCTTTATAAAGTGCGCGATTCAATTTATCGTCATAGCCTATTGCTTCACCGGTAGATTTCATCTCGGGTGAAAGATACGCATCAAGACCTTTTATCTTGTTGAAGGAAAACACGGGTACCTTAACATAATAGCGCTTTTTTTCATTCGGATAAATATCAAAGATTCCTTGCTCCTTCAACGACTTGCCGAGTATGACCTCGGTGGCGATATCGGCAAGGCTGTATCCCGTTGCCTTGGAGAGAAAGGGAACGGTGCGTGAGGAACGCGGGTTAACTTCGATTATGTACACATCGTCATTCCCGTCAACGATAAACTGAATATTGTAAAGCCCGATTATGCCTATGCCGAGCCCGAGCTTTTTTGCGTATTGCAGGATTATGCCCTTGACCTTATCGGAAATGCTGAAGGACGGATAAACGCTTATCGAGTCGCCCGAGTGGATGCCGGTGCGCTCGACGAGCTCCATGATACCCGGAACGAAAACATCTCTTCCGTCGCAGATAGCATCTACTTCGACTTCCTTGCCGAAGATATATTGATCGACCAGAACCGGACGATCGGCATCTATCTCCGTAGCTGTCTTGAGATATTTGCGCAGTTGATCTTCGTTGGCGACGATCTGCATTGCTCGGCCGCCCAGAACAAATGAAGGACGCACCAACACGGGATATCCGATCTCACGCGCGGCGGCTACGCCGTCATCGATATTGGTAACGGCTTTTCCGCGCGGTTGCGGAATGTCCAGTTTTTCAAGGATCTTTTCAAAGCTGTCGCGGTTTTCGGCACGCTCGATGGCGGCGCAATCGGTTCCGATTATTCGAACGCCGCGATTCATGAGCGGCTCTGCAAGGTTAATTGCCGTCTGCCCGCCGAGTGAGGCGATGACCCCTTCCGGCTTTTCAAAATCGATTATCGCCATTACATCCTCCGGGGTCAAGGGCTCAAAATACAACTTGTCCGCGGTTGTGTAGTCGGTCGAAACCGTCTCGGGATTGTTATTTATGATGATCGCTTCATATCCCGACTTTCGTATCGTCTGGATGGCATGCACGGTCGAGTAATCGAATTCAACGCCTTGTCCGATGCGTATCGGACCCGCCCCAAGCACGACTATCTTCTTTTTGTCGGTCAAACGCGAATCATTTTCTCCGGAATAAGAGGAATAAAGATACGGAATATATGCACCTGTGTGCAGGGTGTCCACCATGCGAAATACGGGGGTTATACCGTTTTCGCGACGCATATTGTACAGCGCAGCTTCGTCTGTTTCCCACAATGAGGCTATATATGTATCCGAAAAGCCCATGCGCTTGGCTGTGCGAAGAATGTTAAGATCACCGCGGTGCGCCTTTATCTCGCGTTCGGTGGAAACGATATTGCGGAAGGCTTCAAGAAAAAGCGGCGTTATCATCGTCGACTTGTGCAATGCTTCCACAGTCACGCCTCGACGTAAAAGCTCAAAGATCGCGTATATGTTGTCGTCCTTAAAATCTTTAATGTAATCAAACAACAAGTCATTTGTCATTGAGTCGAATTTTGAGATATGAAAATGAGAAACTCCCGTTTCAAGCGAACGCACCGACTTCAGCAGGCACTCTTCAAGTGTAGAGCCGATACCCATGACCTCGCCCGTGGCTTTCATTTGAGTGCCGAGAGTATTTGGCGCGTCAGAGAATTTATCGAAGGGGAAGCGCGGGAATTTTGCCACTATATAATCCAATTGCGGCTCGATAGCTGCTGTGCCGCCTGCGACCGGTATCTCATCGAGAGACAATCCCACGGCTATCTTGGCTGTGACGCGAGCGATGGGATATCCACTCGCCTTTGATGCCAATGCCGAGGAGCGGGAAACGCGCGGATTGACTTCGATAAGATAATACTCACTCGTATACGGATTCAGCGCAAACTGCACATTGCAGCCGCCCTCTATCTTCAACTCGCGAATTATCTTTATTGCACTGTCGTTAAGCATTTTGCGATCTTGCTCGGAGAGTGACAATATGGGAGCCACAACAGCCGAATCTCCCGTATGCACTCCAACGGGATCTATATTTTCCATTCCGCATATGGTTATGGCATTATCGTTTGAATCTCGCATTACCTCAAATTCGATCTCTTTGTAGCCCTTGACGCTTTTTTCGATCAGCACCTGATGGACAGGTGAGAGCTTGAATGCATTCATGCCGATCTCGATCAGCTCGTCTTCATTGTTGGCAAAGCCGCCGCCGGTCCCGCCGAGCGTGAACGCAGGACGCAATACAACGGGATAGCCGATCTCCGCGGCAGCACTTTTTGCTTCGTCAAGATTATAGGTTATTTTGGACGGAATAACCGGTTCGCCTATAGCCTCGCACATTTCTTTGAATAGTTCGCGATCCTCGGCGCGTTCGATCGATTCGCCGGATGTGCCCAAAAGCTCTACCTGACATTCCTTCAATACGCCCTTTTTTTCAAGCTGCATCGCAAGGTTGAGACCTGTTTGTCCTCCTATTCCGGGAACAATGGCATCCGGGCGCTCGTAACGCAATATTTTTGCAATATATTCCAGCGTGAGCGGTTCCATATATACCTTGTCCGCTATAGATGTATCGGTCATGATGGTTGCCGGGTTGGAGTTGCAGAGTATTACCTCATAGCCCTCCTCCTTGAGCGCAAGACATGCCTGCGTGCCGGCATAGTCAAACTCTGCGGCTTGTCCGATAACGATCGGTCCCGAGCCAATTATAAGCACTTTTTTGATATCGGTTCTTTTAGACATAACATTTTTCTCCACTTAATATTTATATACAGGCTTGCCGTTGCAAACCGTCAGATAGCATTTTCCGTTTACTTCATTGCCCGCAAATGGGGTCGAACGTCCTTGAGAAAGAAAATCGTTTGCATCTATCACATATCGTTCGTCAAGCTGCCATATTGTAAAGTCTATGCCGAGCGGGATATTGAAACGTTTTCTCGGAGCCGAAGCCATGAGTTCTGTGAGCTTTTCAAGAGTTATAATATTTTTCTTGACCAGTCCGCTGTAGAGCACCGAAAAGGCACTCTCGAGTCCAACTATTCCGAAAGCACTGCCCGCCAAGCCGCGCGATTTTTCTTCCGCGCTGTGTGGCGCGTGATCTGTGGCTATCATATCCACAGTACCGTCGCATATACCTTCAAGCAGCGCCTCGCGATCTTCGGCGGAGCGCAACGGAGGATTCATCTTAAAGCGTCCGTCTTCTTCAAGAAAAGTTTCATCCAGCAAAAGATAATGCGGTGCGGTCTCGCAGCTGACATTTAAGCCATCGGCTTTTGCTTCTCTGATCAGCTTAACGCTTTCGCGGCAGGAGATGTGACATACGTGATAAGCACAGCCTGTTTTGTGTACCAGCTCAAGATCTCGCATGATGGGACGCCATTCACTCTCGCTGCATATTCCGCGGTGTCCATGGGCTTTTGCATATACACCGTCGTGAATATATCCGCCGCAGAGCAGGGAATTATCCTCGCAGTGGGCAACTATCATCTTGCCGCATTCGTGCGCCGTTTTCATCGCGCTTTCCATCAACTCACGTGACTGCACACCCTTGCCGTCGTCCGAAAAAGCTATAACATCCGCGCAAAGCGCTTTCATGTCCGCAAGCTTTTCGCCGCGTTGTCCGATCGTTATGGCGCCGTAGGGATAGATATTGATGTGTGAATTGCGTCGAATAAGCTCAAGCTGAGCAGAAAGATGCTCCGGAGTGTCGGGAACGGGGGCAAGATTGGGCATGGTGCATACAGCGGTATAACCGCCGTGCGCCGCTGCCGCCGATCCGCTCGATATGGTCTCCTTATAAGAAAAGCCCGGCTCACGAAAATGCACATGCACATCGCATAAGCCGGGAAAAACGGTATATTGGGGAGAATTCCACTCCGGATCGGAAACCAAAAATTCCACCGCCGCATCTTTTGCCGTGGGGAAGCATTCAAAACCAACTATTTTTGCATTGACCTTCAGCATTTCCGATTCCTTTGAGAATAAAATCATTTACATAAATATTATACCACGCCGCAGGTCGAAAGTCAATACAAAAAGCGAGCCGGCGTCCGTAGAAAACTTTTGTAAGTCGACGATACAGATTGGGCAAAAAGCATAAAATCCCCAAACAACACACATTAATCGAAAATGCTGACATTTATTTTTTGCACAGCAGATCCTCGCTATGCGCATATCGACATAGCGAGGATATTTTAAGACAACACCGCACAATTCGCGGCTGACGTCTGCGCCTTGGCGCGTGTTTACTCACTTGCTTGCATAAAATCCGTCATATTTTACAAATTTCCTTCGAGTAGGATAAACTACGCGCGTTGAGGCGGGAAATTTGTTTCATCTGACGAATTTTCTGACCGCGCGATTGAGCAAAAAGAATTGTGCGGTATTGCCTTAAATCATCACTTGTTTATTGAAATGGGTATGATTGTTTGGAAGCCGTCACTTCTTTCGACCATGATATAGTCTCCGCTGTGCAACGGACCGCCTTCAAGTTTTGTGCCGTTACGACTGACCCAGACGCCGGTAACCGTGAAAAAATCACTCTCGTACGCCTTGATACGAGCAACAAGTTCTTCTATCGTTTCGCAGGTCGGGACGGCACTTTCCACGGCATCCCCGAGCGCAGCGGATGCGTCGGCATAATCGGGGTCGTACCAATCTTTGCCCGAACGGTCAAATGTTATCGTTAATTCCTCAGCTCCGTCTTTATAAGTCACCGTAATGCGAGCCAACAGTTCTATCTGTCCGGAGGTGACCTCCACGGCATCTGCCATGGCACTTGACATAACCTTGACTTCGGTCACCGTTTTAGTCTTATCAAGCTCGGCTACAGCTTGAGTCAGCTCCTCGACCGTTGAGGCTGAGCGCATGACCTCGGATATTTCAAGTGCGACGCTGCCGTGTATCGGAATATTATTTCCGCTTATGGGCAGTCTCCAGATATCGATATCTCCGTCAGAGAATTCGAGCTCTACGATAGAAAAAACACCAAGCGTACCGCGCGGCTTTACGCACCCCAGTTTATAGTATCCGTATCCGGAATACGGGCGTATTTCGCGGATAAGCTCTGCGCCGTCGGCGGCGCTCATGACCTCTCGCAGATAGGCGATATCGTCGGTGCTCTGAGTTACCCGCGCGCGAATATCGGTGAGCGTATTGCGCATGAGCAATACGAGTTCTTCCTTTGTTGAATAAACGATAGGTTGGGTTTCTTCGGGGGCAACGGTGTCGGCGGGCTCGTTGCTTTCTTCGTTCTTTACTGTCGATGTCGGGGGGGCGGAGGTGGATTCATCATCACCGGTGGATGTAAATGCCGCCCCGGCGACCTCTTTTGATATCTCACCCAAGCCGTGATTGCCGCCCGTATTATCAACACAGGAGAAAAGCAGTACCGCCGGCAAGATAAGCGATATAATGCACATTGATAATTTGTGTAGTTTCATTGTTTTTAACCCTTTCTTCGTATTGATGTTAATTATTTGGGAATGCGCATCTCAAGCGCCAAGCATTATTGCAGCTGCCTCCTTTCAATATAATATTGTTTACCGTGTCTCGGCGCGTGAGATGTTTTCTCCGTCTGCACTTGCATTATATCATACTCAAATACATTTGTCAAGATACTTTTTTGAATTTAGTATTGACAAATTAATATTTTCGGTTGTATAATAAAATCGGAGACGAATACAGAATAAAACTCAGTCTTTTTGCCGCCAAGCGACGGAACGGAGATAGATATGGAAAACAGCATTCCGAATTTGCCGGATGAATGGTTAAACAGTATAGATGAAAGCATCAGATGCGGTCTGATCGAGATACTTATTCTTTCAATGCTTTCTACCAAAGACATGTACACATACGAAATAAAGCTTGAATTGTCAAAGCGAAGCGCAGGCGAGTTCCAAATGCGCGACGGATCGCTTTACGGTCCCATGTATAAAATGCTTGAACGAGGTCTGATCTCAAGCAAGCAAGTATTGGTAGGCGAAAAAAGATTCAGAAATTACTATCATTTAGAGGAATCCGGGCGCCAATATCTTGATTTTTCCGTTAAAAAGTTTTACAAGATATTCGGCATTACCGATATGATCATCAAAGAATGCCACGGAAAAGATCAAACCTCGAACGACGAAGATCAATAAGATCGTTTTTGTCATTCATCGACCAAAAGCGTGATTCCGTAAACAAATAATATTCCGGGGGTAAGTTTGAAACAAATATCTAACACGTATGCTATGCCGAGTCTAAAAAAGAGCAC
>CAZPYK010000005.1:0-53437 GCA_964590755.1 uncultured Ruminococcus sp. | reverse complement strand
CGGTGACGATGCAGGAGATAATTCGCGATTGCGCGGTATATACCGTTCCCGCCGTGACGATAGTTGAGATAATGGGCAGAGATGCGGGCTGGCTGACCGCGGCGGCGGCGGCGCCGAGACTGCTTAACGGTATAGCTCCCGATCTTGTTTATCTGCCCGAGCGCCCCTTTGACCTCGATGCGTTTTTCGCGCGTTTGCGCGAAAGACTTGCGCTGCATCCCTGCGTGGTGGTGGCAGTGTCCGAGGGTATACGCTTTGCCGACGGCAGATATGTTTGCGAAGGGGTCGACGTCGGCACGACGGATGTTTTCGGTCACAAGCAACTGTCCGGAACCGGCAAGGCGCTTGAGCTTGCCGTGCGCGCCGAGCTCGGCTGCAAGGTGCGCTCGGTTGAGCTGAACCTTCCCCAGCGGTGCGCGGGGCATATCGCCTCTCTCACCGATATCGATGAATCGGTCCGCGTTGGCAAGGCGGCGGTCGCCGCGGCGCGCGAGGGCGTCAGCAGAGAGATGATGACGATGCGCCGCATCGTGGGCGAGCGGGGCTATGACGTTGAGATATCGCACGCGGATGTCGGAGAGATAGCCAACAAGATAAAGAACGTTCCCGACGAATATATCAACGCCGCGGGGGATGATGTCACCGATGCCTGCTGTCGTTATATTCTGCCGCTTATCGAGGGTGAGGCTTACCCGAGATATTCGAACGGCATTCCGTGCTATTATATTATTTAAGGGAGATATCCGAAAATGGAAGAAAACAAAAGGATAGCGGTGGTGACGGGGGCATCCTCGGGCATGGGGCGCGAATTTGCCTTGCGCATTGCCGAAAAGCATCGTGCGGAGCTTGACGAGATCTGGCTGATAGCGCGTCGACGCGAGCGCCTTGAGGCGCTTGCCGCCGAGACAGCCGTTCCGGCAAAGGTCATCGCGCTCGACCTTTCAAACGACGCCGGTGTGGCAAGCTATGCCGCGCTGCTTGAAGCGGAAAAGCCCCGGGTGCGCGTGCTGGTGAATGCCGCGGGCTTCGGAATATTCGGCAGCTTTGAAGGGCTTGAGCTTGAGGGGCAGCTTGCAATGATCGATCTCAACGCTCGCTCGCTCGTTGCCATGACCTACAGAACGCTGCCGTATATGTCAAAGGGAGCCGAGATATTTGAGCTCGGGTCGCTGTCGGCGTTCCAGCCGGTGCCGTATATCAACGTTTACGGCGCGACAAAGGCATTTGTGCTCAGCTTTACAAGATCTCTCAACACCGAGCTGCAAAGAAGCGGCAGGGGAATACGCGTCATGGCTGTATGCCCCGGCTGGGTCAAGACCGAGTTCTTTGACACCGCGGTGCGCGACGACACCATAACCTATTATAACAGATTTTACACCGCCGATCAGGTCGTGCGTCGTGCGCTTGCGGATATGTCGCGCGGCAAGGATGTATCGATCTGCGGTGCGCAGATACGCGGGCAGGTGCTGCTCACCAAGCTTTTGCCGCACAGGCTCGTGATGAAGATCTGGTGCCGCCAGCAGAAAAAATAAGACCGCTTTTTTTCGACAAACCGAATATGCGCGCCTTCTTGATTCCGATTTGAGAATCCGAAGGCGCGCTTTTTTGCGCCAAAATGAGTCCGATACAAAAAAAGTTCCGTTTTCGGAACAAAATAATTTCAAAAAGCTATTGACAAGCCAAGATGAGTGCTGTATAATATAAACGAAAGAAATAAAGCTCAAAAAGGGGACACAGCAATGAAGCAAGCAAAAAAATCGGCGCCGGTGGTTCCGGTGGGAAATGATAAGAGCGAGAAGCAGAAGGCGATCAAGACCGCCATCACGCAGATCGAGCGCGATTTCGGCTCGGGTGCGATAATGAGGCTGGGCGAAAATACGCACATGGAGGTGCAGGCGGTCCACACCGGCTCGTTGGGGCTGGATATGGCTTTGGGCATCGGGGGCTTGCCGCGCGGCAGAATAATAGAGATATACGGTCCGGAATCTTCCGGTAAAACGACGGTGGCGCTTCATGTCGTTGCCGAGATACAGAAGAGCGGCGGTGAGGCGGCGTTTATCGATGCCGAGCATGCGCTGGATCCGGTCTATGCGCGCGCGCTGGGCGTGGATATAGACAATCTTTTGGTGTCACAGCCGGACTGCGGCGAGGACGCGCTTGATATCACCGAGGCGCTGGTGCGCTCGGGAGCCATCGACATCGTGGTCATAGACTCGGTCGCGGCATTGGTCCCGCGTCAGGAGATAGAGGGAGATATGGGAGCCTCCTCGGTCGGTGTGCAGGCAAGACTTATGTCGCAGGCTATGAGAAAGCTTTCCGCGGTGATCTCCAAGAGCAACTGCGTCGTAATATTCATCAACCAGCTTCGCGAAAAGGTCGGCGTGATATACGGCAACCCCGAGGTCACGACGGGCGGACGCGCGCTCAAATTCTATGCGTCGGTGAGAATAGATGTGCGCCGCTCGGAGCAGCTTAAGAACGGCAACGATATCTACGGCAACCGCGTAAAGTGCAAAGTCGTCAAAAACAAGGTCGCGCCGCCGTTTAGGACCTGCGAATTCGACATTCTTTACGGCAAGGGCATTTCCCGCGCGGGCGAGATATTGGACATGGGGCTGACGCTCGGTGTCATTCAAAAGAGCGGCTCGTGGATATCCTATAACGGCGAGCGGCTGGGGCAGGGACGCGACAATGCGCGTCATGCCATAGAAACGACACCCGCGTTGTTTGACGAGCTTGATTCTAAGATACGTTCTCTCGGTGACCAAATTGCCGAAAACGACAACGAATTCGAGCTTGACGATGATGATGACGGCGACGAGCTGGATATAGCGCTGTCGGACGACGAATAATAAGCCGAGATGACGATAAAGGTCGGGTCGGTGCGTGAGGCGGACGGCGGCGGAGCGGTGCTCGTCGATATTGAGATATCCGACGATGAGGGTAGAAGCGAGCGTCGCGCATTGCTTTTGACGCTTTCCGATTATCGTGCGCACAGGCTTCATCGCGGCGACGAGATGACTTTCGAGGAGTTTGACGAGCTTGATCGGCTGTCGAAAAAAGCCGAGGCTGTGCGGCGCGGTGCGGGAATATTGGCATACGGTGCAAATTCAAAGGAGACGCTCAGACGCAAGCTCATCATGAAGGGGCATTCGCGCGATGCCGCCGAGGCGGCGGTCGCGGAGCTTGCATCGGAGGGTCTGATAGATGAACGAAATGCCGCTCTGCGCGAGGCGGAGCGGTGTGTGGCACAATGCCGCGGGCGAAAATATATTGCCGCGCGGCTGTATTCCCTCGGTTATCGAGGGAATGCTGCCGACGCGGCAAACGATTATTTGAATGACGTCGATTTCGCCGAGCTTTGCGCTCGCGTTATCGATAAGAAATACGGCGGTACCCTTCCGCGGGAAGCGCATGAGCGCGAGCGCGCGGTAGCGGCGCTGATGCGCCGCGGATTTTCGATGTCGGATATACGTGCGGCGACGCGGGATCGATAAGATCGAGTTCGGCGGCTCAGAAGCTTTTCGCCCACTTGACGGCGTGGTCTATCCAGCCCTCGGCATACGGAACGATGTTCTTTTCGTTTTGTGAGCAGGTGAATTCGTTGCAAAGCGAGAGCCCATGCTTGCCCGCGGGATAGATGTGAAGCTCAAATGGGATCTTGTGAGCCGAAAGCGCCGTGGCGTACATCAGCGAGTTTTCGACAGGCACGGTGCCGTCCGAGGCGGTGTGCCAGATGAAGGCGGGCGCGGTGGTGTCATCGACGTGCAGCTCAAGCGAGAAGCGTTCGATGTCCTCGTCGGTCAGCTCGTCGTGTCCCGAATAATGTTTGACCGAGCCCTTATGCGCTTTGTCGCCGCCGGTTATGACCGGATAGCAGAGAATGGTGCCGTTCGGGCGATTTATGCCCTCGGGACAGCCCTCCGCTCCGATGCCGAGAGCCGTGCGGACCTCGGGAATATTCCAAAGCGTACCCGCGGAGGCGGCAACGTGTCCTCCGGCGGAAAAACCGAGAATGAACACCTTTTCGGGGTCTGTGCCGTATTCCTCGGCGTGCTCGCGAACGAATTTGATCGCCATTCCCGCCTCGATCAGGGGCGCGTAATCGACGGCTCCCGCACTTGTGTCGGTCTTTTTTCCGACTGTGTAACGAAGCAGAAAAACGTTCATGTTTGCCGCCAAAAATTGCATTACCACCGGCTCCGCCTCACGGTCGGAGAGAAAGTGATAGCCTCCTCCCGGGCAAACGATGACCGCGCGGCGCGGCTTAAGCTTCAACTCGGGCGTGTTGTCGACAATGTATGCGGTGAGCGTTGCACCGCGGTATTCGGGTGAGAGTTCAAAGGTCGTGACTTTCATGGCAGTCCTTTCTGTCGTCGGGGCTTTATCGCGCCCGGCGGAATATAATATTTATTGTAACAATATTGAAACCGAGGAGCTTTGATGATGAAATACAAAGAGATATCCGCGTATGAGCTTGAAATGTCGAATGCATTTCGCGCCGTTGGGCGCGAATGGATGCTGATAGGCGCCGAGCACGGCGGCTCGGTGAATGCCATGACCGCAAGCTGGGGCTTTTTGGGTGAATTATGGGGCGTGCCCGCGGCGGCGTGCTTTATTCGTCCGCAGAGATATACATTTCCGCTGGTCGATGGGGCAAGGTATTATTCGCTGTCCTTTTTCGGAGACGAAAAACGGAAGGAACTTTCCTATTTCGGCTCTCACAGCGGGCGGGACGGCGACAAGGCGGCGGCATGCGGCATGAGATATCTTTATTGCGATGTCGGCGGCGTGCGTGTGCCCTATCTTGACGAAGCATCTGTCGTGCTCATCTGCCGCAAGCTTTACGCCGATGATATCAAAGAGGAGCGCTTTGTCGACACCGCGGTGCTTGAGAGGTGCTATCCCGTGCGCGACCTTCACCGCATGTTTGTGGGCGAGGTCGTCAAATGTCTTGTTTGTGCGGGGGAGTGAGGTCTTTTATCTCTCGGCGGCGAAGCGTTTTATCGCCTCAAGAGTAACGTCGCTGATGTCATGCTCCATCTTGCAGGCATCCGCGGCGGCGGTCTCGGGGTCGACTCCGAGGCTTTCGAGAAAGCCGGATATAACGGTGTGACGCTCGTATATGCGCTCTGCCGCGGCGGTGCCGGCATCGGTGAGCGTCAGGTGTCCGTCGGCGCTCATTTCAAGATATCCGTCACGGCGCAGTATTCCCACCGCGCGGCTGACACTGGGCTTTGAAAAGCCCATATACTCGGCAACGTCAAGCGAACGCACCGTTCCTTTTTTGCGCGAAAGTATCAAAATGGTCTCAAGATACATTTCGCCGGATTCCTGTATTTTTGTTGTGCGTTCGTTTTTGCCGCTCTCCATGCCGGACTCCCTTCGTTAAAAATGATCTTATATATTACAGTATAGCACAAAAGCTTTAAAAAATCAAGAGCGGAAAAGAGCAAAAAGCAGCCGATAAACGGCACTCCCGTGCGGGAGCCGTTTATCGGCTGCGGTTTCATATTAGTTTGCAAACGAAGAAAGTATCAAGACGGCTCAGTCGTTGTCGCTGTCGTCCTCGTCTTCGTCCTCGTCCTCATCCTCGTCTTCGTCTTCGTCGAAGCAGGGATGGCAGCATTCGTCGCAATTATAATCGCAATCGTCCGCCCAATCCTCGTCGTCGCAGTCGCAGTCGCAATCGCATTCGTCATCGCCGAAAAGGACTTCCTCCACGGAGCCCAGATCTTCATCAAGCTCCTCAATGTAATCGTTGAGGTATTCAAGATCCTCGTCGATCTCGCCCACAGCCTCGGTCAGATCTCCGATAAGGTCGAGCATTGCCGAGATGAGCTTACCCTCGGGCTTTAATGTGTCGATGTTAAGACCCTCCGCGAGGCCCTTAAGATACGCTGCTTTTTCACCAAGCTTCATTTCAATGGTTCCTTTCCGAAAAAAGATTTTTATCGATTATTTTACGCGCGGGAGAGATACTCGCCCGTACGGGTATCGATCTTGATAACGTCGCCGCGGTCGATGAAGAGCGGGACCTTGATCTCGGCACCGGTCTCAAGAGTTGCGGGCTTGAGGGTGTTTGTGGCGGTGTTGCCGGCAAAGCCGGGATCGGTATCTACGATCTCAAGCTCCACGAATGTGGGGGGCTCGACGTTGAACACCTTTCCCTTGTAGGAGACGAGCTTGCACATCATCTCCTCCTTCACGAACTTAAAGGAGTCTGGGAGAGATTCCTTGTTCAGGGGAGTCATATCAAATGTCTCCATGTCCATGAAGTAGTAAAGATCTCCGTCGTTATAGGAGTACTGCATATCCTTTCTTTCGATATATGCACTGTCGAACTTGTCAGTAGGGCTGAAGGTCTTCTCGACCACGCCGCCCGTAATGACGTTTTTCAGCTTGGTACGCACGAATGCCGCACCTTTGCCGGGTTTTACATGCTGAAATTCAATTACCTGATAGACGCTGCCGTCCATCTCAAATGTGATGCCGTTTTTAAAATCGCCAGCTATTACCATTTGAATCATACCTCCGTCATATTTGCCGCTTCGCGGCAGAGAATTACACTATATTGTATAATATTTTTGCCGATTTTGCAATACCTTTTCGCGTAATTTAAAGAGTTTTTTTCTTTTTTTACGCAAAAACGTGATAAATGAGCCTTTTTTGTGCGTTTATCGGCTTAAAAACCGGATCCTGCAAGCCATGGCGCTGCGTGTGACGGCGGCACCGGCGGCGATATCATAGCCGTGAAAGGTTCCGCGCGTTTCGTTTAGCGTGACCTTTAAGCCGCGCGCGGAAAGGCAGGCGGCGTATTCCGCGCCCTCGTCGTGAAGACAGTCAAATTCCGCCGTTTCAATATAGACCTCACCGACCGAGGCGGGAAGCGTCGCGGTATGCGGCTCAAGCGCCGAAGCGAAGCCGTGCTCAAAGCAGAGCCGACGCATTGTCTCGTTGTTTTTTGAGTTCCACATGGGAGTATCGGAATAACGCTCAAGCGAGGGGGTGCTGCCGCTCATTCGGCAGACGGGGTAGATCAGCATGATGCGTTCGATGTTGACCGCGGCGCGGGACGCCGCCCCCACGGCAAGCGCCGCGCCGGCGCTGTCTCCGCCCAAGAGTATGCGAGCGGAGGAAAAGCGCTCGCGCGTGTGGCGTATCGCGTCGATGCAATCGCCGAGTGCGTCATTATAGCCGTGCCGCGGCAACAGGCGATAGTCGGGGCATATTACGCGGCAATGAGCGCCGAGTGCATAAAGCGCGGCGTTTTTCTTATGATACGGTGCCGCCATATATCCGAAGCCTCCGCCGTGGAAATAAACAAGACATGGGGCGTCTTCAAGACAGGTGCGCGGCTCGAAGACATCAAGTCGCGTGCCTTCGGCGGTGCGCTCGACGCGGTGCTCCGCCTCGCGCGGAAGAGGTGTCAGCGCGTACATCAGCTTCAGCGGCATTCGCGAGAGGCGCAACATTAGCGGCGAGAAGGGGATCTCGACGGCATAGCGCGTAAGCTCGGGATCGATGGCATATTTTCTTTGTTTCATTCGAAACGCGGAAGTCGTATCTTATGCGTAAAAGACTCTGCCCTCGCGGCGGGGAGCCGGGGCGGGGTATTCGCCGTCCGGGAAGCCTATGATGCAGTTGCCTATGCCCTCATAATCTCCTTCGATGCCGAGAGAGGCAAGAATGGCTCGACCCTCGTCGCCGTCAAAGACCTCGCGGGCGCGGTGTATCCAGCATGTGCCCAGCCCCAGCTCGTGCGCCGCCAGCATCATGTTACCCATGACAAGGCTGCCGTCGTATACGTGAGTGCGGCAGGTCCTGTCGGCAAGAACGATGAGCAGTGCGGGCGCGCCGTAGAACGGGTCGCCGTCCATGCCCATTACCGCGGCGTTGAGAGCCGAAATTCGGTCGCGCAGGGCGCGGTCGGTCACGGCTATGATGATTGGGGATTGCATGTTGCGTCCGGTCGGAGCATAGAGCCCCGCGTTTATCACTCGGTCGAGGAGCTCGCGCGGAACGGGCTCGTCCTTAAAGCGTCTTACACTTCTGCGTGTCAGCATGTTTTGATAGGCTTCGTTCATGATTCGGTACCTCCGTGGATTTCGTTAATCTATTGTAATTATATCAAAAAAAAAGCCGTAAAGCAATATTGCGTGGCGGATTTTTTAAATTTTTTCTCGGCACTTGACCCGCGTGCCGATTTGTGATATTATATATATTGAAGTAATATTTTTTTCGGAGAAGCTGTGATGACAACGGAGAAAAAACGCAAATTTATAATCGGATTCGTTTATTTTACCATTCTGTTCGGGCTGTCGATAGTGCTGGTGCGGTATGCGCTGCCCGCGCTGTTGCCCTTTGTGCTGGCGTTTTTTGTGACGCTCATGCTCAAGCCGGCGGTAAATTTCTGCACTCGCAGGCTGCGAATAAATCGCAAGGCATCCTCTGCGTTTTTTGTGATACTCTTTTACGGCACCATAGGTCTGCTTGTCGTTCTGCTCATAATAAAGCTGATAGGCTATATCGGGGTATGGCTTGCGCGACTGCCCGACTTTTTCAATCAGACGATAGTTCCGGTGCTCAAAAGCGCCGGTAACGGTGTCACCGATCTGCTCGCCGGGATCAATACCGACTTTGATCTTGATCTTGATGCCGCCGCAACAAAGCTTATATCCTCGCTGAGCTCCATGATCTCGGATTTTTCCGGCAAGGCGCTGACCGTGGTCGGTTCATACGCCACATCGGTGCCGAACGTTATGCTGAACATAGTCATCACCATCATTTCCACGGCGTTCATGCTTATGGATTACGATGATATAAAGGCGTTCATCGTGCGGCAGCTGCCGGATGAAAAGCGGATATTTATAGGCAAGATCTTCGAGCATTTGGGCAAGGTGATATGGAAATATCTTACCTCTTATCTTTTGATAATGCTGATCACCTTTGCGGAGATCGCGCTCGGACTGTTGATACTGGGGCAGAAGAATTTTGCGTCTATCGCCGCGGCGATAGCGGTGTTCGATATACTTCCCGTCGTGGGCTCGGGGCTTATCCTTATTCCGTGGGCGGTCATCTGCATGCTGACGGGGAGCCTCGGCAAGGGAATAGGTCTTGTCATTCTTTGGGCGATACTCAGCGTAATACGGCAGATAATCGAGCCCAAGATCGTCGGCGACACGGTCGGCATGCATCCGCTTTTGACCTTGTTCGGAATGCTTTTCGGCAATTTCGTTTACGGCGGCGTGGGGATCTTTTTGGTTCCGATAGCCATTGCGCTTTGCCAGACGCTTCAACGCGACGGGCTTGTCACACTTTACAAGGAGCCCTCTGCCGAAGAGACTGCCGAGGGGAGCGGCACCGCGGAGTCAAAGCTTTGGAACAAATGTGTTACACTGCTCGGAAGGCTCTTTAAAAAGCAGACAAAAAAGAGCGACGGGAACGCCGAGGACAAGAACTCCGAGGATAAGAAATAAACATACCGACCTTGGGGTGGTGCAAACTTAGACCAAAAACGTGCAAAGTGTAAAATGCACAAATTCCTCAGCCACTTTTCTCTTTGACACCACAGGCGCAAAGAGAAAAGTTAACAAAAGAGAAACGCCATAGGTCTTTCGCCGTCTGCGGACGGCGAGGAGGGCTCCGCGCCCTCCACTGCGCCGCCTTTTCGAAAAAGGCGGGCGAAAACTTTCGGCGATCCGGCGAGATCGTTTGCTTGGTCTGCAATCTGTACCGACCTTGGGTCGTCAACGAAACGGAATGATATAAAATGTCTTACGAAATAATTACCGACGCCGAGCTGAGACGGTTGATGAAGGCTCCCGCGGCGGGAAAATACCTGCTGTTCGGGGATGAGGATTACCTCAAGTCGAACCTGATCGAAAACGTGCGGCGGCTGATATGCCCCGACGAGAGCTTTAAGCTCTTCAATTGCGTGGCGATGGATCGCGCCGCGTATTCCGCCGGCGCACTTCGTTCCGCACTGCTCCCTCCGCCGATGTTTGCCGATTGCAAGTTGGTCTCGGTGTCGCTTACCTTTGAAGATCTGCGGCAAAACGAGATCGGTGAGCTTATCGATCTGTTGGGCGAGGAGGAACTCTTTGACTATAATCTTTTGATACTGTCGGTCCCCGCGGGCGGAATCGATTGCGGCACGCCGAAGCGTCCCTCGTCGCTTATGAAAAAGCTTTGCGAGGTCATAACTCCGGTGCGCTTTGATGCGGTGGGCGGTGCGCGATTGCGTGATTGGATAATACGCCACTATTCCGCGAACGGTGTCAACGCCGCGCCCGCCGTTGCGGCTCTGACTGCCGAGTGGTGCGGCGAGAGCATGATGACGCTTGCCTCCGAGATAGACAAGGTATCATATTATGTGCTTGCCGACGGTCGCGCCGAAGTCAAAGAGTCCGATGTGCGTTTTGTCGCGAGCCGAGGCGGAAGCTATGATGCATTTGCCTTTGCAAATGCGATACTTGCCCGCAGAAGCGCGGAGGCGCTTTTGGTGTTGATGGATATGAAGGCGAGAAGGGTAGATCCCGTCATGGTGATGGGCGAGCTTTCGCGTGTGCTCTGCGATATGTATACGGTGAGCGAATGCCTTGCGGATGGCATGAACGCCTCTGCCATTGCCGCCGAGACGGGACTGCGCGAATACCCGGTCAAGCTGTATTCCGCCGCGGTCGCGAAGCTGCCGCCCGGAGCCGTGGGCGAGGCGCTGAGGGCGGCGAATGAGGCGGATATGGCGGTGAAGAGCTCATCCTTCGATTACCTGCCGATAGAGAGATTTATCTGCTCGCTTTGACGCGGGCGGCAAGTCCGGTGCTGTCGAGAATCTTAGGTAAAATTGTGAAAAACGCAGAATATTATCGAAGCACCGCATTTTTTTGACATTGCGACATTCCGCATTTTTCCACAGCTTTTTTCGAGTCGGAACGCCGCAGACAGCCGCCTTTTCTCGGTTATGACAGCGAAAAGGGCGAGTTTTCAACACTTACCACAGGGTTTTCCACAGGCTTGGGAAAACTTTTGAGGAAAACGGTGGAAAAGTGCGTGGTGGCAAAGTCAACAAATCGAATGAAAAAATAATCATCCCGGGACCCTTTTTGCGGTCCCGGGATGATTAGTATTCAGCTTGAATGAGTTCGCGACAGCATCATTTCCAATCGATACCGGTCGCGTTGAGGTCGAGGTCGTGCGCGAAAACGAAGACGTACCAGCCCTCGTGTTCAAGAGTATCCAAGAGCTCGCAGCGGTCGATTATCTCCTGCCACGAATCGGTCGTGCACACCTTTTTATATTCGCTTTGAGAGAGCAAGACGAAATATTTGTCGTATTTTTCATGCTCGGATTCGTCATACCAGCGTTTGCTGGATTGATAATAATCGGTGTATATGCCGCGATTCAGCGCGGTGTCGAGTATCTCGCGCGTTTTGACCTTGGAGTCGGATATCAGCGTTATGAGATTCGACCGCCAGAAGGTGGCATAGCCGTATTCAAGGTCGTTTTCCTCCAAAAATTCGGCTATCTCATGCATTTCGTTGTTTCTGCCGTAGTCGGCGGGAAGCTTCATTATCTCGCCGAAGGAGACGAGCGCGGCGACACAGAGGAAGGCGACAAAGATGAGCCCTCCGCGCAGCTCAACGCGTCCCAGTGCCGTATCCGTCGACTGCGCGGGGCAGTGCTCCTCGATTATAAATGCATCCTCCTCGGTGGCGGTAAGCTCGCCCGCGGCAAGCAGACGAGCGCGACCCGCGTGCGAGAGCTCGCGCGCGGCGAACATGGCGAGCACCGCGGCGCTTCCGACCATGGGGGTCAGCCGCCAGTTGCTGCTGCCGATGTTGCCGCAGATATATCCGAATATTATCGCCGCGGAATTTATCAAATGCCCCCAAAGCATTACGCGTGTGCCGCGGTAGCAGAGCTTGCGATAGAGCAAGAGCATCGCCACGGGACATGCGACAAGGACTATTGCCAGCGCGATTCTCAGGACGTTGACTATCGAGGCGGCGTCGAACAGCGCGTCTCCGCGGCTTGCCGAAACGCCCAGCAGCTTTAAAAATTCGGTGGGAAGCTTAAGTGCATTATCCTTCCAAGCGCTTATGTCGGAATATGTCGAATATACATTTGTGTAGTTCGCGCTGATGCCGTCGCGCGTCCAAAGCTTCAGCAGTATCAAGCCCACTATGCTTCCCGCGATGATGGTGGCAAGAGCGGCGAGGGTCGGAAGGTTATCTCGCGAAAAGAGACGGCTCTTGCCGCAAAACAATCTTTCGGCGGCAATACCTCCCAGGGCGGGAAGGGTGGCAAGCACCAGCATCTGCGCGCCGTCGGTCGCCGTGCCCGCCGAGACGACAAGCAGCAGAACAAAGAAGACCGCAAGCAGTATGCCGCGCTCGCGCGGCTTTTTTTCATCGCTCGGCAATGCCATCAATGCTTTGGCGTGTTTTGAAATCGAAAGCGAGAGCCCCGTGATCAGGAAGAAGAGCACGAGCCCGAGGCTGTAGTAGATCACATGGCCCAGCATTATCTCGCGCAGCTTCTCGGAGGAGGAGAGTATCATCAGAGTGACACCGGTCGTCAGCGAACACCAGCCTATGCTCATGTCCGCACTGCGGCAGAAGTACCAAAGAGAGGCGCAAAAGACGAGCACGAAGATGATCATGCCGATATTTTGTGCGGTCATGGTAAAGCCGAACAGGGCGACCAGAGGTGTCATCCACAGCTGTGCCGAAAAGGGAAGCAGTGCGGCATAGCGATAGGTGGGGTCGAATATCCTGCCCGACTCATAGGACGCATTCGCCCAATAAAGCGAATCCGACCAGTCGGCGGTGTAATAGCCCTCGGCGGGACCGAGGATAAAGTATATCGCCGCGGCGATCGCCAAAAGCACCGGCAGTGCCACAAGGACGGAGAGCAATATGCCGGCGATCATGCTTCCCGGGCCGCGCCGCGAGGAGCGTTCGGTCGAACGCGGTGTGATCGTTGCTTGATCCTTCATGGTGATGTCAAAGCGCAAGCAGGTATCTGCCGGCGTCAAGCGCAAAGCGCAGAGCTTCGCCGCGCAGAGCGTCGGGAAAATCCTTTGTATAGGCGGGCGCATCGATGATCAGACTGCCGTCAAAGCCGAGCTCGCGCAGGCAGGGGATGATCTTCTCCCACTTCACATTGCCGCCGACGAAGGGGATCAGTTGCGTGTTTCTCTCGCCGCGGTTATCGCTCAAATGAGTGGCAACAAGGCGTGAGCCGACCTTGCGCAGTGCGCGGGGCTGATCGGCAAGCACGAAATTGGCGTGACCGAAGTTCCAGCATATGCCCACTCGGCTGTCGTGGTAGGAATCGACCAGCTCGATGAGATCTTCGGTGTTTTCGCAATATGTGCGTCGAATGGGATAGCGCGAGGTGCAGAAGGTGTTTTCGAATGCCGCGCCCATGCCTTGCTCAAGGCAGAGCTCAACGGCAAAGGCGTAATATTCGCGGTTGGTGGCAAGCTCGACCGAGGTGTCGTATTCGCAATTTATCGTGTCGTTCAGCGGACGGAATATCACTCTTTCGGCTCCCAGTGTCTTTGAGGCGAGCACGGCGCGGCGAATGAGCTCGCGCGTGTGCGCCTTTTGCTCCTCGTCGGGAGCACAGCCGCGCACGAAGGTGTTGGGGTCAAAGGGGGCGGTCGTCTGAACGACGGGCAGACCGAGTCCCGCGGCGGTCTCCGCGGCGGCGGCTATGGCGCGCTCCCAGTCGGGCGAGATAAGTTCGTGCAGGTCCGCGTCGCAAAAGCTGACGTCCGCCGTATCGAAGCCCGAGGCGGCTATGGCTTTAAGCTCATCGGCGTAAGACGCCGCGACCGTCTCGCCGCGTTTCAGCGAAAACATATTTGTCGAAATACCGAGTTTCATTTCAATTATCACATCCGAGATCTTTTCTCGGAGCTCCTTTCGATGAAGTAACATCCTTATTATATAACATTTGCGCTCAAAAATCAATAAGAATCGTTCGGATGGCGGAAAAAAGGATGAAGATATTGACTTTTGGTGCGATATTGTATTATAATATATTGTATCGAAATCAAAAAGGAATCATAAAGATGCGTAAGAAGACAAGAGACACAAAAAAATTCGTTCTTGCCGCCGTTTTTACGGCGATCATCATAGTCATGACATTTGTGCCTTACACGGGATACATAACCTATCTGCCCGGCGGGATATCAATGACCACACTGCATATTCCGGTGATATTGGGAGCCGTGCTGCTGGGTCCGGGGTACGGTGCGATTCTCGGCGGGGTTTGGGGCATGACCTGCATAGTGCGAGCGTTGCTTGAGCCGACGCCAGCGAATCTGCCCTTTGTCAATCCGCTCGTGTCGCTGATGCCCCGCATCGCGGTCGGCGTGGTTGCGGCGCTGGTGTTTATGCTCTGCTCAAAAAAGACAAAAAAAGGCAAGAGCTTGCCGCACGCCGTTGCCGCCGCTCTTGCGGCACTTGCGGGGACTCTGACCAATACCGTGCTGGTGCTTTCGATGTTTTACATATTTAACGGCAACGGCGAGACCACCGTGGCAACGGTGTTTTCAAACATAATCTTTACTCTTGTGGGAATAAACGGAGTTTTGGAGCTCGTTGCGGCAGTGTTGCTGGTAAGCTCGCTGTATGCTGCACTGCGCAAGAGCTTTCGTGACAGGTATTTGGCTTGAAGGGAACGATGATCGATATGAATGACAATAAGCTTCGCCGCCCGGTGATAGGCATATCTCCAAGCATCGGGGAGGGCAAAATTAAAATGAACACCGCATATTGCAATGCGATCTTTGCGGCGGGAGGTGTGCCTGTCTTTTTGCCATACACCGCAGATCCCGAGCGGCTTGAACGATATGCCGAGCTTGACGGCTTTTTGTTTGCCGGCGGCGTTGATGTCGACCCGAAATATTACGGCAAGACGGTGAGCGCCGACAACGTTGAGACAGACGCGGCGCGCGACGAGTTTGAGTTTGCGCTCTTTCGGCGGATATATCCTACCGGGAAGCCGATATTCGGCATTTGTCGCGGCATGCAGCTGATCAATGTCGCGCTGGGCGGCACGCTTTATCAGGATATCCCGGGTCACAGGCAGACCGAGGCGGGGAAGCATCCCACGCAAACGGTCAAGATCGCGGGAGATGGGCGCTTGAGCCGTATGTTCGGAGCCGAAGCGGAGGTGTGTGTAAACACCTTCCATCATCAGGCGGTAAAGGACGTCGCCGACACGCTTTCGGTGAGCGCACGCGCCGAGGACGGCATTGTCGAGGCGGTCGAGACGTGTGAGAGGGGCAGATATCTTGCGGCGGTGCAGTGGCACCCCGAATTGCTCGCCGAGGAGCATGCGGCTCACGCGGCGCTGTTTGAGACTTTTATCTCCGAGGCGATAGCATGGGAAAAGAAGTGAAGGACGTCAAAAAAAGCGCCGATTCGCGCCTGCGGCGCATGTGGGTGCTCTTTTACAGCATGCTCTACATAAGCTCCTGCACCTTCGGCGGCGGTTTCGTTATAGTCACCTTTATGAAGCGGCGGTTTGTCGACGAGCTGGGCTGGATAGACGATACCGAAATGCTTGACATGACCGCGCTGGCGCAATCCTCCCCCGGAGCGATAGCGGTCAATGCCGCGATACTCGTGGGCTGGCGCGCGGCGGGCTTTTTCGGAATGGTCGCGGCGGTGGTGGGAACGATAATCCCGCCCATGGTGATATTGGGCGTTATATCGCTTTTTTATTCCGCATTTGCGACCAACAAATATGTTTCCCTTGCTCTGCGCGGCATGCAATCGGGTGTGGCGGCGGTCATTTGCGATGTGGTCTGCTCGCTCGGCTCAAAGCCGATAAAGGAGAGGGACGTTTGGGCTATGGTGATAATGCCGGCGGCATTCTGCGCGGTATTTTTCCTTGACGTGAATGTGATATGGGTCATTTTGGCAGCCGGCGTTTGCGGCATCGTTCGCGCATTTGCGGCGTCTCGCCGCGGCGGGAGGAGCGGAAAATGATACTTTTTGAACTCTTTTTGTGCTTTTTGCAGGTCGGAGCCTTCAGCATAGGAGGCGGATATGCCGCCATTCCGCTGATACAGGCTCAAGCGGTTGAAAAATACGGCTGGCTGTCGATCGCGGAGTTTACGGATCTTGTCACCATAGCCGAAATGACACCGGGACCTATCGCGGTCAATTCCGCGACCTTTGTCGGGCTTCGCATGGCGGGCATTCCGGGTGCGATAGTTGCGACGCTGGGGTGCATAGCGCCGTCTCTCATCATAGTGTCGATACTCGGGCTTATTTATTTCAAATATCGCACACTGCCCGCGCTTCAGAGCGTGCTTTCCTGCCTGCGACCGGCGGTGGTCGCGCTCATTGCTTCGGCGGGTCTGACGATCTTTATAAACATGCTGACGGGCGGCAGTGCGTGGAGCGAGCTTGGAATATCCGAGCTGAACTATGTCGGTGCAGTATCCTTTGTCGGAGCCTTTGTTTTGATAAGAAAGTTCAAGCAAAATCCGATCCTTGTCATGCTGCTGACCGGTGTGGTCGGTGTGCTGCTCGGAGTGATATTTTGAAGTTATAAACCGAACAAAAAAGCGGAGCTGTCTCACGTTAATGAGACAGCTCCGCAGACTTCATACTCAGGACATGTATATTTGCACGAAAGTTTCAGACACTTTTCTCTTTGGCACTACAGGCGCAAAGAGAAAAGTTATCAAAAGAGAAACGCCGGGGGATCTTTCGCCGTCTGCGGACGGCGACGAGGGCTGCGCGCCCTCGACCGGCGCCGCCTTTTGAAAAAGGCGGGCGAAAACTTTCGGCAAACCGGCGAAACTTGTTTATTTTGTCTACAGCCCTGCTTTTATCAATAATCGGTATGCTTGCCGCCCAGCTTTATGCTGTAGCCCTCGGGCATGGCGGCTTTTTCGTATTCAAAGGTCTTTATGTGGTCGTCCAGCGGCGGATAGAAGGAATATTTCTCCTGACGTGCGGGACTCTGCATATTGCGGTCGTCGATAACGCGGCAGCAGTCGCTTGCCATGTGAGCGTCGAGCAGAGCTTTGAGCTCGACCACGCGCGGGTTGTTTTCGTCATACTTGTCGACCGCCTCGGGGAAGCTGTCAAAGTAGAAATATCTGTCTCCGATCGCCGAATAGATGAGCTTGTCATAGCCCGATGCGACCATGTAGGTGCCGATGGTTCCGTTGCCGTACTGCGAATATACCACGTCGTGCTTCTCGCTGAAGAGATCGACGCCGTCATATTCCGCCTTGTCGTAAGAAATGCCCGCCAGCGAAAGCAGTGTGGGAGCCAGATCGACCAGAGATGCGGCATCGTGACGCAGTGCGTGCTCCTTGCCCGGAACACGGATGATGAAGGGAATGTTCGACGCGCCGTCAAGCATTGTGCGCTTACCCATCGAGCCGTAGTCGCCCATAAGATCTCCGTGGTCGGAGGAGAAGACGATAACGGTGTCGTCATACATTCCGCGACGCTTCAGCTCGGATATGATGCGTCCGATCTGATAGTCCACAAAGGATATGCAGGCGTAGTAGTGCTGATAGAGCAGTTCAAGCCTTCTGGGAGAGATGCCGAAGGCGTCGATCGTGTATTTGTTGCGCAAAAGATCTGCGTAGGACTCATAATCCTCGGGAACGAAGGAACGACGTATCGGGTCGCGGTACATCTTGTTCCAGGGGGCGGGCGGCGCAAACGGCGGATGCGGGTGAATAAATGAGGCTACCATAAATATCGGCTCCGCCTCCGGGTCGCATTCTTCAAGAAATTCGACGCATCTGTCGCCTATCCATTGGGTGGGGTGCGCGGCGGCGGGAAGCTGGGATACCTGCGGTATGTAATAAAGCTCGCTTCTTTGACCGTTGTAATCGAAAACATCATTATATGGCGAGTTTCTCAGCCATTTGGTGTAGTCGTCGTGCTCGGGGTCTGCCATCTCCTCCTGCGAGAGTCTGTGGCGGAAGCCCAGCGGGGAATAAAGATCGGGGTTATAATGCATCTTGCCTATGCAAACGCTGTTATATCCCGCCTTGGTGAATTCGGAATAAAAGCCCTCGCCCTTGTATTCCATGCATTTGTTGTTGGTGTTGTTGCCGGTGCGGGCGCAATACTGCCCCGCGAGCATGGCAAGCCTTGCGGGAACGCACACCGGTGCGGGAGTGTAGCAACGATCGAAGCAGACTGCCTCGTCGGCGATCGAATCGAGCGCGGGGGTGACTATGGTGTCGTTACCGAGCGCATGGATCGTGTCGCGCCGTTGCTGGTCGGTGAAGATGATAAGAACGTGCTTTCTCTTGCTCAAGATCTGATCCTCTCTTTATATATTATTTATTATTTTTCGGTAATTGCGGTCACTGTTCGGTTTGCCGGCGGCTGTCTGCTATGGCGACTATATCGCGCGGATGTGTTGCAACGGCATCGGCTCCCGCAGACAGGAGCGCCTCGGCGGTATGAAACCCCCATGTGACGCCAACGGTCAGCACGCCCGCCGCTTTTCCGGTCACCATGTCTATGGTATGGTCGCCGCAATAGATGCATTCGTCCTTGGCGGCACCGTATCGTTCCATAAGCTTTATGATCTCGTCCGGCGCGGGTTTGAGCACCATTCCGGGATATGCGCTGACACACACCTCAAGCAGAGAGCCGTCAGTGCCGAAAAGAGTGTCGCATATTTTTTTGCCGGTGGGACCGTGCTTGTTGGTCACGACGGCGGTGTGGATTCCGCGCCGTCGCAGCTCACGCAGCATGTCGGTCACGCCGTCATACGGCTCGGTGAGGTATAAAAAATCATTGTCGTAGCTCGTTACCCAGTCCTCAAGCATCGGCTCGTAAAGGCTCTCGTCGGCGCCGGTTGCGTCAACAAGATTTCTTATCAGCTTTTTTGCTCCGCCGCCCGCCAAGGTGCGGTAAGCGTCGACCGGAAAGGGCTCAAGACCGAAGCGCTTCAGCGTTTCGTTTGCGAAATATGCTATTGAGTTCAGCGAGTTGACGGTCGTGCCGTCAAGATCGAATACACACAGCTTTATCATTGATCATCTTCCTTTCGGGATCATCCGAAATATTTTCGGGCGGCGGCGGAATATATCGCGATGGCACGGCAAAGCTCGGCAAGCGAGCCTTCCGCCGATGCTTTGTTCGCGCAATAGGTCGTCACGCTGTATGAGAGCACGCGGTCGTAATATGTGTTCCCGGCGGTATCGTGTTCTACCAAGCGGAAGTAAAAGGTGTTTGCCAGATCCTTTGCCGCTATGCCGTCCAGCACGAAGACTCCGTCTTTTGAATTCAACGCCGTGGCGCAGTTTTCCTCGCACAGCGCCGTGTCGGCGTCAAGATATGCGGTCAGAGTTTGATATTCCTCCTCTGTCCACACGAGCAGAGAATATGTGCGGTCGGCGGCAAGAGAGGTCGCCTTCATTCTGATGCCCACCGTGTCTCTCAATTCAAGGCTTGCCGACGTGATATGCGCAGTGCTTGAATAATTGACGACGGGCGCCGACGCGGCGCGAATGTAAAGCTCGTCCTCGGTGTATTCGGGAGCCGTTCTGCCTTCCTCGGGAAGCGCGTTTATGGCAAGCGATGAGGTGTTGTGATCGAAATATTTTTGTGCGGCGGTGCCGTAGGCGAGCATTGCCGAAAGCAATTCGTCAAGGCGGCGTCTTTCCTCGGTTTCCCCGCCGCCGTACATGTTTGCGGCATAACGAGTGACGGAATAATCGACCGAGGCCGAGCGGCGTTCGAAGGTCTTGCCGCCGACGCGTGCGCTCACCTTAACGTATGCCGACACGATATCCGCCATTCGTTTGGCGGGAATTCCGTCGGTGACGAAATAGTAAAGACCGTTTTCTCCGACCGAGCTGACCGAGGCTTCGTAAAGCTCGGAATCACTTCCGACGGTGTACACGAGCGTGTATTCGAGTCCCTCGGGGGGAGTGTCGGTGATCCAAGCGGCCGACGCGCCGAAGCGTATGGCGGCGTTGTCGGCGATGACAAGGCTTGCCGAGCGCACCGAGAGCGTGAAGGCGGAGCTGTAATAATATCTTCCGCCGATGTTTTGCGAAATGATGAAGGGATCAAGCTCAAGCGTATCCGCGGGAAGCGTCGATACGAGCTCTCCGCCGCTTGGAACTATGTCAAGTCGGTCTGTGCCGAAGCTTCCCACATCGAGCACCATGCCGTCCGGAAGCGTGAGCGACGCGGAGGAATCCGGGGCGCGGGTGAGCAGAAGACGTACCTCAAAGCTTGCCGTATCCTTGCCCGCAAGCAGTTCCGTGGCGGTACGGTATGCCTCGGAAAGCGAGGCGTGACCCGTGCGCGAGGTGTGGTCACCGCTCTCATATACGTCGACCAGGACCGCGGGGAGACTCTCGTCGCTCACCGGGGTAATATATTCAAGGGAAGCCCAGCCGTCAAAGCCGTTGTAATACAGTTTGCCCCAAAGGCCGTCCTCGCTTATCTCGGTGATCCAGACGGTCTCGCCGTCATTCATAAGCGCGAGCTTGTCATAGCCGGTTCCGGGTCCCGAGCGCAGGCGAAGACCGACATCGGCGTTTATCTTGCCGACCGAGGGCTCGCTTATTATCGGCATTGGGTCGGATATCGCGGGCGTGTCGTCGCCCTCAAACCAGATAACTCCGTCAAGCACGAAGGATGAGGGCTTATAAAATTCGAACAGCTCGTCCACGGTGCATTTTATTGCCTTGCCCTCGGGATAATATGTACCTCCCACGGTAACGCCGAAGCTGTCGGAAAAGTATACATAGCCGTCGCGGATGAGGTGGATAAAAAACACGTGTCCGTATTTCTCGCCGTCTCCGCCCGCCTTTGAAAAGCCTGCCAGCACGTTTCGCACCGGTTGGCCGCCAGCCGCCGCGATCACGGCGTTGAGCGCGCTCTTGAGAGTGTATTCGTCCTCGGGGTAGGCGTGTACGCGATATCCGCCGGTGGTCTGCTTGAGTCCGCGGTAGTTGTTGAATTGATCCTTGCCGTCTCCCGCGACATAATCGCGGTTGATGTCCAAAAGATACAGCTGAAGATTTACATACCAAGCGCAGTAGCCGTTAAAGGAGCGTCGTCCGCAGCTTGCGAGCGCTTGTGCGCGCAGCTCCTCTATCGCATTCTTGAAGGTCTTGTCCGAGACGTCAAACTCGGGCATTACATAGATCGAAAGCGCATTGGCGCCTATTGCAAGCGCGGAGAGCGCGCCTCCGAGCAGTGCGAGCGTGAGAAAAAGCGCTGTCGCGCGCCAAAGAGCCCGAATGCGAGGGTGCGATTCTTTTTGATCTTTCGAAATGGGCCGATCGTATATATGTGAAACGGGCGAGGTATAGCTCATGCCTTTGTGCTGCCTTTCTTGTCTTGACGATATCGGTGGATGAGTTGCGATCTTTGCGCATTCGATGGCATTCGATGGCATTCGCGAAGATCCGACAGGATTATTTTATCATTGTCGGGGCGTTCTGTCAAGGCAAAAAACGGAATATTCACAATATAGGATAAGTTTTCCATGAAACACATAACATATAAAAGTGATGCCGAGTCGAACGCTTGCAAAAGCGATCGACTCGGCTTATGGCGGATATTCGGATCGGCGCGACGGCGCGATCGGCTTTATGTGTCGAACGGTGAGGAATAGAGTGCGGCTCTGCCGCGCTTTCCGCACGCCGAGAGCACACCGAGCGCTTCCAACGCGTGTATGGCGGTATACGCCGGACGGGAGCGGAAGCGCATAAGATGCGCAAATTCCGCGGCGGTGAACGCAGTCGACGGAAGTGCTTTGGGAAGAAGCGCGAAATAATCCTCCGGCATTTGCAACAGCACCTCATCCATAAGCGAGATCGGCAAAAGCTCAAAACGACTTGAGCCGCGCTTGCCGCCGTTCCCAAAACCGTCAAGAAAACGATATTCCTCCGCTTCAAGCATCAAAAGCAGGACCGTCACCCTTCCGCTTGCCGCCAAAGGGGCGACATATTTCAGTTCGGGAAGGATATCGCAGGGCCTTTTTGCCGGACAGAGCGAACGCGAGGGTCGGCTTTCCCCGGTTGCGGGATCTATCCAGATATTTCGTTTTTTTGCCGCTATCGGATGCACTATCGTTATGTGACAGTCGGTGTTGTCGGCATACCAGCGAAGCTTATCCCGAAGCGGATAGAGCGAGCCGGTCTGTATCTCGTATATCTCGTCGCCGCAAAGAATGTCGGCGACGTATTTTTTTCGCTTTACGCTCTCCGCCGCGTCGGCGGAAGGTGACAGCGGGGGCAACAGCTCATGAAAGGCGGTGTCGGGGCAGATGAAGCGCTTTATTATGGCATGAAGACGCTTTTCGCCCAGCACGCCGATGCTGTTTTCGTCGGCATAACGCCCTTGCGGGGCGGTGCAAAGCTCGCGGCAGATCTCGGCGAAGCGTTCACGGTCAACCGAAAGCTCGCCCGTCATGTCGCTATACCGGCAAACTGGCTTTCGTAAAGCTTTGAGTATTCGCCGCCGCGCGAGATCAGCTCGTCGTGCGTGCCCGTTTCGACTATCTCACCGTGCGACAGAACGACTATCACGTCGGCATTTCGAATGGTGGAGAGTCTGTGTGCGATGATGAGCGAGGTGCGGTTCTTCATCAGCTCGGTCATTGCGTCCTGAATATGCATTTCGGTGCGCGTGTCGACCGAGGAGGTCGCCTCGTCAAGTATCAGTATCTTCGGGTCGGCAAGCACCGCGCGTGCAATGGCAAGCAGCTGGCGCTGACCCTCCGAAAGATTGCTGCCCGACTCGGCAAGCACCGTGTCATAGCCCTCGGGCAGACGTTCGATAAAGGTATCGGCGCGTGCGGTGGCTGCCACACGCTGCATCTCATCGTCGGTTGCGTCCAGTCTGCCGTATTTGATGTTGCTCTTTATCGTATCCGAGAAAAGAACGGTATCCTGCAAAACGATCGCTATGGCATGGCGCAGCGTCTCCTTCGGGATCTCGGTTATATCGATGCCGTCGATGGAGATCTTGCCGCCGTCAAGCTCGTAAAAGCGGGTGAGCAGGTTGACTATGGTGGTCTTGCCGCTGCCGGTGGCTCCGACGATGGCTATCTTCTGACCCGGCTTTACCGAAAGCGAGAGATTTTTGAGCACCGGCTCGCCTTCGACATATCCGAAGGATATATTCGAAAAGTCGATATATCCGCGAATGTCTGCGGGCGTGACAGCCGACTTGCCCTCGTCGATCTCGGCGGGCGTGTCGAGAATGTCGAATATTCTTTCGGCTCCCGCAAGAGCGGTAAGGATCGAGGAATATTGGTTTGCGATCATATTTATGGGGCGGGAAAGCTTTTTTGAGTATTGCAGCATCGCCTGTATCGAACCGACCGTAATGCCGCTGCCTCCGCGAAGCATCAAAAATCCGCCAAAGCCCGCAACCAGAACATATTGCAGGTTTCCGATAAAGTTCATCACCGGTCCCATTATCGAGCCCCAAACGCGAGCGCTGATAGAGCAACGGCGGAATTCATCGGATATCTTGCCGAATTTTTCGACAGCCTCGGGCTCCTTGCCGTATGAGACCACCGTGGTGTATCCGGTGACCATCTCCTCGACTTGACCGTTGAGCTGACCGAGCAGTGTTTGCTGGCGAATAAAGTACTTGCGCATGAATTTTGCAAGCTGTGAGGATACTATTATCGTCAGCGGAATGGTGAGTATTGCAACAAGCGTTACGGCGGGGCTGAAATAAAGCATCATTACCACCGCTCCGATTATCGTGATGATTCCGGAGAAGAGGGAGGTCAACGACTGCGATATTGCGGACGAGATATTGTCGATATCATTTGTCATGCGGCTCATGATATCGCCGTGGCGATGTGTGTCGGTGTATTTTATCGGCAGACGCGAGAGCTTTTCAAAGAGCTCGCGACGCATGATATATACCGTGGAGGTGGAAAGCCTTGTGGATATGCGTTCCTGCAGCAGCGTCAGCACCGCGCCGAGCAGAAAGATTACGCACATCTTTACGATATACCCGAGCATTGCCTCCATGTCGACCGATACGACCCCGTCGGTGACGGTGATGGTATCTATCGCTTTTTGTTGAAGAGTGGGGCTGATAAGGTCGGTGAGAGTGATCATCAGTGTCAGTGCGATCAGTGCGAGCAGAGTGAATTTGCTCTTTCCGATATATTTTGCAAGTCTGGAGAGCGACTTGCCGATATTTTTCGGCTTTTCGGCATTCATTCTGCCGCCGGGACCGCCTCTGCCGCCTCCGGGTCTGAGATTTACGCGCGGCGGCTCGGAGCGGTTCGTGTTTGTGTTTTTGTTCGGTTCTGCCATTTTACGACTCCTCTCCTTCCGCTTGGTTTTTCATTTGTGAGTTGTATATGTCGCGATATGTCTCGCTGACCCGCATCAGCTCGTCGTGCGGTGCGCAGTGAAGTATGCGGCCGTCATTTTCGATCACCGCTATCCTGTCCGCGTCGCGCACGCTGGCTATTCGCTGAGCGACCATTATCACCGTAGTGCCCGCGAGCGAGGAATGCAGCGAGCGGCGCAGGCGCGCCTCGGTGGCAAGGTCGAGCGCCGAGGTCGAATCATCCAATATCAATATCTCCGGCTTGCGAACGAGCGCGCGGGATATCGATACGCGCTGCTTCTGTCCGCCGGAGAGGGATGCGCCCTTTTCGGCAACGAAGGTGTCATAGCCCTCCGAAAACTCGGATATAAAGCCGTCTGCCTGTGCGGTGGCGGCGGCATTCTTTACCTCGCCGTCGTCCGCGTCCGGCTTGCCCCAGCGGATATTGTTTGCGATGGTATCCGAGAAGAGCACGCTCTTTTGCATAACAAAGCCGAATTTGCGGCGCAGAGCCTTGAGGCTGTAGTTTCGTATCGGCTTGCCGTCAATGCTTATCTCACCCGAATCGGGATCGTAAAAGCGCACGAGCAGCTTGCAGAGAGAGGATTTTCCCGAGCCGGTGGCGCCTATGATCGCCAGCGTCTCTCCGCGTCCGATCTTAAGGTCGATATCGTTCAGAACCGGCTTGCCGTGCGTCCCGGGATAGCGGAAGCTGACATTCTTCAGTTCGATCACCGTGTCACAGCGGGCGGGAGAGAAGTCGTCGATATCTCCGCCGAGCACCACGGGATCCGCATCGAGCACCGCAACGACACGTTCGGCGGATGCCTTGGCGCGGGATATGGTCTGGAAGATCATTGCGACCTGCATGAGCGCGAATATCACTTGAGTGATATATGTGATCGCCGACATGATGACGCCGGAGTTCATTCCCGCGCTGCCCGCGGCGATGCGACTGCCGCCGACAAGAAAGAGCGCAACGGCGGAAAAGTTGAGAATAAGGTTGAGTATCGGCGAAAACCAGGTCATGAGCATCATGACGCGAAGGTTGGTGTCACACAGATCGCGGTTTGCGTCGTCAAAGCGACGGCATTCGTGATCCTCGCGGACATAAGCCTTTATCACACGTGCGCCGGAGATATCCTCTTGCACGACGGAGTTGACCTTGTCGAGCTTGGTCTGCATCACGGTGAACATGGGTACCGCCTTTTTGAGTATGACAAAGACGGCTATCGCCAGCAGCGGCAGAGAGCAGAGCAGTATCAGACCGAAGTCGACATTCAGCATCAAAAGCATTATCGTGCCGCCGATGAAGAATACGGGAGCGCGCACGAACATGCGCAAGAGCGATTCGACCAGATCGACAAGTCGTGTGACGTCGTTGGTCATGCGCGTTACGAGCGAGCCGGTGGTGAATTTGTCGGTCTGTTCGATCGACAGCGACATGACATGGCGATATGCGTCACAGCGCAGATCGTTTCCGAAGCCCTGCGCCGCTTTGGCGGCGGTGTAGGCACACATGGTGCCGAAAAATCCGCCCACAAGGGTTATCGCGAGCATCAAAAGACCGAACGTCACAATGATCTCAATACCGCTCGGAGCCTCGTTGAAAAAGAGCGAGAGGATCCAAGCTGCGACACTTGAGCCCTGTTGCGGGTCGTCGGGAGAAATGCCGGATATGCCGTAATTTATTATAAATGAAGTCATAAACGGCAAAAGCAGATCAGCGATGACCTCGCCCGCCATCATGAGCGGGGATATCACAGCGTACCATGCATACGGCTTAAGATATTTTATAAGCTTTTTCATTTAACGGATATAGTTTTCCTTTCGGTGTGGTATGAATATTCTTCACCGTCTCACATATTGGGGTCATGTGCATTCTCGTTTGCTTCAAGCGCGCGTGCGATCCTGAGCAGCATGGCGCGAAGCGTTTCGGTCTCCTCTTCGGAGAAGCCTTGCATTGCCAGCTCGTCGGTCTCGCGTATGCGTGCGCGGGTGGATTCCTCAAGCGCATGTCCGCTTTCGGTCAAAAATACGCGATATTCGCGGGCATCCGTATCGGATCTTTGGCGACGGATATATCCCAATCCCTCCAGCTTGCTTATCGCAACGCTGACCGTGGGGGCTTTGAGACCCGTGCGGCGCGTGAGGAAGAGCTGAGACACGTCATCATGCTTTGCCAGCTCACGCAAGATCATGCGGCAGCTGCTTTGTGACATTATCGGAGTGTTGCTCTCGCTGTTGCGCATTATGTTACCTTGCATGCGTGCTATCATGCCGATAAGCATCGGAGGGGTCATGCTTTCATCGCAGCAATGGCAGGGACGTTCATCCTCTTCGTCCGTATTTATGATCTCGGGCCACAGAGCGGGATCTTTTTCGATGATCGTGTTAGTGTTCATGGTTGGAAAAAACTCCTTTTTATAATTAGTTTACTAATAAATTATATCACTTTTCTGTCCGTTGTCAAGCGGTTTTTCGGGATTTTTTTCAAAAACGCTACGAAATTGCTACACATCAATTCCCGCATGTCGGGAAAATTAATAGAGCGGAAACAAAGCGCGGCGCCTGCCGCCGCGCTTTGCCTGCAACGAAAGGAATACCCGATTATGCAAAATATATACAAAAAAACAAAGAGCGGACGCGTATTGACCATTCTCTTGCTGATCGTCCTGCTCTGTACTGCGGTCGTGTCGGATGTCGGGGCGACGTCAGGTGCCCGTGCCGCGGCACGTCGCGGCAGTGAAAGGCTGATGCTTTGTCCCGGCGGCATGCCGTTCGGAGTGAAGTTCTATACCGAAGGAGTTTTAGTGGTCGGCTTTTCGGGCGGCGGAGCGGCTCTCGCTCCCGCGTATGCGGCGGGCGTGCGAGTGAACGATACGATAATCAAGATCGACGGCAAGCCGATATCCGACGCCTCCGAGCTGACCGAAACGATCAAAGCCTCGGGCGGCAAGGCGCTCAGTCTTGTCTGCCGACGCGACGGGCGAGCCGACAGCGAATACACGGTAACGCTGACCCCGCGGCGCGGGCGCGACGGACAATATCAGACAGGCATGTGGGTGCGTGACAGCGGCGCGGGCATCGGCACCGTCACCTTCACGGTGCCCGAGACGGGAGGCTTCGGCGGTCTTGGGCACGGCATATGCGATGCCGACACCGGCAAGCCGGTCCCGCTTGGGCGCGGCTGTGTCGTGGGAGTGTCGATCGGCGGTATCACACGAGGTACGGCGGGCGATCCGGGTGAGATAAAGGGATATTTTGAAGCCGATAAGCTCGGTTCGGTGATAGAAAATTCGGATCTCGGAGTTTTCGGGCTTTATAACGAGGCTCCCGCCGGGAAATATACCGAGCCGATACCCGCCGCGACGCGAGATGAGGTGAAGGAGGGCGCGGCGACGATCCTGTGCACGCTCGATGACGGAGAGATAGGCGAATATACGGTTGAGATATCCGCCATAGACCGCGCGGCGGAGGGCGGAAGATGCTTTTCGGTCCGCGTGACCGATCCGACACTGCTTGAGCGCACCGGAGGAATAATACAGGGAATGTCCGGCTCGCCGATAATTCAAAACGGAAGGCTTATCGGAGCGGTGACGCATGTGCTTATCAACGATCCCGCCTCGGGCTACGGAATATTTATCGAAAACATGTATAACGCCATGCCGTCCATCCTTCGAGGAGGATCGTAACCCCGTGGGCTGTCTCGCGTAAGTGGGACGGCCCTTCTTTATATATTATTTCCGATGCATTAACATTTCGGTAATTGATTTTTCGACTTAAATATGGTATCATTTTAGATAGTCCAAAAAAAGACTAAATGCGCGGAGGTCCCAAAATGACAAACTCGTTTTTTCAGAATTCGCAAAAGATCATTCACGCGTACAACCACATGTGCGATCCGATACTTAAGCGCTTTGATCTGCCGCAGGTGTCCTTTGATATATTGATGTTTCTTAACAACAATCCGGAGTTTTCAACGGCAAAGGAGATAAGCGACATGCGGCATATCAAAAAAAATCTTGTTTCGGTTCATGTCGAGCGGCTGGTGCTGGCAGGACTTGTGCGCCGAGCGGCTGTTCCCGGTGACAGGCGCAAGATAGCGCTCTTCTGCACCGAAAAGGCCGCCCCCGTCATCGCGGCGGGCACCGAAATGCAACAGCGATTTTATCGCGAGATCTCTCGCGGTATCACGCGCGAGCAACGCGAGCTGCTGGGAGAGCTTGAGAGCATATTGGCGTCAAACGCCGAGCGTTTGCTCGCAGATCACGAATAAAATAAGCAAAAAGAATAATATATAATAATGAAAGGAATTAAAAAATGTCTTATTGCGTAAATTGCGGCGGCGAGCTTGCCGACAATGTTAATTTTTGCCCGTACTGCGGCACTGCCGTGAACGGCGGCTGCACCGCCGGCGGATATACCGCGAGCGGAGCTTCAACATCAAATTCAACATCAAACGATGCCGTGAAGACTGCGGCGACCGTTGCGGGCGTTGCCGTGGGCGCGTCTTGGCTCAGCCGTCTGATGCGCCGTCACCGTCGCCCGCTCATGCATCATCATATGGGCATGCCCGGAGGTATGTTTATGGGTCCGCGCCCGAGAGGGCATCACCGTCCGCCGATGGGCGGACATATGGGCGGCCCGATGAGAGGACCCGGAGGCAGGGGACCGATGGGAGGTCCCGGCGGCAGAGGCCCCGGCGGTCCCGGAGGTCGCAGATAATATCGCATAGAGAAAGGAAAATCAAGTATTGCTTAAGCTGTTAAAGAGGATGCGCCGCCGCGAGGTGATAATGTGCCTTGTGTGCGCGGTGCTGATATTGGGGCAGATATATTTCGATCTTTTGCTGCCCGATTATATGAGCGAGCTGACAAAGCTGATACAAACGGCAGACAGCGAGATATCGCACGTGCTCACCACCGGACTGAAGATGCTCGGCTGTGTGCTGGCAAGCGCGGTGCTCAGCATTTGCTGCGGATATCTTTCGACGCGTGCCGCGGCGGGCTTCACCATGGGCGTGAGAGAGGATCTTTTTCACCATGTAACAGAGCTTGGGCAGGAGGAACTGCAGCGCTTTTCGGTGCCGAGCCTGATAACCAGAACGACCAACGACATAACGCAGATACAGATGGTGATATCGATGGGACTTCAAAGCCTTATAAAGGCTCCCGTCATGGCGGTGTGGGCGATAATAAAGATACTCGGCAAGAGTTGGGAGCTTTCGGTCGTTACCGCCGCATTTGTCGTGGTCATGTGCGCCTCGGTGCTGTTGATACTGTCCAGCGTGTTGCCGCGCTTTCGCATAGTTCAGCGTCTGACCGACAAGATCAACCGCGTTGCCCGCGAGAACCTAACGGGCATCAACGTCGTTCACGCATTTAATGCGGAAGACTATCAAAATCAAAAATTCGACTCGGTAAATACCGAGATGATGAACACTCAGCTCTTCAACCAGCGTCTGTTTGCATTCATGCAGCCGATATTGCAGCTGGGCATGAACGGTCTCGCTCTTGCCATATACTGGCTCGGCGCGGCACTGCTCTCCGGCATTTCCGCCGCGGATACCTTGGGCAGGATCACCATGTTCGGCGACATAGTCGTTTTCAGTACCTATGCCACCTATGTTGTCATGTCCTTTATGATGCTGGTCATGATCTTTATGATGATGCCCGCGGCTCAGGTCTCCGCCGAACGTATAAACGAGGTGCTGGACACCGCACCGGTGATACGCGAGGGCAAAGTCGTCACCGCTCCCGAGGTGGGAACGGTCGAATTCAAGCACGTGACCTTCCGCTATCCCGATTCGCCGGAGGATGAGCTTTCCGACATAAGCTTTAAGGTCGGCAAGGGCGAAACGCTTGCCGTTATCGGAGCTACCGGCAGCGGCAAGACCACGCTGATAAGTCTGATCCCCCGTTTTTACGATGCCACATCCGGTGAGGTGCTGGTCGACGGAGTGAATGTCAAGGAGCTTTCCTTTGACGCGCTTTACGACCGACTCGGCTATATAACTCAAAGGGCGGTGCTCTTTTCCGGCACGATCGCCGAAAATGTCAGCTTCGGAAAGTCGCACGCTCCGATAGAAAAAGAGGATATCGACCGCGCCGTCGAGCTTGCGCAGGCGGGCGAATTTGTGGGCAAACTCTCGGGCGGCACCGAATACAGGATAGCGCAGGGCGGCAGAAATGTCTCCGGCGGACAAAAGCAGAGGCTTTCAATAGCTCGCGCGCTGGCTCGCGGTGCCGAGATATTGATATTCGACGATTCCTTTTCGGCACTTGATTACCGCACCGATGCCGCACTGAGAGCGGGGCTTGACCGCGAGCTGAAGGGAACGACCAAAATCATCGTTGCTCAGCGTGTCAGCACCATAAGACACGCCGACAAGATACTGGTCCTTGACGACGGCAGAATAGTCGGCGCGGGCACGCACGACGAGCTGATGAAGACCTGCTCGGTCTATCGCGAGATCGCAAGCTCTCAGCTTTCCGAATCCGAGCTTGCGGGAGAGGAGGCGGCGATATGAGCGCAAAAAAGAAAGGCATTGTCTCATCTCTGGGCAAGGTGTTCGGATATATTAAAAAATATATTCCCGCCGTAATATTCGCGCTTGTGCTTGCCGCCGCCGGCGCGATTCTCACCATCATCGGCCCGGATAAGATCGGGCAGATGACCACCCTTATGCAGCAAGGGCTTTACGGTGAGATAGATATGGCGCAGATATCGCGCATCGGCATAACGCTGGTCGTGATATATGTCGCAAGCGGTCTTTTCCAATATATAGTTCACTATATCATGGCGACAGTCACCCTCTACACCTCAAAAAGGATGCGCGGTGAGCTTTCCGAAAAGATAAACCGCGTTCCCATGAGCTATTTCAACCGGACCACGCAGGGGGACGTGCTCAGCCGCATAACCAATGACGTTTCCACCCTTCAGCAGGGACTCACCAACAGTCTGCCCGGCATCATCGGCGCGGTCGCGCAATTCGTCGGCTGTCTTGTCATGATGTTTGTGACGGAATGGAGGCTTGCCCTGTGCGTTATAGGCATAACGCTTGTGGGTATGCTGCTTTTGGTGCTGGTGATGGGACGCTCGCAAAAATATTTCACCGCGCGTCAACAGACACTGGGCGACCTCAACGGCTTTGTCGAGGAGATGTATTCGGGCCACAGCGTGGTGCGCATATCCCGCGCCGTTCCCGAGATAAACGAGCGCTTTGACGGTCTAAACCGCCGCGTATACGACGCAAACTGGCGCTCGCAGTTCCTCTCGGGAGTAATGCAGCCGCTTATGACGATAATCGGAAATATCGGATACGTCGCGGTGTGCGTCATCGGCTCGGTGCTTGCTATAAACGGATCGATCGAATTCGGCGTGATCGTTTCATTCATCCTTTATATACGCCTGTTTACCTCTCCTCTGACTCAAATAGCCCAGGGAATGACCAACCTGCAGACCGCGACGGCATCCGCCGAGCGCGTGTTTGAGCTGCTTGACAGCGAGGAGCTGTCCGACGAGAGCGGCAAGAGTGCCGATGTCGAAAAGGTCGCGGGAGACGTGGAATTCCGCGGCGTCAGATTCAGCTATCCGGATGCTCCCGAAAAGACGATAATAAAGAATTTCTCGGCAAGCGTCAAGGCGGGGCAAAAGGTGGCGATCGTCGGTCCGACCGGAGCGGGAAAGACCACCATGGTCAATCTTTTGATGCGCTTTTTCGAGCTGAGCGGCGGCTTGATAACCATCGACGGCGTGCCGATCTCCGAGCTCAAACGGGAACGCGTGCACGAGCTGTTTGCAATGGTGCTGCAGGACACTTGGCTCTTTGAGGGCACGGTGCGAGAGAACCTCGTTTACAACATGGAGGGCATATCCGACGAGCGCCTTGAGGAGGTCTGCCGCGCCTGCGGCATTGCACGGTTTATCCACTCACTGCCGCACGGCTTTGACACGGTGCTCAGCGAGAGCACAACGATATCGGCGGGTCAAAAGCAGCTGCTCACGATAGCTCGCGCCATGCTTCAGGATGCTCCGATGCTGATATTGGACGAGGCGACTTCCTCGGTGGACACAAGGACGGAGGCTATCATTCAAAAAGCGATGGATGAGCTGACCCGTGACCGCACGAGCTTCGTTATCGCGCACAGGCTCTCCACCATACGCAACGCGGATCTTATTCTGGTCATGAAGGACGGCGACGTGATAGAAAGCGGCACTCACGATGAACTCATGAGCCGCGGCGGCTTCTATTGCGAGCTCTACAACAGTCAGTTCGAGCATTCCGCTTAAGCATTAAGCATTAAGCATTAAGCATTGATCGTGATTCGAAAAGGGGCTGTCTCACATTAGCGAGACAGCCCCGGCTTTTATTTAATTTATTGAAGTCATTTTGTTTGCGTCTCGGTTTCGACCACCGAGCGAATGTCGCCGAGTTCGGCGTCGGGAAGCGCCGATCTGACCATTTTCCAATTTTTTGTTGCCTTAAAAATCAGTTGCAAAAGAACTGTCTTTCATAAGCTCTTGTATAATGCTCTCAAATTTTTCCGCATCGACCAAGGGCTTTGAACAAATAAATTCATTCTCATCTTTTGCATGGAATACGATCATTTGTACCGGGTCGAGGTATACTTCAAACGGATCGTCTGTTCCTTGCAAATAAAATTTGAGTTGATAAACATCGCGATAAAAGTGAACATATACTTTGGTGCTTGTCTCGGAACTTGTCATATACAGTAATAGATTTAAAAATTCATCTTCGCTTTTGTCTGTTCCGTCAAATGAATTATTTTCAACGCGTAAAGAATTGAGCAAACGAGCTATCTCATCCGCATCAGTGGTGGTTTGCGTTAGGGATAACTGCGAGGAGGAACCCGCGCGTATCAGATTCGTTTCCACCTTTTCCACCTCAACGCTTCTGTCGACGACGACCGCTTGCCAGGTGTCCAGCCAAGGGTCGTCGATATTGTTCGGCGGACGACACCCGGTAAGCAGAAGCGCACCGACGATCATGGCGCAAACGGTCAAAAGCAGGATCTTTTTTCGTACATTTCGCTTCATTGTGAAGCCCTCCTTAAAATTGTTGTTTTCCCATTTTATGCATTGGGTCTGATAATATTATATCATTTGTCTTTGATGCTGTCAAGTATTTTTGTCGATTGGCGAAATATCTTTTAACCATGAATGTGTCCCGCAAAATGCGGAAAAAGCGAAGCTTGCCCGATGTCGATGCGCAACGCCGACCGCCGAAACAAACTTATTCGGATATTTTTGCGCTCGGTGCTTGAAATGACCGTCAAATACTGATATAATATTAATAAAGAAAAAAACATGAAAGGTCCGTATCCATGACCAAACGCGCATTGATAATAATTTCGGCACTTATATTGCTTCCGCTTATACTGACCGGCGTGGCGTGGTCGCGCGCAAGACAGCAAAATCCCGTCGTTGCAAAATGGGCGGATGACAGAGTCGGCATAATTTATCTTGACGAGGAATATAAGCCGATCGGCGAGGTCGGCGACTACAGCTTCACCGAGGGGAGATATCTCGGCAGGATAGGAGACTCTCTCTTCGGCGCTCCGCTTTATACCGTCTCGGGCGACAAAGCGGGCTATCTCTGCTATGCCCTTGACGATTCGTCGATGGTCCTGCTTTCGGTGACCGGAGAACTGCTTGACGCGGTCTCATCCGATGGACCGGACGAGATTCGGCTGGGCGCGACTCGCACCTCGAATGCGGATGATATCTCGATGCTTTATTCGCTGGATGCGCTGACCGACCCCGCGCAGTTTACAGACGAGGATGACCTGCCGATCAGCTTCAGCACCAAAAAATATCGCGGAAAGTATTTCGTTTATAAGATATGGGAATATTACGGCAGCTCGGCGATAGGCATCGATTCCGGCGCACGTATATTCCACATGGAGGAATCCGGCAACTGGTATTACGTCAGTGCCGAGGACGCCGCAAGCGCCGAAGCAGACGGCGAGACCTATCGCACATATAACGCGCGCCCTCTCAAGGACAAGGATGCCCTTGAGGTGGTCGAGCGACTGATAGGCGGCGCGAATGCCGCCGACACAGACGAGGCGGACACCCAATGAGCGTTCAAGGACGCGCTCCCGCCGATACCGCGCCCGCGGCGGCTCGGATAGCGGCGGCTCTGCTCTTTGTGCTCTACCTTGCCTTGCTTTTGCGGCTCACCGTGTTCAGAGATTCCTTTTCACTGCAAAATTTTATGCAGGGAGGAGATGTAAATCTCGTGCCGCTGCGCGACCTGATCAAGGTCATAAAACGCGGCGGAAGCTATTACTTCGTGCGCCTGCTGCTCGGAAATATCGCGGCATTCGTGCCGCTCGGCGCATATCTTGCCTTTGTCTGCCGCAAGGATCTTGCGGCAATTACGCTCATCGGCTGTGCCGCAAGCATTGCCGTTGAGATATTGCAATTCGTGTTCGATGTCGGGATCACCGAGCTTGACGACGTACTGCTCAACACGCTCGGAGCCTTTCTCGGTGCCGCGACAGTGCGCTTGTGTTTTCCCGTACGGCGCTGATCGGATAGAATAAACAAAAAGCCGCCCAAGGAAGTTTTTTCTTCCCCGGACAGCCGTGTTGCATTAAATCTTTTCATTATTATTTATATGAGCCGCTTTTGGCGGTAAGAGCTATAAGCAGCTCGATGTCATCCGGCTGTACCTTTGCCTCGTGCGCCGAACGACAGCGGCGTATCGCCCCGCAGACGGTGCAGCGGTGAGTGATGATATATCCGCGGCGCGGATCGGGCTCGGCGCAGATCGGCTCCATGGCTCCACCGCATTCGCAGGCGCGGTCGCCCGGGTTTTCATCCAGGTGCAACGACCAAAGGCAAAACGGGCAGTGGTTGCGTGAGGTATATCCCAGCGGCTCCACTCGTCTGCCGCAGTGTGCGCAGATGAATCCGGAATCATTTTTTGAAAATCGTTTGCTATCCATGGCTTCAAGGCTCCTTCCCGCTCGGTGCGGCAACACTCGGTGTCAAAAGTTCCACCGAGCCCGTTTGAAATATCAATGATATCATCCCTGTCTATTATACAATTATTTGGGTTCCGAATCAAGTAAAAATTAATTTTTTCTCATATTCTCGAAAAAAAGAAGGATCAACGAAAGGTCGGTGTAGTATTACATGGCGTTAAAGCAAAAGGAAAGATACACGATAACCGTGGCAGGCTATGAGCTCAATGTGCGCTCGGATAACACGCCCGAGGAGGTGGAGCAGATCGTAGGCGCGCTCGATCGCAGTATTCGCGACGTTTGCGCACGAAATCGCACACTGCCGCTCAGTGAGGCGATCATCCTTTGCGCTCTGGACGCGTATTCCGAGCAAAAGTGCGCCGCGCGGCGTGTGCGCGAGCTTGAGGAGGAGTTTTACGGTAAAAACGGGAAATACACCCGCCTTGAACGCGAAAACGAGCTTCTTCGTGCATACATAGAGCGCCGCAGTTCTCCCTCTTCCGCGCATGCGGCGGGAGCTGTCGACAACGACTTGAACGACGATACGGAGACCGACGACGAATGAACTCTTCAAACGATCCCACCGCAAAAAAGACGAGCTTTCGCCCCGAACTGCTCTCTCCCGCCGGCTCCCCCGCCGCGCTCAGAGCGGCTGTGGAAGCGGGCGCGGACGCGGTATATTTCGGAGCATCCGGCTTTAATGCCCGTGCGGGCGCACGCAATTTCAGCGATGCCGAAATGCGTGACGCGGTGGCATATTGCCATGCCGCTGGCGTGCGGGTGTATCTGACGCTGAACACTTTGATATATGACCGAGAGATGGGCGACTATCTTGCCGCCGCCGAGCGCGCATACATCGCGGGAGTCGACGCGCTGATCGTTGCCGATCTCGGCGGTGCCGCCGCCATACACCGCACCTTCCCCGATCTGCCGATACACGCCTCGACGCAGATGTCGGGGCATTCGACCGCCGCCGCGGAGCTGCTCGCAAAGCTCGGTTTTTCACGCATGGTGCTGGCGCGGGAGATGTCGCTTGCGGACATCTCGTATTTCACCGCGCATTCACCGATCGAAGCCGAGGTATTTATTCACGGTGCGCTCTGCGTTTGCCACTCGGGACAATGCCTCTTTTCCTCTATGGTCGGCGGACGCTCGGGCAATCGCGGCGAATGCGCCCAACCCTGTCGCTTGCCCTATAACGGCGGCGCATATCCGCTGTCTCTCAAGGATCTCTGCCTCGCGGGGCATATTCCGGAGCTGGCGGGTGCGCGAGTGGCATCCCTTAAAATAGAAGGAAGAATGAAGGGCTCGGACTATGTCGGGCCGGTCACGTCGGTCTATCGTCGTCTTATCGACGAGGAACGTGCCGCAAGCCGAGATGAGATTGAATATCTTGAGTCTGTCTTCTCCCGCTCCGGCTTTACCGACGGTTATTTTGAAGGAAAGATATCCTCCGCGATGCTGGGCACGCGCACCGAGGCTGACAAAAAGAGCCGTCCCGTTTCTGTCTCTCGGGAAAAATGCAGTCGCGAGCTGCCGCCGATAGAGCTGCCACCGCGCGAGCACCGCGCCGACGAGAACTCACCGCGGCGTCCGTCCCGGCGCCCCGTCAAACGGCGCACCGCCTACATGTATTCCGCGTCTCAGCTTACCGAAAAAGCGAGAAATTATTTCGATCTCTGCTTTTTGCCGCTTCATGTCGCGGCGCGCGCTCCGATACCTCGTGAAGGGGGCTGCTTTATAGGCGCGGCGCTGCCGCCCGTGATATTCGACTCGGAACTCGCAGCGATCCGCCGCATGCTTGAGAGCGCCGCGGCAAACGGAGTGCGCGATCTGCTTATCGGAAACCCGGGACATATCGGTCTTGCCGAGGAATTCGGCATGCGCCCGCACGGAGATATACGTCTTAACATCTGCAACCGCGAGACCGCGGCGGCGTATGAAGCGTCGGGAATTGAGGATATGCTCCTCTCGCCCGAGCTCACTCTGCCGCGCATACGCGATATCGGAGGCAGGACGCTTGCCGTCGTTTACGGCAGACTGCCGCTGATGATAACCGAAAAATGCGCGGGGCGGGAATGCTCCGGCTGTCGCGCCTGCGCCGACAATAAAAATATACTTGTCGACCGCCGCGGGGCGCGCTTTCCGGTTCTGCGCGAGCAAAAGCATCGCTCGCTTATCGTAAACAGCCTTCCCACATCAATGTCCGACAAGCAAAAGCTGCTTGACGAATACGGTGTGCGCGGCAGACATTTCATCTTTACCGTTGAGACTCCGCGCGAGGTCGACGCCGTGATAACCGCTTTTGAGCGCGGCACGCCGACAGGCGGCGAGGTCAGACGAATAGCAATAAAATAAAGGCAACAGATCAAAATGAAAAACACCTTTAAAAGCTTTACCGACGTACTTGCGATCTTTTTGGCTCTGCTCGTCGCCGTTTATCTGGTAACCGGATATATCGGCATCGACGGCACCGCCGCCGACGGCGAGAAGCTCGGCATGCTTGAGCGAGTGGAAAAGCTGCTCGACAAGGACGCGTACCGCGGATATTTTCACATATTTATACTGCTCGTGCTATCCGCCGCCGTCGGAATTATCCTGCGTCGCCTTCCGTGGCTCTCGGTAGCCGTCGCGGCGCTCACACTCTGCTTTGAGCTTAATCTTTTGAACACAAAAATGCTGGCAAAATACCCAACCGGCGTGATACTTTTCACTGCCGCGCATCTTGCCGGCTCGATAGCCTACGCGGCGCAATGCGACAAGGAGAAATTGACCCGCCTTTCGGTGCCGCTGGGCGGTCTTGTGGTCGGACTTGCCGGCTCCGGCTTTGCGGCGTATATAGCACGTCTTTCCGAGCGCGTTGCGGCGTCGGCGGATATCGTCACCCTTTTGCGTCAAGAGGCTGTCGTGATCTCGGATGCGGTAAAGACTCTGCCCGGAGCCGTGGACAGGATATATATGGTCTTTTCCTCCGAGGGCTACTACTCGGCGCGTGAGCTTGCCGCCGATTATCTGAACTCGCTCGGGAATACCGGCATTCGCGTGAATTTTCTCGCGTCGATCGACGGCACCGAGCCGGAGGTATACGCCGGGCTTGCCGTCGCCTTTTTCGGCGCGGCGGTGCTTGCGTTCCTGCTTTCGGGTTGCGGATCGCGGCTCTGTTCGTTTGTCGTATCCTGCCTGCCAACGGCGCTTGCGGCGATACTGCTCATAAACGAAAAGCTTCCCTCGGGCGGCATCATGCTTCTTGCCGCCGCGGTGATAGTTGCCGCCACCTTTGCCGCTCCGATGGCATGTGTCGATGTCGGTGTCGAAGTGAGCGAGGAGGATGAGGAAGACGAAGACGAGGACGAGGATGACGACGACGACGACGATTACGATGATGACGATGATGACGACGTTGAATGCGACGGGGAAGAGTGCGCCGAGGACAGCGCGGATCGATGAATGATAAATAAAAAGTGAGGCTGTTAAAAAGCATCAAGCTTTTTAACAGCCTTGATTTTATTTATTATCTTCCCGCACAAGCCTTACGGCACGCGGAAGGACCGAAAGCTCGACTTTGCCGCCGCATTCGGCACGCTCACCGTCAAGCGTCCATACCGTTCCCGCCGGAACACGGAAGCGGACATGCGAGGTGCGGAAAAAGTCTATCATGGGGCAATCGAGCTCGGATGTCAGCAGCGCCTGAACGATGCAGTTGAATTCATCCACATTCTTCGGCCTTTTTACCAGAATGACCTCAAAAACGCCGTCATCCAGCCCCACCATCGAGGGATCCAGCTTTACAAGCCCGCCCACCGACAGCGAATTTGCCACTCCGCAGAAGACATAATCTCCGCGATATACCCTGTCGCCGTCCTCGCACACGACCTTTATCGGCTTTATCTTGAAAAATTCCTTGAGTCCCTCTATCACATACGCGAAATGACCGAGGTTGTTCTTCACATTCTGCGGCGCGGAATAGGACGCGGCGGTAAATGCGCCGAAGGAGGCTATATAGGTGAAATATCTGTTCTCGCCGAAGCGGCCTATATCCAGCGAGAGAGTGCCGCTGCCCGCCGCCGCCTCGGCTGCCGCGGCAAGATCGGCCGGAATGCCGATGCCGGAGGCAAAATCGTTGGTGCTTCCCGCAGGGATATAGCCTATCGGAATGGGGGAGGACGTTCCGCCCGACAGCAAGCCGCTGATGACCTCGTTGAGCGTTCCGTCGCCGCCGCAGCATACCACTCGCGAAAAGCCGGCAGACTCGGCGGATGCGGCGAGCTCGCGGGCGTGACCGCGATATTTTGTCGGCATCACCGTCGGAGCATAGCCCTCGTCGGTGAGCTTTTCTATTATGTCCAGCACCGCCGCCCGCGCCTTAAGCTTGCCGGACACCGGATTTATTATAAGCAGCAGCCGACGCTCGGCACCTTGAGGTGCCGGGCTCTTTTTTTGCGCTTTTGCTTTTTTGGCCTTTTTTGTTTTTTTCGGATCTGTCTGCTTCTTTGAAAAAATACCCATATTGACCTCCGTGATGCTTTTTGCGGCATATTTGCGGCAATGCTTATTGCCTTAATTATACACACATAATATGTAAAAGTCAAGCACTCATTTATAAAGCGCCAAGGTTTCGTTGTAGCTCCTTACGATGTCGCGCAGTATATCGAATTGAGTGAAATCCGCGGGATAGGCGATGTTTATCTCCCGCATCATGCTGAGATTCTCAACGGGAAGCGCTACGATCTTTCCTTTTTTCAGCTCGTCAAGGCAAACACTGCGCGCCAGTATCGACACACCGAAATCGCGACGGATAAGATCCTTTATCGTGGCAATGTTGTCCACCTCAAGTATGACGTTGAAATCGGATATGCTCAAATTGTTGCTTTCGAGATGCGCGACGAACAGGTTACGTGTGCCCGAGTTGGGCAGACGCAATATCATGCGCTCCTTTTTGAGCTCGGTGAGCGTCACCATGCTCTTTTGTGCGAAGGGATGCTCGGGCGAGACGGCAAGAATGAGATAGTCGGTGTCCATAAGCAGATATTTGATGCCGGGGTCGTTTACCCGCCCCTCGACTATGGCAATATCTATATCATATGTTTTCAGCATGCTATAAAGATTGCTTATGGTATCCGTAATCATTTTAATATTTACGCGATCGTTCTTCGAACAATATTTCGCAAGCGATTCGGCGATCGGATTGCTCTCTGCCGTGTGCGTCACGCCGATCGTTAAGTGCGTGGTCAGACTGCTTCCGTCCGAAAGGCTCTGACGAAGGCTGTTATATATGCCCACCATCTTAAGCGCGTACTTTACCACATCGGCGCCCTGCTTGGTCAGGACCGTCTTTCCGCTGCTTCTTTCGAAGATTCTGACCCCGAGCTCCTCCTCAAGCGCTTTTATATGCTGGCTGACCGCCGGCTGAGTTATCGACAGCTGTTTCGCCGCCGCGGCGAAGCTGCCGCACTCGTTGACCTTCAGCATGGAATACACCTTTTGATCTATCATTTTAGCCTCCGCATAACAAATAATTATAGGGTTACATCAAAACATAATTTGACATTATCGCTTTTTCGACTATAATTATAGTACAAACGGCACCGGAAATCAATAGCCTTTCGGAAAATCACCGCAAGGCATTTTTTATTTTCGACCGCGGAATACTAAGTACGCATCAATAAAGAAGGGGGTGAGCATATGCCGACAGCGTGTGAGCTTTTCGGGCGCGCATCCTTTGCCATGCAAACGGCGCTGGGAATATATTCCGCACGACGCGTCGACGATATCGACGACGATATCGACGATGATATCGAAGACGGACCCGAACATACCGACAAGTCGGGCTCGGTCGCCGCGCCGCCAAGCGCCGGACCGTCAAGCACGTCGGATCGGAACGGCTCGCCTCCCGGTGATCCTGCGGGGGGAGGGAGCAATGCTCGATAAGGTAAATTACGATCAGCGCTATATCTCCCTTCTTGAGGTGCATCGCCTCGGCTCTTACACCGCCGCGGGCAATGAGCTCGGGCTGACTCCGTCGGCGGTAGCTCAGCAGGTGCGCTCGATAGAGCAGGAGCTTGACGCCCCGATGTTCGAACGCGGAGAGCGCCGTCTTATCCCGACCCGCGAATGCGAGGTAATAATCAAATATATCGAAAAGATACGCCGCATGTGTCGGCGTATGTCGGACGAGGTGGAGCTTGCCAAGCGAAACCTTGAACGCGTGTCGGTCGGCGTGACGCCGAGCGCGCTGAGCGGCATTCTCTCCGGAGTGATAGAAAAGCTTTCGGCACGGATAGCCCCCACGCGCATGACGGTGACCACCGATTCGGCTTCCCGCCTGTGCGAGCTGCTTGAAAGCTACAGCATAGACATCGCGCTCATTGAGGGCACGGGGTGCGCAAGTCCCGAGCTTGCCGAGGTCATGCTGGACACCGATCAGCTGTCGGTGATACTTCCTCCCGACAGCAAGTATGCCGAAAAGGGCTTTATTACGACCGAGGAGCTGCAAAACGAATCGCTGATAATGAAGCCGCAGGACTCGGGCACGCGGCGACTGTTCAACGCCTGTCTTGAGGGCGAGGGCATACCGCCCGAGAAATTCACCGTCATACTTGAAGTCGGCTCGACAGACACCATAATCCGCCTGGTTGCGGGACATTACGGAGCTTCGGTGCTCTCGCGCAAAGCGTGCACCTCGGCGATCGATGACGGCATCGTGGCGGCGGTCCCTCTGCGCGGGATCGGAATGACTCGCAGCATACGGCTGGTATATCGCCGCTCGCGCGACTTCGGCGAGCTTATCGGAATGATACGCCGCTCATATGCCGAGGCGATGTATGATATCTCACATCCGCAGACAAACACGACAAACAATATTCAAACAAAGAAAGAGAGAAAAAGACCCCATGCGATCACAGGCTAAAGAAAAAGAGCTTTTTGAATCGACACCCATAATGCGAGCGATAGCCGAGCTGGCTTTCCCCTCCATTATGGGACAGATAATCCTTGTCATATACAATATGGCGGACACCTTCTTCGTCGGCTTGACGAGAAGCGACGAGATGATAACCGCCGTTACGGTGTGCATGCCCGCGTTTATGTTCCTTTCCGCCATCTCCAATCTTTTCGGAGTGGGCGGAGCAAGCGTGATATCGCGCTTTTTGGGGTTACATAACAAAAAGGATGCAAGCCGCGCCTCGGCATTTGCCATTTGGGGCTGTACCGCCGTCGCGGCGATATACGCCTTTGCCGCATGGCTCTTTATGGATATTTTCGTTGATCTGCTCGGCGGCGGAAATAACGAGATCGTCCACCGCGAGGCTTGCCGCTATATGCTGATAGCGGTCGTTATCGGCGGCGTTGCCACCTCGCTCAACACCCTGTTTTCGCATCTTGTGCGCGCCGAGGGACGCTCGCTGCAGGCGAGCATCGGAATCGTGCTCGGCGGCGTGCTCAACATGGCTCTCGACCCGCTGTTTATGTTCGTGATCCTTCCCAAGGGTAATGAGGTCGTGGGAGCGGCACTTGCCACCATGCTCTCGAATGTCGCGGCACTCATCTACTTTATAATCATAATCGTTAAGAATCGCGCCGAGCTGGTGCTTTCCGCAAAGCCGGAAAAGGAGATGTTCAAAAATAACATTCCCTCGTCTGTCATCAGCATCGGCATTCCCGCCTGTCTTATGACGCTTTGCGAAAATATTTCCTACGCCATACTCGACAACCTCATGGGAATTGCGGGAACCGCGCAACAGGCGGGCATCGGCGTTGCCAAAAAGGTCAATATGCTCGCGCATTCCATCGTGCGCGGAATGTCGCAGGGAGTTTTGCCGCTTATCGGCTATAACTTCGCCTCGGGCAACAAAAAGCGCATGCGTCAGACCGTTTATTACTCCGCGGGCATCTCAATTGCCATCTCCTTTGCCTGCATGACAGTTTGCCTGCTGTTCGCTCGCGAGCTGATCGGGCTCTTTATTCAAGAAGCGAGCGCATCTCACGAATGGGGCAATGCCTTCTTGCGCATCCTTTGCATCGGCGCGCCCTTCTCGGCTTGCGCTTATGCGGTCATCTCCTTCTTCCAGGCAACGGGACACGGCATGCGCTCGCTGGTGCTGGCGCTGCTGCGCAAGGGCGTGCTCGATATTCCGCTTATGTTCATACTCAACGCGGTCTATCCGACCTACGGCATCGTTTGGGCGACCCCCATTGCGGATATGCTCTGTTGCGCCGCGGCGGTGGTGCTGTTCACCCTCTTCATGAGGCAGCACGGCAGAGACCTGCCCGCGACGGCGAAGACCGACGGCGAAAAGATAGTCGCAAAGGTCTGATCTGCGGAAAAATCGGAAAACAAATACAGAAAAAAGCCTCCCGAGGTGACGCGCGTGCGTTTGCCTCGGGAGTTGTTGATTTTATGAACTTATTTTGTATAGATCGAAGATCCGTCAAGCTTGAAATAATCGGTGCCCATTTCGATCTTGTGCTCGCCGGCAACGGTGCAGCCTTCCTTTTCGAATGTGAAGGTGATAACGTTGTCTTCGATCTTATAGGTGCCGGTAAAGGTCTCTGTTTCCTTTGTCAGCAAGCTGAGCAGCAGATTGGCGGGCTGAGTGCAGATGACCTTGTCGCCCTTGAATTCGAGCGTGACATTACCCGAAGACGATTCGTATGTACCCGAAAGGGTGGTGCCGCAGGAAGCAAGCGACAGTGTGAGCAGCAGCAACGCGAGCGCGGCGGCTGTGACCTTTAACATTTTTCTTGAATTTCTTTTCATAATGTACCTCCGAAAAGTCGTTTGATGCGTTTTTTCAATAAACAATATACGCATCAATTGTATTGTAGCATAAATGTGTGCAAAAATCAATATTGTTCAGAAAAATATCATAAAAAAGCTAATACGCCATCATAAAAGCAGGTTAAAATTACAATGTATGCAAAGATATCGATACGATTTGATTTGAAAGGACGAATACCATGAAAAAGAATGATTGCTTTAAGGGAGTGCTTGCCTTGCTCATTATCACGGCAATGCTTCTTCCGATGTGGGTCATATCGACGTCGGCGGCGGAGTATGATGCCGCGGGCGCGACACGACTTGTATTTTCCGATGACGGCATCAAAGCCGAGGACGGAAAATACACCGATTACAAGATAGAGGGCACGGCGCTCTCGATAAAGGGCGAGGGCGTATATATCCTGTCGGGAAGCTGTTCCGACGGATCGGTGACCGTCAAAAAGGGAGTGAAAAACGTCACGCTGGTGCTTGACGGCCTGACTCTCACCGCCGCCGAGACCGCTCCGCTCACCTGCAACAAGAGCTCGGCGGCAACGATAGTCGTTGCGTCGGGCAGTGTCAACACGCTTTCCGACACGGTGCGCAACAATGACGACGTGTACCCCGATAACCAAAACGCCGAAAACGCCGTTATCAAATGCAAGGACGGCTCGCAGGTGACCATATGCGGCGGCGGCACGCTGAATCTTGATTCCAAGGGCAAGAACGGCATCAAAGCCGGCGCGACCACCGATGAGGAGGGCGAGGCGTTTTTGGTGATAAAGGAGCTCACGCTCAACATCACCACCACCGTCAACGATGCGGTGAATGCCGAGGCGACGCTGTCGGTACCGAGCGGAAATATCAAGATAAGCGCGGCAGATGACGCGCTTCACAGCGATATGGTATTGAATATCGGCGAGGCGGGTACCGCGGGTCCCACCATAGTCATAGACAAATGCTATGAGGGTCTTGAGGGCGCGACGGTAAATGTTTACTCGGGCAACATCACCATACACGCCGAGGATGACTGCATAAACGCGGCAAATTCCGACCTTTCGAACTATTCGTTTGCCATAAACATCAGCGGCGGCGACCTTTATATGGACACCACTGCGGGCGACGGCATCGATTCGAACGGCATGTTGACCATATCCGGCGGCAGTGTGGTCGTATGGACCGCCAATACCGCCGATAACCAGCCGCTCGATGCGGACGGTAAGATATCCATCACCGGCGGAACGGTGCTTGCCGCGGGCGGCAGCGCCGGAATGGGTCTCTCTCTCAATGCCACACAGCCGACCATCGTCATAGGCTCTTCCGGCGGCATGGGCGGCGGACGCCCCGGAGGCATGCAGGGCTTTGGCGGCGACCGAAACGACAAGAATGATAAAAACAACGGCAAGGACGGCGGCGGCTTTACCGATCAGAGTTCGGATCGCACCACACCTCCCGGCGGATTCGGCGGCTTCGGTGGCTTTGGCGGATCCGGCGCAATGGGCGGCGCATCCTCGCTCGGGATCTCCGCGGGTGACACGGTGAGCTTTAAGTCTGCCGACGGCAACACGATCTATTCCTTTACCGCCACCTACGATACCGCGCACATCGTTTTCTCCTCTCCCGAGCTCACCTCGGGTGCCGGCTATACGCTTGCCGTCGGCGGCAATGATATCGCAACCGTGACCGCCGAGACCGGAAACGTCAGCGGCAGCAGCATCGATAATATAATGCCGGACGGCGATCCGATCGATCCGAATGCTCCCGGGCTGCCGGGCGGCGACGACATGGGCGAGATGACCGACGAGAACGGCGAGGTCATTCAAAAGGAGCCCGCCGAGCCGCAGGTGAACGGAACGACTGTATTGCTGATCGCCGTTATCGCGATCGCGGCACTGCTTGTCGGCGCGGGTGTATCCGCGGCTGTCATCATATGCGTTATATTGGTCAAACGGAATAAGAATAAATAATATTATTTTTTTCGGTATGATCATGAAGGGGCTGTCTCGCTTGCGTGAGACAGCCCCTAAATTATTCGATTATTGTCTGTCGGTCGCGCTCTTGTGCGTGTCAAGGTCGGAAAGGTCGGCCACGGCGCGACGCGCGCGGTATTTCGGCAGGGTCATTGACAATATTCCGCCGTGCGCGTCATCCTCTTCCTTCCACCGTGCAAGATGACTGCGTATATATTCGCGATTCTTGATCGCCGCGGCGGAGTCGCCGTCCCGCTCGGCGATATATTCATACAGGCGCACGAGTTCGGGAATCGCCGAGTCGCCGCAATCGCTTTCAAGCATGCGCACATCGGCGTCGGCAAGCGTGCCGTCGATATATCTGTCGACGTTATAGCGAGCTATCATCCGATCCGGGTCGCTGACCGCCAGCGCGGTCAGCATCAGCGCGAATATCACCGTTAAAGAGGCGGCGGCGTTTACGCGCGGGAATAACTGCTTTAAAAGCATCACGGTAAAGCCCGCTGCCAGCAGCAGCATGAACCAGGAGGCATATACGCGCAGGTGAGTCAGCCCGTAGGCTTTTATATACAGCAGCATCTTTGCCATGGCGGTGGCAATGAGTATCAGCGTGGAAACGGAAAGCAAGGCTCCGAACACGCGGGTCGCCGCGTCGGAGCGATCTTCCCGACGGCGCTTGGTGAACGCCGATATCGCCGTCATCGCCGCGGCATTTATTCCCGCAACGACGCAAAGATTTTCAAAGCCCTCGCGGGCATATTGAGAATATATATCCACGCCGGCGGGCAATTTTCCGGTAAAGGCGGAGACATAATAGCTCCACTGCGAGAAAAAGAATATCGCATACACCGCCAAAAGGGGGATGGTGGCAAAGCAGACCATCATTACCGGGGCGAAGCGGATATCGGCTGCAAATTTGCGACATGCGTCGGGGCGCATCACACGCTCATGCTTGCCCTCAGAAGCGGATATGAGCGCACCGAAGCCGTAGGCGGCGACCGGAATGCCGAATATCAGGCAGGTGAAGCGCGTGAGCATATCCTTCGAGATGAATGAGGCGAGCGTGTCCAGAGTGCTTGAAAAGCTTTGGTCGTACCCGAGCAGCATAACCACGACTATGGTCGGAATTATCGCGATGAGCAATCCGAGACATGCAAAGAGAACCTGCCTTGCTCCGCTTTTTTTGTATTTCGGAAAGAGCGAGCGCCCGAGTGCTCCGAAAGAAGCGAGGGGAAGGACGAGCACCGCCTTTACCGCGTCGAAAAAGAGCAGCTCGCGCGTCCGCTTTTCAAGCCCGCCGCCGTAGGAGAGGGTCACCCAAAGCACAAAGCAGAGCATTGCCCACAAAAAGCAGAGCGTGTGCATCATTTTGCTTGATGAGAGCACGAGCGCGGGCAAGGCGGCGAGCGGTGCGACAAGATAAAACAGTGACCGCGATGTCTGCCGCGCGCCGGAAAGGATCATAAATATCGCGGCGCATATATAGAGTGCAAGTGTGAAAAACAGAGCCCCGAGCGGATGCTCGCTTATCGGAAGCAGACGGCAAAAGAGATAGCCGAGAATTATCGATACCCACGCAAAGGCGCATTCACGCGGGCGCACGACGCGTGTCGGTTCGGCGGTCGTATCCTTTTTTGCGGCATCGACAGCGTTATCGCTTGCCGCGACGGGTGTGAGATCGTTGTTTGTCATTTTATTTTAGCTCCTTTCCCATGTCATCATGCGAATATTCGATGATATCGCCCACGCCGCAATCGAGCGCGCGGCAGATGGCATCGAGGGTCGAAAAGCGTATTGCCTTTGCCTTGTTGTTTTTGAGTATCGAAAGATTTGCTTGTGTTATTCCGACAAGGTCGGCAAGCTCGCCCAGCGTTATCTTGCGGCGAGCCATCATTACGTCAAGATTGATCGTTATCATGATGCCGCCCCCTTATATCGTGAAATCGTTTTCTTCTTTTATCGCCATTGCCTCTTCAAAGGCGTTTTTGACGACGCGCAGGCTGAGCCCCACAAAAAATGCGACAAAGGCTACTGCGGCGGAAAGATAAAATTTCGGCGTGAGTGCTCCGAACAGCAGGGCGGCGGCAATGCAACCCCATGAGACCGAGCGGATGCAAGCGACGTTTCTTCGGGTGAACACCTCGCCGCGCCTTATCGCCGACAAAAGCAGCAGCAGAACTCCGTCGCATATCGCGGCGTCGGCGAGAATAAGATAGGATACGGTGAGCGCGAACGGATAGCTCATGTAAAACGGCGCGTCGGCGGGACCGCCTTTGACTCCGACAAGTGCCTCTGTTATGCGGGGCATAAATGGGAGCAATACGAATATCGCAAGCATGGTCACGATAGACAGCACAAGAGATATTACGCATGAGGTGTGTCTTGAAAGCTTGGGCATGATTTTTCTTCCTTTCGTAAAACCGAAACGCGCGGGCGCGTTTTTTGATTCGTTGGATCCATTATAGCACGTCATTAATCGTTTGTCAATACTTTTTTATCGAAAAACGATAAATAATTATTGAAAAATGAAAAAACGGCTTTTTGAGACCTCTTGAAAGTCAAATTTGAAAATCAAAAAAATAATATTGACACGAGAATAAAATTATACTATAATATATACATGAAATGTGTCCGCCCCCTCGGGGCGGGAAAGGAAGCGTAAATGTCAAACTATTGCACCGATTGCGGCGCACTGCTGCATGAGAATGATAAATTTTGCAACGGCTGCGGAAAGCCGTTGAATAATTCCGAGCCGACGTCTCCACCTGCGCCCGCACCCGCGCCTGCGCCCGCACCGATGTCGACGACACCGAATCCGGAGCTTGAAAAGCCCATCGGCATATGGGCATATGTCGGATGTATGCTGCTTTGGTGCATTCCGATAGTCGGGCTGATTTCCGGCATCGTAATGGCGGTGGCATGTCAAAAAAAGAGCATGCGCAATTTTGCGCTCGCCGTGCTGATAGTGAAGGTCGCGGCGGTGATCGCCTCGCTCTTGCTCGGTATCGTGGTGGGTCTTGTGTCGATGGAAATAATAGAGACCATAGTAAATGCCGGATACGCGGCGCTCTTTTCGATATTCGCTTGACGGCGAGATCCGATCTTGTTCCCGATTTTTCAACATAAAATAATTAAAACATACGGAGGAATCAACATCATGGCATTTTGCAAGCAATGCGGCTCTCAGCTGGATGACGGCGTAAAGTTCTGTCAAAAGTGCGGTGCGCCCACCGAAGAGAACGCAACACAGGGTCAAGCTCAAAGCCAAAACAAGAGCAACGGCTTTGACGCAATACTTAACACGCCCGACAAGACCGCCGAATTTGACGCGGCGGACATTAACGGCAACAAGGTGATGGCAGTGCTTTCCTATTTCGGAATTCTCGTGCTCATTCCCATTCTTGCCGCAAAGAACTCAAAATACGCGCGTTACCACGCCAATCAGGGGCTGGTGCTTCTCATTGCCGAGGTCGTTATCAGCGTAGCGTCGGCAATAGTCACCTCTTTCCTGGGTGGTATAGTCGTTTTGGGAACCGTCCTTTCGCTGGCATTCACGCTTCTCGATCTTGCGACTCTCGCACTCGCCGTTATCGGTATCGTTAACGCGGCGCAAGGCAAGGCGAAGGAGCTTCCCGTCATCGGCGGACTCTTCACCATACTTCAATAAAATATCCGACTTGCAAGGCAATACACGTGACACCGCTCCTTGTGCGGTGTCACGTGTATTTTTTTCGATGTCTGCGAATAAGCTTTATATATATAATGTTATAATGTGAGGTGCCGATATGACGAGACGTATGACGACATGCGAGCTGCGAGAAAAGGACGTGATAGATCTGTGCGGAGGCGCAAGGCTGGGGCATGCATGTGATTTTGAATTCGACGTGTGCGACGGCAAGCTTTGCGCACTCATCATCGGACGCGAGACCGGTTTTTGGGGATTCGGCGGCGAGGAAAGATATCTAATTCCGTGGGACAAAATAGAATGCATTGGCGAGGATGCGGTGCTGATAAAGATTCCCGAGGGCGAGCTCTGCGGTTTTGAGATGGGTAAAAAACGTGAGAAGAAGCGCTGAAAATGTAAATAAATTGTAAATTGTGCTTTGGGTATTGCAAAAAAATAAAAGATGTGATATAATACTTGAGGCTTGTGTCGGAAAAGACAGGTGATCCGATGCAGCCGGGCTTTTTGCCGCGCAAAAACGGTATATACAACGAAAAAAGCCCACAACACACACGCCGTGCAAACGCGGTCGGGTGCTGCCGAGATCGGCGGTTGTCCGCTTTCGGGGCGGCGTGGTGGAAAAAACCAGAAGGAGGACATTATAATGTCTGTTATCACCATCAAACAGCTTCTCGAAGCAGGTGTCCATTTCGGACATCACACCAGAAGATGGAACCCCAAAATGCAGGAGTACATTTTTACCGAGCGTAACGGTATCTACATCATCGACCTTCAGAAGACGGTAAAAAAGTTTGACGAGGCGTATATGTACGTTCGCGAGCTCTCCGCCGACAACAAGAGCATTCTCTTCGTCGGTACCAAAAAGCAAGCCACCGATGCCATTAAGGAAGAGGCGGAAAGATGCGGCATGTACTATGTCAACGTTCGTTGGCCCGGCGGTATGATGACCAACTTCAAGACCATCAAGAAGTCCATCAACCGTCTCAACACTCTGACCAAGATGGCAGAGGACGGAACCCTCGATCTGCTTCCCAAGAAGGAAGCCGCCGCTCGCCAGAAGGAAATGGCGGACCTTGAAAGAAACTACGGCGGTATCAAGAACATGAGCGAGCTTCCCGCCGCTATCTTCGTTGTTGACACAAAGAAGGAAGCCAACGCCGTTAAGGAAGCCAAGAAGCTGGGCATTCCCGTTATCGCCATCGTCGACACCAACTGCGATCCCGATGATGCCGATTACATCATCCCCGGCAACGATGACGCTATCCGCGCCATCAAGCTGATCGCCTCCGTGCTTGCCGACGCCGTTATCGAAGGCAGACAGGGTGCCGATTCCGCCGAGGTCGAGCCCGACGCCGCCGAGGTCGCCGAGGCAGAGAAGTCCGCTGCCGAGGCAGAGGAAGACGCCGAATAAGCTTCAAATAACAAGTTTAAGATACAGAGGAGATAAAAAATGGCTGCTATTACCGCAAAAGACGTTGCCGCTCTCCGCGCTAAGACCGGTATCGGTATGATGGAGTGCAAAAAAGCCCTGGTAGAAGCCGAGGGCGATATGGAAAAGGCTCTTAAGGTCCTTCGCGAAAGAGGACTTGCAGTTGCCGCCAAAAAAGAGGGCAGAATTGCCGCCGACGGTGTTGTTGAGATACTCAAGGACGGTGACACCTCCGCTATGATCGAGGTCAACAGCGAGACCGACTTTGTTGCAAAGAACGCTTCCTTCCGCGAGTTCGTCGAGGCTCTGCTCAAGACGATAATCGCCGAGAAGCCCGCAAATATCGAGGCTCTTCTTGCCGCCAAGTATCTGGGCGGTGAGCTCACCGTCAGCGACAAGCTGCAGGAAATGATCTTCCAGATCGGCGAAAAGATAAGCATCAGACGCTTTGTCGTTGTTAACGGCATCACCAGCACCTATGTGCACGGTGGCGGAGTTGCCGGTGTTATCGTCGGCTTTGAGACGACCGCCGAGGTCGCCGCAAACGAAAAGTTCGCAAAGATGGCAAAGAATGTTGCTCTGCAGATCGCATCCGGTAACCCTCCCACATACATCACCCGCGAGGATGTTCCCGCGAATGTGCTTGAGGAGGAGAAGGCTATTCAGATCGCCGCTATGAAGAACGATCCGAAGAATGCCAACAAGCCGGAGAACATTCTTGAGAAGATAGTCGTCGGAAAGCTCGGCAAGTACTACGAGCAGGTCTGCCTCAACGAGCAGTCCTTCTTCCTCGATGACGATCTCACCGTGGGCGCATATATCGCCAACACCGCCAAGGAGCTCGGTGCCGACATAAAGGTCAGAGAGTTCCACCTTTACGAAAAGGGCGAGGGTATTGAAAAGAGAGAGGATAACTTTGTCGACGAGATCGCAAAGCTGACTCACAAGGACTGATAAGGTCAAAATAACGGGGCTGTTGAAAAGATCCGAAGGATCTTTTCAACAGCCCCGTTTTTTAATTCCGCGATCATTCCGCATCAAACAGATACGGAGCCTCGGTGTATTTCCTTTGATAGTAGTCGTATAATTGCTTTGACATCTTTGACAGCACTCTGAAGCGCGGCGGTATCATGGTTATCTCGTACAGAGTCGAATCATGGTCGCTGCCCTTGACCTTGCTCATGCCGAAGAGACGACAAAACTTTTCTCCGTTTTTGGTTACGGCATCTGCGATCATGCGCTTGACATATACCTCGTGCTCGCCCAGAGAGAGGAATTTTTTGATGATCGCATTGAAGAGCTGCATGAAGACATCCGTATTTTGATAGTCGGGGTGAATGACGATCGATGAAAAATACACGCTGTACGGAAATGGCATATCATAGCTGAGAAGCATATCCGAGGTAATGCCGGTGTCGATAAAGTCTCCGTTTTTGATCCGCTCATAGCATTCATCGGTGACCGGAGAGACGTTTATATATGCTATGACCTTGTTCGTTCTGTCATCCTTTGCCATAACGTAGATGTCGTGATTGACCGCAAACCAATCCTCGCACTGCGACGTATCGACATGATATATATCGTCATAGACTAAACTGTCAAGCATAACGGCTTCGCGAATGTCATCGCGTGTTATCCGGCGTCCGGTGATTATGGAAATGCTGCCGTTCGAGTCCTCTTGCTCGCTTGTCGGCGGTGCTTGGTGCGTTTTCGGAGTCAGAGCACTGCCGATAAAGCCGCACAGACGTGCGATCCCCTCCGAGTGATCGAAATTTTGCACGTTTCTTAGTGTGCGCGGCAGGTCGTTCACGTTGACTCCCGAGGTCAAGGTGAAAAGGTTGGCTTCGTTGCGCACACCGGAAAGGTAGTCATTGTAAAAGCTGTCCCATTCATATCTTACCCAATGAGAGGAGGCGTATTCCGCGCGTGTCAGCACGACGACCATTATCTTGGCGCTGTCGAGCGCGGAGTCGATATCCAGCTTATATCTGGAGCTGCCCAGCTTTTCCAGTGTGTCGGAGGAAAAGAAAACGCTGTACCCCAGATCTGTCAAAGCCTCGTACAGCTCTTTGGCTATGGCGTGATCCGGGGTCTTGCCGCCGCGGTCGTCCGAGCATTTATATGAGATGAAAATATCGTAATTCATACGTGTCTCCGTTCCGCCGCCCTATGGGCGGCACAGGTTGCGGACCAAACAAACGGTCTCGCCAAATTGCCGAAAGTTTTCGCCCGCCTTTTTCGAAAAGGCGGCGCCGGTCGAGGG